>NC_010617.1:674385-1011577 GCF_000010285.1 Kocuria rhizophila DC2201 | reverse complement strand
GGGTCCGCACTCCGGGCCCGGGTGCCCGGAGCGACCGCCCGCACACGGACCAGTGGGAGGGCCGGGCAGCGATCTCCCGCACGACGACGCCCTCGCCCCGTCCGCGCGGCCCGCACCGGTCCGGGTCCCGCGCTCACGAGTACCGCCCCGAGACCACGGTGACGTCGGCGGTCAGCGTGGTCACCCGGGCCGTCACGAACCCGGGCATGCCGGGCAGGGTCACGCCCAGACTCGCGTGCACGGTGGCCACCGCCCCCGCGGACTCGCACGACCCGTCGGAGCACGAGACGCTGAGGGTGAGGTCCTGCGGCGCGAAGCCGTGGTCCTGGGCCGCCACGGCGGCGACGTCGTGGACACCGGTGCGGTCGAGCTCCCGGCTTTCGAGCACCGAGACCGCCTGCCCGGCCTGCTCGGCGGCGGCCACCACGGCGAACGACCCCGCCTGGACCCTCGCCACCGTCAGCACCAGGTAGATCACCGGAACCAGCAGCAGCAGGCCCAGGCCGATGAACTCCACCACGGCGCTGCCCCGGTCCCGGTCATCGGGAGCGGCGGCGGCGCTGCCCCGGTCCCGGTCATCGGGAGCGGCGGCGGCGCTGCCCCGGTCCCGGTCATCGGGAGCGGCGGCGCGGCCCGAGCGCCCGACCCCGGCAGTGCCCGGCTGCTCACGCGTCCATGTCCACTGCATGCCCGCTCACCTCCAGGGAGGCGGGCGGCCCCAGCGTGGCCACCACCGGCAACGGTGCCACCACACGAACCTCCACTGCGGGCAGCCTCCCCACACTCGTGCGGGTCACCGAGACGTCCTGCGCATAGGCGGTGCCCACGGTGTCCGTGATGATCCCCCGCGTGCGCTGTGCGCCGTCCTCGTCGGTGCGGTCCGCGAGGCTCGCGTACCGGGCCCCGGCCGCTGCGGCGTCGATCAGCGTGTTGCGCACGTGCAGGGTGAAGCCGAGCTGGAGGATCATCCCGAACAGCACGAGCGCGAGCGCCAGAACCATGACGTACTCCGCCACCGCGCTGCCGGCATCCAGGCCCCGGGTGTCCTCACAGGCCGGAGACGCGGTTGATCGCATCTTGGAAGAGCCCTTCCAGAGCGGGGCGGGCGATCAGCAGCAGCCCCGCGACGAGCACGGCGGACATCAGCGTCAGCATGACCCAGCCGGGGACGTCCCCGCGGTCGGGGTCCTCCTGCCGGGCGCCCAGCCGCGCGGGCAGGGCGACGGCGAGCAGCCACCACACGGTCGATCGGCAGCGCACCAGGTATTTCATGATCGTCTCCTTCTGGCTCTTGGTCGGTACGGAAGATCCACTCAGAATCCGAGGTCCAGCACGGCCAGCCCCGGGAACACCGCGAACGCCACGCTCAGCGGGAGGATGAAGAACACCACGGGCACGAGCATCGCGATCTCCTTCTTGCCCGCCACCTCCATGAGCACACGCTTGTCGTGGTCCCGGACGTCCTGGGCCTGCGCGCGCAGCACCTCGGCGAGCGGCGTGCCGCGCTCGATGGCCACCACGATGCCGTCCACGAAACGCCCCAGCGCAACCACGTCGGTGCGTGCGGAGAAGTCCTGCAGGGCGGTGGTGAGACCGGAGCCCGCGCGCGTCTGGGCGAGCACGGCGCGGAACTCCCCGGACAGCTCCCCCTCGGCCACGCGGCATACCCTCTCCAGCGCCCCCACGGTGCTCTCCCCCGCTCCCACCGCGAGGGCCATGAGCTCGGCGATCGCGGGGAACTCCGCGACCATGAGCTTCTCGCGCCGGCGGATGCTGCGGCTGAGCAGGTTGTTGCGCAGCCACACGCCGCAGCCCGCGCCCAGGACGACGCCCACGGCCACGATCGCCACGCTGACCTCGGCCCGCAGCACGAGGGCGATGCCCCCGACGCCGCCGAGCACACCACCCGCGACCGCGCACAGCACCTGCTCCGCCCGGTAGTCCATGACGTCCTTGCGCGAGCCGTCCCGCACGAGCCTGCGGGCAAGCACCTCCGTGTTGGAGAACAGCGGCGCCGCCCGCTGCAGGATCCAGGACATCGCGGCGCTGCCGGCGGCACCGGTCAGGGAGCGTCCGCGGGCGCGCCTCGCGTGCCACCCGCCGCCGTCGTACCCCCCGGCCAGCTCCGCGGCGCGCAGCTGGGGTGCGATCCGGTCCGCAAAGCTGGGTGCGCCCACGGCCTTCACGGCGCCCAGCAGCAGCCTCAGGCCGAGGGCCAGCACGAGTCCGAGCAGCGCCGAGGTCAGCGGGACGTTCATCGCAGCACCCGCCGTTCGGTGGGCAGCGCGCCGAGGCGGAGCATGAGCTGGTAGGCCGCCACGGACACCGCCAGTCCGCCGAGCAGCACCACCGCGCCCGCCGGGGTGTTGTAGGCCTGGACGGCCGCGGGCTGGGTGGCCATGAGGCCGAGGATCAGCCACGGGGCGGCCACGGAGAGCCGCGCGGCGTTGACCGTCCACGACTGGCGGGCCTCGAGCTCGCTGCGGGTCCGCTCGTTCTCGCGCAGGAACTCGGAGAGGGTGCCCAGCAGCTTGCCCAGGTCCGTTCCCCCGACCTCACGGGTGACCCGCAGGGCCTCCACGATGTTGTCCGCCACGGGATCCGCGAGGCGCTGCTTGAGCATGGTGAGCGAGCCGTGGAGCTGACCGCTGGCCCGGTAGTCGGCGGCGAACCGGGCGAAGGCCGGGCGCAGCGGTTCCGGGCCGCGGTACTGCAGCTGCATCAGGGCCTCCGGCAGCCCCATGCCCGCGCGGATGGCCGAGCGCAGGTGGTCCACCACGTCCGGCCACACCTCGCGCAGCACCGCGGTGCGGCGGTGGGCCCGGCGCCGCACGAACCATAGGGGGACCCAGAGGGTCACCAGGAAGACGCACAGGCCGAAGACCGCAGCCGAGGTCAGGGCGAGCACCAGCACCCCGGCCACCCCCGCGAGCAGCAGGCTCAGTCCGATGAAGGCGCCGAGCGAGATCCCCGGCAGGTCCGCCTGCAGCAGCAGGGTGCGGAACCGGCCGGTCCTGGCGTGCCGGGTCCGCTGCACGGGTGGCCGCGTCCAGCACGACCACCAGACGAGGAACACCCCGGCCCCCAGCACCGCGCCCACGAACGCGCTCACGGTGCCACCCGCCCGGTGCCGCGGCCGGCCCGGGAGCCACGGCCGGCCCGGGAGCCACGGCCGTTCTGCCGTCGACCGCCACCTGCGGCGCGGCCGTCACCGGAGCTCGAACCGTCGGATCCGCTGCCGCCCGGACCCCCGTGGTGAGCCGCGGCCGGTCGAGAGGCCGGGGACTCGGGGGCATCCGGGGCGCCGACGGCGTCGTCGTGCAGCAGCTGCGCGGGGACGTGGCCCGCGCGCTCGAACCGCTCCGGTGACGGCACCTCGGATGCCACCGCCCGCAGCACGCCGTTCTGGCGCCGGAAGATCGGGTACGTCTCGATCACGCCGTTCTCCACCCGGTTGCCGATGCCCAGGATCTCCGCGACGTGACGGTGTCCCGTGGGGTCGCGGTGGCAGTGCACCACCAGGTCAAAGCACGAGGCCACGGTGGGGACCACGAACGCGGAACTGATGTTCTCGCCGGCCAGCAGGGGCAGCGTGCAGATCTTGGTCACGGCGTCCCGCGCGGAGTTGGCGTGCAGCGAGCACATCCCCGGCAGCCCCGCGTTC
Organism: Kocuria rhizophila DC2201; assembly: GCF_000010285.1. Classification (NCBI taxonomy): domain Bacteria; kingdom Bacillati; phylum Actinomycetota; class Actinomycetes; order Micrococcales; family Micrococcaceae; genus Kocuria; species Kocuria rhizophila. The sequence goes on along the minus strand of NC_010617.1, from coordinate 1,007,913 downwards.
AGGGCGATCAGCATGTCCAGGCTCTCGGCCTCCCGCACCTCCCCGACCACGAGCCGGTCCGGGCGCATCCGCAGCGCCTCCTTGACCAGCCGGCGCAGCGGGATCTCGCCCGTCCCCTCCAGGTTCGCCTGGCGGCACTGCATGCCAACGACGTCGCGCAGCGCCACCTTGAGCTCGAAGACCTCCTCGACCGTGACCACCCGCTCCCGCGGCCCGATGGCGGCGCACAGGCAGTTGAGCATGGTGGTCTTGCCCGCCTGCGTGGCGCCGGAGACCAGGATGTTCAGCCCGGACTCCACGGCGGCCCGCAGGAACTCGGCGGCCTGGACCGTGAGCGAGTCCAGCGCCACGAGGTCGCTCAGCCGCCGCGCACGGGCCACGAACTTGCGGATGTTCACGGCCCAGTGCGCCCGGGTCACGTCCGGGATGACCACGTGCAGCCGGGAACCGTCCGGCAGGGAGGCGTCCACGAACGGCGAGCTCAGGTCCAGCCTGCGCCCCGAGGACTTGAGCATGCGCTCCACCAGGGTGCGCACGTGCGACTCGCTGAGCACCAGGCTGGTCAGCTCGGACTCGCCGCCGCGGGCCACGTAGATCTCGGCGGGTGTCAAGATTGAGCTAGAATCTCTTTTATGGACGCTGTCATCTACGCCCGCATCAGCCGTGACGCTGAGGGCACAAGCCTGGGTGTGAACCGTCAGCTCGAGGACTGTCGGCAGGCCGCGAGCGCCCGCGGGTGGACCGTGGTCCATGAGTACGTGGAGAACGACACCTCCGCCACCCGGGCGAAGGTCCGTCCCCAGTACCAGCAGATGCTCCGGGACCTCGCCAACGGGATCGCCGGCGCGCTCATAGTGTGGGACGTTGACCGGCTTACCCGCACACCCCGCGAGCTCGAGGACGTGATCGACCTAGCGGACGCCCACAGCATCGCGCTGGTGTCCATCGGCGGGGAGATCGACCTTGCAACTCCACAAGGCCGAATGACGGCCCGGATCAAGGGCAGTGTGGCGCGGCATGAGACGGACCAGATGGCGCGACGTATCCGCCGTAAGCAGCGTGAACGGGCCGAGCAGGGCCTCCCTAATGGGCTGTGCCCGTTCGGGTGGCGCCGGGTCTACGACGACCAGGGACGCCGTGCAGGGAGCCGTGACGTGGCGTATGCGCCCGAGGCGGAGCAGATCCGCGACGGGGTATCACGACTGCTTGCCGGTGAATCGGTCAGGTCCATCGCCATGCGGTGGAACACGGAGGGGTTACCCACTCAGCGGGGCAACGGATGGAGGACTGGCACGGTCCGGCAGACCCTCCGGCGGGCCGCGAACGCCGGGCTCCGCGAGCACAAGGGTGAGATTTTTCCCTCCGACGTGATTGAACCGCTCATCACCGAGGACGAGTTGCACCGGGTACGGGCGCTCCTGGCGGACCCGGGGCGCCGGGTGCAGCACGGCACCACCCCCGCCTACCTATTGACGGGGATCGCCGAGTGCGGCCGGTGCGGCGGCAAGATGCGCTACTTGAAGCCACGAGGGCGCCACAACATCCCGTCCTACGGGTGCCGAGACTGCACCAGGGTGGCCCGCTCCATGGGCCTAGTGGACGCCGTGGTGGAGGGCGCGATCCTGGGGCGCCTGCAACGCCCTGACGTGCTCGAGACCCTGCCCACCATGGACCCGAAACGCGGGGACGACCTGCGCTCGCAGGCCGAGGCGCTCGAGGCGAAGCTGTCAGAGGCTGCGGATCTGTTCACGGCTGGCACGATCACTGGTGAGCAGCTGTCCAGGATCACGGCTGGGGTCCGCCCCCAGTTGGAGAGGACCCGGGCGCAGTTGGCGGACCTGACACCGGCGAGCGCCGCGGCCGCGATAGCTGGTGATGATGCGGTGGCCCGCTGGGAGGACGCCACCCTGCTGGTGAAGCGGGAGATCGTGGACACCTTGATGACGGTGACCATCCTGCCCGCGGGGCCGGGCCGGGGACGAGACCCCGAATCCGTGAAGATCGAATGGAAGGCATGAGCATGGAAATCACCCCCGCCTGGGACAACTCCGAACGGACCTACCTGCACGAGGGCAGCTACTTCGTGACCCCGAAACTGCCCGCGTCCGAGGGCGAACTGCTGGTGCGCTGCACCGATGGCGGACAGCACCCGTCCCGGGAGCTGGGCCGGGGCCGGTGGGCTGAGGTCATGTCCGGGGAGGACGTGCCGGCGTCCCTGGTGTTCTGGGATGCGCCCATCACAGCCCACGGCCGTCCGCGGTTCGTCCCCCAGGCCCGCATGTTCGATCACAAGCAGCAGGACGAGGTGACCTCGAAGCGGGGCGACGCTATCGACTACGCCCCCAACGACTACACGGATCTCAACATGGAGGATCCCGGCAGGGTGGGCCCTGGCATGAGCGTGGGCAAGGTGGAGTTCCAGTGCCCTACCTGCCGCCGCCGGGTGGTTCTCGCTCCCGTGAAGCTGGGCATGTACGTGTTCCTGGACCTGGTCGCCCGCAACGTCTCGCACGGCGAGCGCGCACGGGTGGACGTGTCCCGGTTGCGAGAGCTACCCGCAATCCTCACAGAGAAGCGTGCTTGACACTCCAGGCATGATATGCTTATCCCGTGAGCATTAGGCACAGTGCTCACATGTCCGCGTGCGAGGGCATGACAAGACGTCAGACGCAATGCACGAATTTTGAGCCGCTGAAAATCGTGGCTCGATTCGTTGTGCCCGAATCCTGCGAAGGATCAGCGTCTGATGTCTATCGAAACACCACAGCGAGCGCGAGCCCGCCTCGGGGCCCTCTCCCGGTTCGCCGCTTCTGATACCGCCCGGCTCTCCACTGCCCGGCGTGACCTCGTGGCCGCCAATCTCAAGGCCACCGTCCTCCAAGCCACTACCGGCGACTACTCCATCAGCGCTGCCCAGCGTGATGAGCTGGTCCGCATCCTGTGGGCTAACACCTCACCCCTCAACGAGGGGGTGTCCGCATGAGCAACGTCATCCGCGGACAGTTCGGCACACCGGACCTGGACGCCTACGTGGCCCGTCTCGTGGCCGAAGCTCCCCCGCTCAACGACGCCCAGAAGGCCGCGCTCGCGGGCCTCCTGCGCCCCGTAGAGACCCGTGGGGGTGCAGCAGCATGACGGCAAAAAAGAACCCCCCGGCGGGCAACCAGGGGGCCTCGAAGAACGATCTTCCGAACCACCACCAGTCTACCCGCGATCACCTTTACGCGCTCGCGATTCACGGCTTCCACCTGTTGCCGTTGATCCCGGGTGAGAAGCGGCCGGCGATCACGGACTGGGAGAAGCGGGCCACCGTGGACCCCGCCCAGCTCGACCGGTGGCCGAAGGGTGCCGGCGTGGGTATCGCGTGCGGCCGCTCCGGGCTGGTGGTGATCGACTGTGATTCCCATGGTTCCACCCCTCCGCCTGAGTGGGACCGGCCCGGGATCCGTGACGGGGTGGACGTGTTCGCGGACCTCTGGTCCCGCCACTCCCCCAACGTGTCCATGTTCGACACGTTCACTGTGACCACACCGAGCGGAGGGCTGCACCTGTACTTCCGCGCCCCGGTTGGCTCACGGATCCGAAACCGCACCGGAGTGGAATGGCAGGTCGATGTCCGCGCCCACGGTGGCTACGCGTGCGGGCCCGGAACCAACCTCAAGCAAGGCACCTACACGCCAGCAGGAGACCCTGGGAAGCTCCTACCCCTCCCCCAGTGGCTTCACGACATGCTGGCCCCGCAGGAGCCCGCACAGCGCCGCCCCATGCCCGTGGCCCCCCCCACACGTTCGCAGGCGGACCGTCGTGTGGCCGGGTTGCTCCGCACTGTGTCCACCGCTCCCGAGGGGCAGCGGAACAGCACTCTGAATTGGGCGGCGTGGCAGCTCGCGCAAGACGGGCTGCTGACACAGGAGTACGCCACCGCTCTGCTCCACGCCGCCGAAACAGCCGGTCTTCCCCAGGCCGAGGCCATCAGAACCATCCGATCAGCAGCCACCCCAAGGGGCGCCAGCACCCGAGGGGGCGCAGCAGCATGACCGTAGAACCATTCGCCGACTTCCCGGAGAGCGCCGAGTTCAAAGAGCCGGACCCGGCCGTTGCCCGCGAACGCATGGTCATCAACGAGATGGAGCGCATGCAGATCCGCGAGGAGGCGCGCCGACGGATCGCGGCCGAGTCCTCCACAGTCTCGGAACTCCCGGCCCTGTCCACCCTCGCGGACCGGCTCGCAGCGCCCCGCACGCGTCCCCGCTGGCGAATCCAAGACATGTGGCCCGCCGGGGGGCGCATCAACCTTGTAGGGGCGCCCAAGGCCGGCAAGACCACCATGACCACCAACGTGGTCCGGGCACTAGTGGACGGCGGGCAGTTCCTCGGGAAGTACACCACCGAGGCCGTCCCCGACTGCGAGGGCCCCGCGGTCGTCGTGTTCGACTTCGAGATGACCGAGGACATGCTCCTGGACTGGTACGAGGACGCTGGGATCACCAACACCCACAAGGTGGAGACCGTGCTGCTCAACGGGCTGGGCTCCGGGTTCGACTTCACCAACCCAGCTGTGCGCGCCGAGCTGGTGAACCGGTACGGCGGCGCCCACACGTACATCCTCGACCCCGTGGGGCCGCTGCTGGCTTCGCTCGGGCTGGACGAGAACTCCAACAGCGACGTGCAGCGGCTGCTCACGGCCTGGGACGAGTTCGTGCGGGAGCTCGGCGGTCAGGAATCCATGGTCACGATGCACGCCGGGCACAACGGCGAGCGCGCCCGTGGTGCCTCCGCGTTCCTCGGGTCCTGCTCTGCAGTGTGGACGCTGATGCGCGAGGGAGAAGAACCAGGCGCGCCCCGGTTCCTCAAGACCATGGGGCGGATCGAGGGCATGCCCAAGACCCGGTTGGCGGTACAGGGACGGACCCTCACCATCCTGGGGCACCTCACCCCCGAGAAGATCGCAGATGCCAAGGGGGAGCAGATCCTCGACTACCTCGCCACCGTCTGCGTATGGCAGGGGCGGGACCGCATCCGCAGCAAGGTCGGAGGATCCCAGCCAACCGTCACTCAGGCGCTAAGAGAGCTTGTCGATTCCGAGCAGGTTCTCCACGACAACAAGAAGGGCTACGGCCTCCCTCACTGGTCGTCCTGACCGGTGGCCTGACTCCCGGCCCCCTTAAGGGGGGCCCGGGAGAGTCAGGGGGCCTGACTCTCAGCCCTGACTCGCCCTGACTATCCGCTGACTCTCGGGGGTCAGGCCCCCTGACTCAACCCTGACTCAACCCCTGACTAAGCCCTGACTCTGGCCCACCCGAGAGTCAGGGGGTACGAGAAAGAGAACACCTCATGGAACAGCAGAAAGCATTCACCCCGCAGGACACAAACGAGCAGGACTACCACCACCGCCGGGTCGAACAGATGCTCACCAACGCCAAGACCAAAGCGGACCTGCAACACCTCGTGCGCGCACTCGACGCCCGCAACATGCAAATACAGCACCTCAACCGCGCACTCCAACACCAACTCCACCAGCACCGGAAGGGCACCCCATGAACCCCCACCAGAGTCACGCACAGGACGGTAACGCAGTAGCCCCACACCCCACGAAAATGGCGTGCACAGGACTGGCGGAAAGCGCCACCACTAGCCCCGCAGAGGCCCCCGTAATTACCTCCACAGGACTTACCGATTCCGGCCCCGAACTTTCGGCCATAGGACTTTCGGATCCTGCCCCGGTGGACCCCCACGAGGTCCGCGCCCGGCTCACCCGCCGCGGGTCACAGAGCGGCCTCGAACTGGACGGCGGCACCGGGGTGGTGTTCATCCCGCAGCACGCACTCCCGGACCTGCGACGCCGCCTGCTGCTGGCTCAGGAGCGGTTTACGGCTATGAGTGGCCCGGTGCCCGGGAAGCGGCGGAAACGTCGGCCTGCGAGCGCCCGGTGACATTGCCCGCCGTCCACCTTTCGGCATCGTTTTGACCCCACATTGGTATCACAGCCCCGGGCACCCAGCCCCGGGGCACGACCACCAGGAGGGCCACATGGCCAAGCTCGACCCCCAGAACCCGCCGGACTTCGAGAAGTTCGGACGGGCCCTCTGGACGGAACTGACCACCCTCAAGTTCGGCGAGCGCGGGAACAGTGCGCGGGTCGCTGAGACCGCTATCGAGTGCGCGCTCTCGGTCTCCCGGAACTACCACGCCAAGTCCGCCGAGAACATCGCGTTCAACAAGTGGGCGGACGAGGTGGGATTGTGAGCACACCCCACCTGCAGCGCCTCGTGGTGGCCATGCCCCCGGACATGATCCGCCGAGTGGACACCCTGCGCTCGCTGACCGGCACCAGCCGCGCCGGGTTCATCCGGCTCGCTGTGGCCGACTACCTGCGTCCCCTGGGCGGCACCACCCATGACGCCCAGCCCTGACCTCGTGGCCGCGGTGGAGGGCATGCGCCGGTTCGGGTCCTACGGGATGCCCCTCATCAAGGCCATTGAGGACTACTTCCGAGAAGGCGTCCAGGACATCGCCACATGGGACGAGCTCCACGCCAGGGTCCTCACCGAGTGCGGCACCTTCCCCCCGTTCACGGGAGGGGCGGACCCTGAGGGCCCGTCCGGGGTGCCCCTTGTGGGCCTGGGGCGACCCAGCGCAATCGAGTTTTGGGTCAACGGCACCGTGTACCGCCGCCCGGACCTCGAAACCCTCCACAAGGCCACACAGGCCACCACCGCGAAAACGTGGCTGAAGCATGACGCCCGTTACCCCACCCCGAGAAAGAAGAACAATGAGCACCAGAGCTGAACGACGACTGCGAGAAGCCCAGACCATCCTCGAACAGGCCGCCCAGGCGCACCAGACCGCCGCTGCAGCGTTCGCCGCCCTCGAGGACCGGGCAGTGTCCGGGGAGGACGTTGACCCCCTGGAACTGGCCGGCGCCCAAGGAGACCTTGGGATCAAATCCAAGCGGGTCCAGCGCGCCCAGACGGCCGTTGACGCCGAACAGGCCACCGTGGACGAGGAGAAGGCCCGAGCCCGCCACCGTGAGCTCGTAGAGGCCGCGAAGGCCACCCAGGTGGACCTCAGTACCGCCGAGGTGCGCACGGCCATGGAGGACCTTTTGCGGCGCGCCTACGCGGCCTCCGACGCATGGTCCGAGCTGCAGGCCGCGGTCCGGGCCGAGCATGGGGAGATCCCGTTCTACGGACCCGGCAACACGGCACCCGACGGGGTGAAGTCCCCCACCCTGGTCAAGCTCGACGGAGTAGGTTACCCGGACCCAGATCCTTACCGCCTCGCTCGTGATCTGCGCGACCTGGTGGACCGGGTGTTCGAGGATGTGGGCATTGAGCGTGCCCGTGCGCGGCCCGCCGGTCAGGAGGTACCCGTGTCGTGGCAGGCGCGTGCTGTGAAGGCCGGGGTCGAAGCGGCGCGTGAGGACCAGCGGCGGTGCACACCGGAACCAACCCCAGACGCCGCCGCGTAGGATCAGCAGCAGGACGAACACCCCGGTGGGCGGGTTTGGACAGGACCCGCCCACCGGCATCTTGAAGGAGCGCGAGCATGACACCCGAAGACCTGGCAGCGGCCGGCCTCTCACAGAGCGCAATGGCGACAGACGATGAGCTCGCGGGACTCGTGGACGAGATAGAGGCAATCCTGCTCCAGGCCCAGGGCACCCCCGGGGACCTCGAGGAGCAGCTCACACGCGCCCGCCTGGACGGGTTCGTGTACGGGTACAGGCTTGGCGCCCGCCCCACGGATACCCAAGCCACTCAGGACCTCTGAGAGGATCAACAGATGGCCACGATCACCGAGACATTCCACGCGATGACCGAGGACGATGCCACGACGACAGTGGACGCGCTCGCAGGCATGTTGGACGCGCTGCCCGCTGACGATTCGGACCCTGTAGACCGGGCCACCCGCGCTGGGGTGGAAGGTTTCTTGACGGGCTATCACGCAAACCATACATAAAGGGTTCCCTTTATGTATGATTAGGGCATGACCACCCCCCAGCTGCACGTCATCGGCTACGTCCGCGTCTCCACCAGCAAGCAGGATATTGGCCCTGAGGTGCAGATCGCCGCCCTCCGAGCCGAAGCGCACCGGCTGGGCTGGGAGCTCGACCTGCGACGCGAGAACGCGGCGAGCGCCAAGACACTCAAGAACCGCCCAGTGCTCGCCCAAGCCCTCGCGGACCTCAAAGCCGGGAAGGCTGACGCGCTCGCCGTGTCCAAGCTCGACCGACTCTCCCGCTCCGTGGCGGACTTCGCTGGCCTGCTCGAGACAGCCACCCGCCAGCACTGGGCGTTGATCTGCTTGGACCTGGGGATCGACACGTCCACCATCACTGGCGCCGCCATGGCACAGGTCACCTGCACGTTCGCGGAGATGGAGCGGAAGAAGATCGCCGAGCGCACCCGTGACGGCATGGCCAAGATCAAAGCCACCACCGGCAAACACATGGGCCGGGCCTCCGTACTCTCCCAGCCCACCGTGGACCGGATCCACCGCGAGCGAGCCGCCGGCCTTTCATACGCCAAGATCGCCGCGGCCCTGAACGACGAAGACGTCCCCACCGCCACCGGGCGCACCTGGCACGCCTCCACTGTGCGACAGGTGCTGACCAGGTGAGACCTGTCACCACCTGCCCAAAACCGTGAGACCCTATGCGTATGGATGCACCCTCATGCCGCAATTGCCAGACCGCCAAATATCTGCGAATCCTGAAGTTCGAGCGACTGCACTTTGAACGGGATGACGTCCGGTCTGCGCAGGGAAGGATTCAGCGGCCGCCGCGCCGCGTAGAAGCCGAGGCCGCGTACTTCTGCGGCCAGTGTGGTTCCTTCGACGGCCATTCTGTGCCCGAGGATTGGTTTCCCCCTGAGCATGTGATGAGTGACCACGACATTCTGGTCGAATGCGGTCAGTTCGCACCTGAGCCGAGGAGGATTACCCGAATGACACCCGATGGGGGAACCGTTACCACCTCGTAGGGCCCATTCAGAGGTGCTCTAGAAAGTGACCCGCCGCCCCGTCCCCCACTGCCCGGCCACGTCGCGGGAGGGTTGTTCTGACCACGGAACGACTCTGAACGGACCTCAGCTTGGGCAACTCACGGATGACATTCGTCGCCGAGTTCATCGACCGGCTCACCGGCCCCTCCACGAAAGCCAAAAAGGCTGTAGAGGACCTCGGCAAAGCCAGCGAGAACGCGGCCAAGACCACCGACGGCGCGAACAAACGGGTGGAGCAGTCCGAACGGCGCCGCGCCAAGACCGCACGGGACACCGCCGCCACGGTCGCAGGCAGCGAGCGCCGCAGGACCCGCGCCACCCAGGACACCACCCGGGCCACCGAACGCGGTGCACGCGCCCAGTCCAAGGCCGCGCAGGCAACCGCCCAGGCGATCCAGGCACACGGGCGGCGCGCCAACCGTGAACTGGGCGCCACACGGTCCTCAGCGAACCGGACCGCGAGCGCCCTGCAGTCCATGGCGACCCGTGGGGCCGCTGACCTGGGATTCCTCAGCGGCGCATGGGGGCGGACCGCGACCAGCGTGGAACGCTCCTCCCGCCGGATGCACCGGGCCACCGGGCTCGTGCGCGCCCAAGGCATGGCGAAGGACTGGAACTCCGCGATGGACTCCATCGTGCGCCGCACCGCCGGGTCTGTCTCCGAAGTCGAGAACACGCTCAGCAGCATGGGGTCCAAAGCGAAGATGGGCGGCGCGCTCGTGGGCGGCATGGCGCTCGCCGGGGGCGCGAAACGCATCGCTGACGTGCAGCAGGCCGACGTGGTCATGGAGACCATGGGCATGTCCGACAAGGACCGCGGGAACATGATGGGCCAGTTCAAGGGCCTCGCCCAGGACACCCCGTTCTCCACCGGTTCTATTGCCGCTCTCGGGTCCGGGCTGATCTCATCCGGCATGGACCAGTCCAAGGTCCATGACGCGCTGCAGGGCGCTATCGACACGTCCGCGACCTACGGCATGTCCCTCGAAGAGATGGCGCTGCCGTTGAAGCAGATTCAAGCCAAGGGCAAAGCCCAGGGCGACGACATGATGCAGCTCATGGACCGCAACATCCCCATGATGGATTGGATCGCGAAGCAGAAGGGCGTGGACAAGTCCCAGGTCCAGGACCTCGTGTCCAAGGGCCAGGTGTCTGCGGACGACGTGTTCTCAGCGCTCGCCGCTAACTCGGAGGGCGGCGCGGAGAAGGCTGCTGGGACGTTGAAGGGGTCGTTCACGAACTTCACGTCCAGCCTGTCCCAGGCCGGGGAAGCGTTCCTCTCCCCCATGACCGATGACCTCACCGACTTCTTGCAGGTCGCCAAGGAGTCGGTGAACAGTATGAAGCCCGCACTGTCCGTGCTCGGCGAGTTCGGTGGGATCCTGCTGAAGGTCCTCAAACCCACCCTGCCCGTGCTGATCCCCTTGATCGCCGCAGGCGGGGCGGCGTTCACCGCCTACCGGTCCGTGAAGACGGCCACAGCGCTGCTCGGGTTCTTCGCCGGGCGCCGTGGTGTGGGCGGTGTGGTCGAGGCGCTCCTGGGCAGCCGTGGGGCCACAGCCCTCACCAGCATCTTCGGTGGGGAGCTCCGCTCCACCGGCCGGCACGCGAAGTCCTCAACCCGTCAACTTGGCGGGCTCACCGACATGCTCGGCAATACCACCCGGAAGATGGACCGGGGCGCGTTCTCCGCGAAGGGTCTCGCCAAGAACTTCGGTCTCGCCGCCGCTGCCGCGGGTGGTCTCGCCGCCGCGGGGGCTGGCATGGAGGGCCTGAACAAGCTGAACGCGGACCTGAACCCCTCGGGTGCGGAGAACAGCATCGCCACCGGCGGTGATGTGAACGCCGAGATGAAGGGCAAGGACTGGGCCAACAAGAACGGGTCCATCCTGGGTGGCACTATGTCCGGGGTCAACGGTATCGGCGACGTCATCAACAAGAAGCAGAACATGGGGTGGGGTGACAAGGCCACCGGTTGGCTGGGCCACGGGGCCGGCAAAATCCTCCACTACGGGTCCTTCGGCGCGATCCCCGAGTACAAGGACGGGTGGGACAAAGCGTTCGACAGTCTCACCGAACAGGACAATGCGCTCGCCAGCCTGGTGGGCACCCCTGGCGCGGGGCAACGCTGGAACTCCATCCTCGGGGACGCTCACCGGGCCGGGGTGTCCGACAGCGACACACTCGCCGCGTTCCCTAACTACAAGGCCGCGGTCACGGACCGGTTGTCGAACCTCACCCCACCGGTGAAGGCCGACGACAACACTCTGCTGCAGTACATGGGCAACACGTCCGGGTACCGCAAGGGCGGGTTCACCGGCATGGGTGCGGGTAGTGCAGTGGCGGGCCTGGTGCACCGCAACGAGTACGTGATGCCCGAAGCCGTAACCTCCCGCCCGGGGATGCTCCCAGCCCTCCGCCAGATCCACCGCACCGGGGAGGTGCCCGGCGCTCGCAGTGCGTCCAACGTCCGGCACGGGGATGTGATCGACCAGAGCATGCACGTGCAGGTGTCCGCGAACACGGCCCAGGACGCGGCGGTCATCAAGGCCGAACTGGAGCGGTTCTTGGCTCAGCGGGAGCGCCGGGCGGCAAACCGGCACGGTACCCGTGAGCTGCGGGGCGCGCACTGACCCCCAGGTAACATTCCCGCCCCAACCTGTATCAGGCTCTGGGGCGGGAATACTTAGCGGAAGCAACCCCCCATTGCTAAGGACCCCCCCATGCGCCACATCACGCGCCGTAACGCCCTCATCGCCAGCCTCTGGGCCCTCGTGGCCGTCGCCGTCATCATGACCTGGACGATGATCCAGAACGATATGAACGAGCAGAAGGGCAAGGAATGGCTGGCCGGCTACCAGCAGTCCCTTGCCAGCAACGCGGGCGCGACCTCGTGGGAGAACGCGTGTGCGGAGACGTCGCTCTCCTGGGTGTGCGGCATGAAGTCCATGACAGCTACGGCGCCCGGCGAGATCACCGTGGAGACCGGGCTTGAGGACTCCGACAGTCAGGACGGGTGGCGGTACGCGCACACTCTCGCGGACCCGGATTGGACCGACAACAACCCGGCCACGGGTGTAGTCATCGTGGACCGGCACGGTGTCGAGCACTTCTATTCCAAGCGGAAGCTGGACCAGGGGTACGGCGGGTAATCCCCCGCGGTCCCAGAGACCATGCCAAAACTCGACTGAACCGAACCTAGGAGCACCCCCATGCGCCGTTACACCATCCCCCTCACCGTCGTCGCCGCATCCTTCGTCCTGACCGGGTGCGCCGCCTTCACTCCCGAGGCCGCCCCTACGGTCATGGTCACTGCGACCCCGAGTGAAAGCTACGTCCACACCGGGGAAACGATGTCCGAGCAGGACGCCCAAGGGGAGGCTCCGGCCGCGGACGCCACCCAGGCGGCCGAGGAGCCTGCGGCAACCCAGGTTCCCGCGTGGGATCCTAACCACAGGGGGCCCTCAGCCTCCGTGGACGAGTACCTGCGGGCCGATCTGCCGCATCTGTACAACCCGAACACGCCGATCACGAAGATCGGTGTTGAGGACGACGATGTGATCATTGACTTCAAGCTGCCAATGGGGGCCAATGCCACCACCAACTATGCGGGCCCCATGGTCAAGGAGGTCGCAGAGGCCCTCCGTCAGCACACGGATGATCCGAACATCGCGGCACTCGACCTCGTGGCGGTCCGCACCTCAGACGGGGGCACTGCAGCGATGGGGCAGGTGACTCCGCATCCTCAGTGTGCCGGCTGCTGAAGTACCTGCATCCCTGGCATCGTCCCCCGCATCCCAGCCGATCCCCACCAGGAGACCAATCCATGCGTCGTTACATCGTCCCTCTAGCCCTCCTAACGCTCGCTTTGAGCGGGTGCGGCTCAAACGAGACCGCCCCTGCCGAATCGCCCAGTAGCGCGTCCAGCAGTCCGAGCGCTTCCCCGACTGACACGGCGAGCGCCACGCCCACTGCCACTGCGCCCGCGAGCGCCTCTGAGAGCGGGGAGCCCTCAGAGGCGGCGCCGAGCGATGAACCGACGGGAGGGTCCGAAGGGTCAGGCAGCGCGATCGGCGGCCCCCCGGCGGACCAGGATGGGCAAACGACGAGTTTGAATGAGTTTCTCGCCAGTGGAGGCAAGTGCGCGTCGGATTACTTCCCGGCTGGGCCTTTGACGGACGAGGCAATGGCCGAGGTGCAGGACTACTGCGCCTCCCAGGAAGACTCTGCGGAAGCCGCCGAGCCCAATGGTTACCAGCGTCCCGAGGCCGACGAGAACGGCTATGTGGGCCCCTCCAAGGAGTTCTACGACTACAAGGGGTACGTGGAGCCCGGGTTCGAATACCAGGTGGGCTCGGAATGCTTCGAGCCCTCTCTGGGACGATGCAAGACCAGTGGCGAGATCCAGTCGGAGTACATGGCGGAACAGAACGGCGGCACCCCGTAGCCCCGTCTCCCTGGCATGAAGAAGCGGCCCCCTGCGTGATGCTGAGGGCCGCTCTCTTATCCCCTGGTGTCCCCTGTTACTTGGCTACTCACCGGACCAGTAGCTGGCCTGGTCCGGGTGGTCCTCGAGCAGACGGTCGATCTCTTCCCCGAGGCGCTTGTGGAACGCCACCAGGTTGTTCACTGGGTGCCCGGGGCCGTCCACTTTTCGGTCCTCGATCCTCACCGCGAGCTGCACCCCGTGTTCCGGGGACCACACCCGGGTAAGGATGAACTCGGATTCCTTGCGCTCGCCGTCCAGGCCGTCCACGTCGGTGTCCAGCATCGTCCCGAAGTGGCCGTCGTCTTCGCCGATCTCACTGGCGGCGCCGGGTTCCATTCCCGTGTCTGGTCCGCCGAAGGGGCACGCACGGGCGAGGGCGACCACGTAGACCCCTTCCCGGCCGTTCACGGGCTGCCAGTTCTCGTCGCTGAGGATCTTGTCGCGGGTGGTTTCTCCGTCACCCTGGAACCATTGGCGGCGGCGCGCCTCGAGGGCACGGCTCACGGCAGTTCGCTCGCGGTCCGTGGCGTCCTTCATGGAGTAGGCCGAGATGGTGTGACTTGTGGAGTCATAGAGCATCCCCCCGTAAATCCACATGTAGTCGCCGGTCTTGGTTTGGTGCAGGTGGCTGGTGGGCCCGGGGGTGGTGCCGAGGGTCCAGGTTTTGAACTTGGGCCAGGCTTTGATCTCGGCGGGGGTGGGGATCTTGGATTCGGTGCGGTTGCTCATGGTGCTCGCCCTTCTTGGGTCCGGTGAGGTCGGTGTGACCTCCTGACACCAAGAAACCTAAACGCGTTTTACGCAGGCCCGTTGATCCAGATCTCCTCGACCTCGGGGTCGTCCAGATAGGGCTGCAGGGGCCCGTAGCCGGCCACGAGGTCCAGCACGGTCTTCCGTGCGGCCTCGAGATCCTGGAGCCGGGGCAGCCCGGCACGCGCCGAGCGGACGTCGTAATCGGAGACCACCGAGGCCACGATCTGGCGGGTGGGCTCCACCTCGTGCAGCGGATCGAGCCCCGCGCGGCGGATCTGCTCGCGCACGTCCGCCTCGATCAGTCCGATTGCGTCCTCGGCAACACCCGTGGCCATGGCTCCCCCTGGGGTTCCCCCGAACCCGTTACTGGCTGGTCATCTCTGGGGGAACGCTAGGGGAAATCGGGGGCCGTGGACACGACCGCGGCGCTGATCTGTGGATAACCGCCCTGACCTGCGCCGATGAACGGGGTGCGCCACGTCATGCTCGGACGCAGAATGCATCCTCATGAAAAGTGATACGGGTCACCGTGGTGCCCGCGAGGTCAGATGGCCGTGGAGCCGCCCCGTGCGGCGTCGCCCGTCGAGTCGGCGGGGCCCTCTTGCGGGACGTCGGCGGGACGCGCGATGGGCGACGCCGCGGCGAAGGTGAGCACCGAGGGCCGCTGGGCGTGGGCGGCGTCGTGCTCCCACGGCTTCTCCGCCTCCGCGATGGCGATGTGACGGGCCAGGCGCGTCACATTGGTCTCCTCCACGCGGCGGCGCTGGGCCGAGGTGTACTGGGTGACCATGAACAGCACCACGAGCGCGTAGAGCACCAGGTCGGTGCCGCGGCCGATGCCCAGTGCGCGGGCCACCTGCGTGACGAGGTCCGGCACCAGGATGGACACGGCCGCGAACAGGAAGAACGCCACGGCGGCCAGCCGGCGGATGGCCTGGTGCTTGGCGTTGGCCCCGCCACGAACGAGCGTGAGGGCGCCGTAGGCCACGGCGAGGATCAGGACGATCTGTACCACGATGGTCATGGGGGTGCGCCTCCGCTACTTCACGAAAAGTTCGGCCAGGATGTTCACGCCGTTGAGCAGGGACTGGCCCTTGCCGCGCGAGTAGTCCGTGTAGATGATCTCCACGGGATGCTCCACCCAGCGGGGCTGCAGCTCCGCGAAGCGGTTGACGATCTCCGAGGCGTGGGCCATGCGGTTCTGCTTGAGGTGCAGTTCGGCCACGGTGGCCCGGTCGATCGCGCGCAGCCCGTTGTGGGCGTCCGAGAGGTCCATGCCGCTCGTGAACTTGGACACGAACGCGGCCGTGCGCAGCACGAGGCGCTTGAGCGTGGACACCTGGGTGCGGTCGTCGAGGAAGCGCGAGCCGAGCACCACCTCGGCCTCCCCGCTGCGGATGCGCTGGACCATGTCGTACGCATCGACCACGCGGTGCTGGCCGTCCGAGTCGAACGTGACCACGCAGTCCATCTCCGGATCCTGCAGGGCGTACTCGAAGCCCGTCTGCAGCGCGGCACCCTGCCCCAGGTTGATCGGGTGCTGGACCACCACAGCCCCGGCGTCCCGGCAGATCTGAGCGGAGTCGTCCCGGGAGCCGTCGTCCACGCACACCACGTGGGGGAAGGTCTTCCGGAGACTCTCCAGGACCTCGCCCACCACCTCGGCCTCGTTGTACACGGGCATCACAATCCACGCTCGACTCACCCGACCATTGTTCCACAGCGTGCGGCACCAACCGCTCCCCCTCGGATGGCCGGATCTCTACAAAGATTCTACGAGTTCTCCCGCGGACCCCGTCCGGGTGCCCGCACGCCGTCCACTAAACTTCCCACGTACCCGCCCCCTGCCGTCTGGAGTCCTGGATCCCGTGAGCTGGCTCGAAGCACTTCCCTCGTATGCGCTGGTGGGGATCCTGATGGTCCTTCCGGGCGCGCTGCTCAGCGTGGCCCTCGGTCTGCGCGGGCTAGCCCGCAGCGCGGCGGTGATCCCGCTGTCCGTCGCAGGGTTCAGCGCCTCGGCAGTGATCTTCGGGCTCGTGGGAGTGCCGTGGAACCCCCTGACGGTCACGCTCGCATTCGTCGTGGTGGCGCTCGTGCTGTGGCTGGCACTACTGCCCGCTCGACGCCGCCTGCTGGCCGGCCCGTGGGTGGGCACCACCCCCTGGCGGGAGCGCATCACCACCACCACCGTAGGGCTGTGGTGCGCGGCCGCGCTGGGCATCGGGATCGTGGTGCAGCGGCTGCACCTCATCATGCAGACGCCAGACGCCTACTCGCAGACATACGACGCGAACTTCCACTACAACGCCGTCCGCTACATCCAGGAGACCGGACAGGCCTCCTCCCTCACCCTGGGCGGCCTCGGAGTGGGTGATCCCACCTTCTACCCCGCCGCATGGCACGGCACCGCCGCTTTCTTGACACAGGTGACCCACGCACAGGTGACCCTCACGGCCAACGCCATGACCATGATGGTCTGTGGCGTGGCATGGGTGCTCGGCAGCCTCTACTTCACCACCCGACTGCTCGGCTCCCGACCTGCGGTGACCGTCGCCGCGGGCCTCATGGCCTCCTCCTTCCCCGCCTTCCCCTATCTGCTGAGCTTCTACGGCATCCTCTACCCCAACGCCATGTCCATTGCGTTCCTCCCGGTCTGGCTGGGCTTGCTCACCGAGGCCCTGGGGCTCTCGCGGGAACCCCGCCGGGGGTCGCGCACCGCACTCTGGGTGGTGATCCTCGCCGTGACCGGGGCGATGGGTCTCGCACACCCTTCCACGGTCGTGGTGGGGCTCGCCCTGCTGTGGGTCATGCTTCTCACGGTGTGGTGGCGTGCCCTCTGGCACACCAATCCGTGGTGGCGCAAGGCCCTGGGGGCGGTGGGTCTCGTGGCCTGGCTCGCGGTCCTGCAGCAGATCTGGTTCGCCGCACGCGCCAGCCAGTCCGCGTCCACCTGGAAACCCCACGCCACGGAGCCCCAGGCGCTGGGCGAGGCCCTGGCGACCGTCCACCCCATCGCCCCGCACCTGCCGTGGGCTCTGGTCATCGTGGTGCTCCTGGGAGCGGGGACCCTGCTGCGCCACACCTCACGATGGGTGGTGGGCCCATGGGCGTTCCTGGTGTGGCTCTACGTGCTGGTCTCTTCGTCCCGGGACGCCGGGCTGCGCTACGACTGGGGAGGGATCTGGTACAACGACGTTCACCGCATCCTGGCCCTGATCCCCGTGGTCGCGGTCCCGATGGCGACCGCCGGCGCCGTCGCAGTCCTGCACTGGGTGGTGTCCCGCGCTCGCCACACAGTGTCCCGGGCGGCACAAAGTCACCGGGCCCCGGAGAGGGTGCGCGCCACGGCCGCGAGAACAACGCCGCTCCTGCGCTCCCGTGCCAGCGCCGTGGTCGGCGGGGCACTGGCGGTGGCCCTGGGGTGGCAGCTGCTGCAGACACAGGCCATGACAGACATCGTGAACTACGGCAGGGGCCAGTACGCGGGCGGCGGGAGCTACCCCTACGCCCTGGTCTCCCCCGAGGAGCGAGACCTGCTGGAGAAGCTGCCCGAGTACGTACCCCAGGACGCGGTGGTGTTCGGCAACCCCCTCACGGGCACGTCCCAGGCCTACGCGGTCTCGGGCACCAAGGTGCTCATCCCCCACAACGGACTGGTGTCAGACCCGGGTGTGTCCGTCATCATCCACCACCTGGACGAGCTCACCACGGACCCCGCAGTCTGTCCCGCAGTCAAGGAGCACAACGTGCAGTACGTCCTGGACTTCGGGTCCCGACAGGTGAACCCGTTCGCCCAGTTCGACGCCGCGGGCTACGACCAGCTCACTCCGGAGAACGGGTTCCAGCTCGTGGCACAGACCGGGCCGGACGCCAAGCTGTACCGGATCACCGGGTGCGGGTGACCCGCTAGGGCTGAACGGACGACGGCGCCGCGAGAGCAGAACTCTCGCGGCGCCGTCGTTGGCCGGGAACCGAGGCGGCCTCAGCCGGCCAGCGGGCCGTCCAGATCCGGGTCGTACTGGGGCACGAACTCCTCACCGCGCTCGGCGGCCTCGCGGGCTTGCCACTCACGCTTGCGGCGCTTGTCCTCCAGGGCGCGGGCCATGCCCTCGGCATGCTCCCGCCGGACGTCCTCCTCCGGCTGGTTGCGCATGTGCGCCACCGCGCCGTAGACGGTGCCGTCGAAGACTTTCTTTCCGTGGTCCATCACGATGCCCCGCTCGCAGATGTCCATGACCAGACCGAGGTCGTGGCTCACCACCACGAGGGTCTTGCCACGGCGCACCAGGTCCTTGATGCGGCCGATGCACTTCTTCTGGAACGGTTCGTCCCCCACGGAGAGGATCTCGTCCACCAGGAAGACCTCGGGGTCCGTGTGGATCGCCACGGAGAACGCCAGGCGGAGGTACATGCCCGAGCTGTAGAACTTCACCTCGGTGTCGATGAACTCCGCGATCTCCGAGAACGCCACGATGTCCTCAAACTTCTGGTCGATCTCCTCCTTGGTCATGCCCAGGATGGCGCCGTTGAGGTAGACGTTGTCCCTGCCCGTGAGGTCCGGGTGGAAGCCGGCACCCACCTCGATGAGACCGGCCACCTTCTCCCGGGTGACGATCTCCCCGGAGTCGGGGTTCATCACCCCCGAGATCATCTTCAACGTGGTCGACTTCCCCGACCCGTTGAAGCCGAGCAGTGCCACGGTCTCCCCGTCGTAGATGTCGAACGAGACGTCGTCCAGAGCGGTGAACTTGGCCGTGAGATCGCCCTTGCGTCCCTTGACCAGCCACACGAAGGCCTCTTTCATGGACCGCGTGTGGCGGAGGACGAACTCCTTGGTCATGTGTCTGACGCGGATGGCGAGATCCGTGTCCGTCCGCCCGGGTGTGTGCTGAGTGCTTGAACTAGACATTTTTCACAGCTCCTGCGCGAAGTTGCCCTCGTGGGCGCGGAACAGACGGTCACCGATGAAGAACACGAACGCCGTCACCAGCAGTGCCAAGGGGGTCCACAGGGACAGCAGGTGCGGCGGGACGTGCCACAGCTGCGGGGTGTCCGTGGTGGAGAACCAGAAACCGTAGTGGAACAGCTCCACGGCCACCGTCAACGGATTGAGCATGTAGACGTAGTAGACCCAGTCCCATAGCTTGTCCTGGACCATCATCCACATGTAGAGGACGGGCGAGGCCCACGTGGCCACCATGATGATGAGGTCCACGATGTTCTCCGCGTCCCGGAAGAACACGTTGAAGGTCGCGAACATCATTCCCAGTCCCAGGGAGAAGGCCGCCACCAGGACTGTGCCCACGACGACCGCCAGGAACTGTTTGAGGTCCGGACTCCATCCCGTGATCAGGCACGCGATCAGAAGGATGATCAGCTGCGGGACGAAGTGGATGAGCGCCACCAGGAGGTTCGACACCGGGAACAGCTGGCGGGGCAGGTAGATCTTCTTGAGGAGCCCCCCGTTGGACACCACGGAGCGAGAGGCGTTGCCGAAGACCTCCCCGAAGAGGTTCATCACCACGATGCCCGAGAAAAGGTACACGGCGAAGTTCTCGATGCCCCGGTTGAGGTCCAGGAACACGCCCATGGCGATGTAGAACACCAGGAACTGCACACCGGGCTTCAAGTAGGACCAGAGCAAGCCCAGGACCGTTCCGCGGTAGCGGATCTGGATCTCCTTGTCGGTGATCAGCTTGAGGAGGAACCGGTGGTGCACCACGTCCCTCAGCCCGCGGTCCTGCCCGGGGGGCCTCAAATTCCCTGCATTGCTGGTCATGTGACCTCGTAGTCCTTTCTGAAGACCAGGTGTGGACGAACTGGCGGCGCACGAACACCGCGCCGCACGACGAACTCGGGGCGTGCGGCGCGGTGTTTGTTCGTGGATCAGTTCTGCGGCCCGTTGGCCTCGAAGGTCTCCGCCCACGCCTCGGGCGAGGTGAACTCCGGAAGCGCGCTGCGGTACTGCTCCGCGAGCTTGTCCCAGTCCTTGTACAGCTTGCGGTGCAGAGCGGCGCTTCGCTTCATCATCCGCTTGAATGTGGGGTTGTCGCGCTTGTACCAGGAGGCACCGGAGCCGTCAGCGCTGGACACCAGCGCTGAGTCGAGCTTGGCCATGCGCCACCACTGCAGGTTCATCGCGGGGACCCGCGACTCCGGATGCTCGGATTCCTCGGCCTTCACCGGAACCACCTGGTGCACCGCGCCGGACAGCAGCTTGGCAGCACGGCCCACACGGCTCGTGGGCGGGTGGGGCTCTTCGCCGTGCGGCAGTGGCTTGCTGCGGCGCACGGGCGGGAACTGCGAGAGGTCCTTCTGCACGCGGGCGTCCGTGAACGAGTTGCGCGTGGCGCGCACCTCGCCAAGCCTGGTGCCGATGGTGCGGTGCAGGTGCTCCGGGCCCTCCAGCAGGTCCTCGAGAGCCATGGCGCGCAGCTCGGCCGCGGAGTACTGCATGGAAATCAGGTGCCGGACATCCGTGAGCAGCGACTCCTTGGGGAGGTCACCGCCCTTGGAGTAGGGACTGTAGAGCAGCGCAGCGAGCCAGCGGTTGCGGGCGTGGTAGTACGCCTGCCAGTCGATGGTGTCATCCTTCTCCGTCCACGGCATGTGCCACACGGCCACACCCGGGAGGGAGACCGTGGAGTACCCTGCCTGCTTGGCGCGCAGCCCGAACTCGGCGTCGTCCCACTTGATGAACACCGGCAGCGACAGACCGATCTCGCGGATCAGATCGGTGGGGATGAGGCACATCCACCAGCCGTTGTAGTCCACGTCGATCCGTCGGTGCATCCACGGAGTGGTCCGCAGATTCGAGCTTGCGAAGTCGTGAGCCTCCTGCACGCCCTCCGCGGAGCCCCACATGAAGCGGTACTCGTTGACGCGCTCACCGAAGCTGTGGATCACGGACTTCTCGTAGAGGTTGAACATGTGTCCACCCACGATGGTGTTGTGCCGGGCAAAGTCCCCGAAGCGCACCGCCCGGAGAATGCTCTCGGGGTGGACCTCGACGTCGTCGTCGAGCAGCATGACGTACCGACTGCCACCCTCGCGGGAGGCTTCGTACATGCCGCGGGCGAAACCGCCGGACCCACCCAGGTTGCCCTGCTCAATGAGCTGCAACCGGTCTCCGAGCACGTCCCGGACCTCGTCGTAGCCCGCTTCGTCGCGCACACGCTGGGTGCCCTGATCGGTCAGGATGAAGCGGTCCACGGCATCGCGCAGGGCGTCGGACTCACCCAGGATCTTGAGGTTGCGCACGCAGAAGTCGGGGCGGTTGAACGTGGTGATGGCCACGCTGGCCGTACCGGGGACCATGTCCTCGGGCAGCGGCACCGACCACTCCGCGTGGACGAGGTCCACCGCCGAACCCGCGGTCACGATGTCGATCCAGTACCAGCCGCCGTCTCCGAACGAGGTCAGGGGCAGATCCGTGTGCTGCTCCGCCCCGTCCATGTCCAGGGTCACCACGCGGTTTGACGTGCCGCGCGCGGAGGAGCGGTAGACCAGGATCTTGGCCGGGCCCGTGGTCTGAGCCGTGAGGCGGACAGTGTCCACCGAGGTGTGCGCCCGCCAGTAGGAGGCGGGAAAGGCGTTGAAGTAGGTTCCCAGGGAGATCCGGGTGTGCGCTGGCACGTGGATGCTGCGGTCACCGGACAGCAGCTCCGAGTGCAGCTGGGCCGACTGCCCCGAACCGGCGGCGGCCTGCTGCTCCTCGAGCGGCTCCGAGCCGCTGGCCTCGGCCGGCCGCAGGGACTTCACCGACGAGTGGCGCTGCGCGTTGAAGTCCACGTACAGGGGCAGGGTGTCGGTGTCCGCGTCCGTGGGGAAGATGATGTTCGCCACGGTCTGCCATGACGTAGATCCGCCCGGTTCCCCGGAAGCCTTCACGCCGGTTTTCGTTGCTGGTGCGCTAGTGCTCATGCGTCCACTCCTCCGCTGGTCAGGGGCGCACCCGAGGTGAAGTGCGGTGCGATCTTGTTGTCCACCATGGACAGCGCCGAGCCGATGGCCATGTGCATGTCCAGGTACTTGTAGGTGCCCAGGCGGCCGCCGAACAGCACCGAGGACTCGCCGTTGGCGAGGTCCCGGTAGGCCAGCAGCTTCTCGCGGTCCTGGGAGGTGTTCACGGGGTAGTAGGGCTCGTCGCCCTTCTCCGCGAAGCGGGAGAACTCCCGCATGATCACGGTGGCGTCCTTGGTGTAGTCCCGCTCGGGGTGGAAGTGGCGGAACTCGTGGATGCGGGTGTAGGGCACGTCCGCGTCCGGGTAGTTCATCACCGAGGTGCCCTGGAAGTCCTCCATGTCCAGGACCTCCTCCTCGAGGTCGATGGTGCGCCAGGAGAGGTCGCCCTCGGCGTAGTCAAAGTACCGGTCCACGGGACCCGTGTAGATCACGGGGACCTGGCCCACCACGTTGGACTTGGAGAACTCCTGGGAGTCGTCGAAGAAGTCCGTGTCCAGGCGCACGTCGATGTTCGGGTGGTCCGCCATGCGCTCGAGCCACGCGGTGTACCCGTCCACGGGCAGACCCTCGTGGGTGTCGTTGAAGTACCGGTTGTCGTACGTGTAGCGCACGGGCAGCCGGGAGATGATCGAGGCGGGCAGGTCCTTGGGATCCGTCTGCCACTGCTTGCCGGTGTAGTGCTTGATGAACGCCTCGTACAGGGGACGTCCGATCAGCTGGATGCCCTTGTCGTTGAGGTTCTGCGGGTCGGTGCCCGCGAGCTCCCCCGCCTGCTCGCGGATCAGCTCACGGGCCTCGCCGGGCGAGTACGCCGCACGGAAGAACTGGTTGATCGTGCCCAGGTTGATGGGCATGGGGTACACCTCGCCCTGGTGGCGGGTGTACACGCGGTGGACGTAGTTGGTGAACTGGGTGAAGCGGTTCACGTACTCCCACACGCGCTCGTTGGAGGTGTGGAACAAGTGGGCCCCGTAGCGGTGCACCTCGATCCCGGTGCGCTCCTCGTTCTCGCTGTAGGCGTTGCCGCCCAGGTGGTGCCGACGGTCGATCATCGTGACCTTCACACCCAATTCGCGTGCTGCTCGTTCTGCCACGGTCAAACCGAACAGTCCCGAGCCCACGACCACCAGATCAGTGTTCATGTGTCCCTCCTAGGGGGTCTTCCGTGATCCATGCACGGACATCGTCCTGCCTAAAAATACCTGACGCGGCCGGTCACGCCCCGTGTGACTCGCACACACGGGACGGCGTGGGCGGCATCACGCCCACGCGCACCGGCGCGCCCGACGGGGCCCGCGGCGTCGTCACTGCGACGCGCGGTGGAAACCACTGAGCACCCAGGCCGCCGCGGCCCGTCCGGAGGCCGCGAGCGAGGCGTGGTCGCGCGCCCATGCGGCACGGCGGGCGCGCTGTTCCTCCCGGGCGCCGTCGCGGGCGTCGGCGAGCGCGAGCTCCATGGCCCGCGCCACTGCGTCCGGGGTGAACTCCACCGGTGTGCCCAGGTGGTTCTCGGACACGAGCGTGACACCCGCGCCCACGCCCGCGTAGATGGAGGGAGCACCGCACGCGGCCGCGGCGTAGAGCTTGGTGGGCTTCGCAAAGTCGTAGCCCGTGTGGGGCACCACCGAGGCGAGGGCCGCCACCGCGCCCCGCAGGAACGAGGCCGTGCGCGCTGGGCTCTGCACACCGTGGAAGACCACGTTGTCGGGGGCCACGCGCGCGGCGACCTCCTGCACCCGGTACAGGTCCGAGCCGCGCCCCAGCACGTGCAGGGTGGCGTCCGGGTGGCGGGGGAGGATCCGCGCGAGACCCTCGACGAACACGTCCATGCCCTGCCACTCGGAGATCGAGCCCGCATACACGAAGTACGGCGCGGGCACGTCCGCCACGGGACCCTCCGGCGTGAACGTGTCCGTGTCGATCCCGTTCTCCGCCACGAACATCCGGTCCCACGGGGTGCCGGTGACACGGTGCAGCTCCTCGCCCATCGACTCGGACACCGTGATGACTCCCCCGGCGCCACGCGCCGCGACGGTCTCCGCGGCGCGCATCAGCTGGGTGACCACGCCGGGTACGTCCATGTTCAGGGTCGCCGAGGTCCACACGTCCGGGTTGTACCAGATGTACGGACGACGCCGCAGGGCGCTGGAGAGCCACACCGCGAGCCCCGTGGTGGGCGGCGGCTCGCTCACGACGATGTCCGCGTCCATGACCAGCAGCCGCACGAACGCCTGCACGTCGAAGCTCAGGTACTGCGCCACGCCGCGCACGTAGTCCTCGCTGTCACGCAGCACGGGCACGCGCACGATGTCGTAGGGCTCCGAGACGGAGGCGGGGTCCATGCCCTTCGGCGGGCGGGTGGTCAGGACGGTGACCTGAGCGCCCTCGGCGGCGAAGCCCCGGGCGAGCGCCGCGAGGCGGAAGGACGCGGCGGCCGGTTCGGGGAGGAAGATGCGGCTGACGATGACGACCTTGCGGGGTTTCATGGCCCTCACTGTCTCACGGTTGTCCCGGGGTCGTCGCGCTTCCGGAGCTGGTGTGCCGCCCTTCGGCCGCGGCAACAGCCCTGCACAGGACGCGCCCGGCCACCGGGTCCGTGGGTGGGTCTGCACACTGCGTGGACGTGGGCGCGCCCGTCGCACCGGGGACGCGTTCACTGCCCACATGCACCTGCTCCTGCACCTCGTCCGCCACGGGTCCGACACCTCCCACCCCGTGCGCGTCACCGCGCCACCCGGGGTGAGCGGAGCCGAGCTCGCCGCTGAGCTCGAGCGGCGGACCGGCGCCGCGGGGCTGGCCACGGTCGACGGGACGCCGCTGTCCCTGACCCGCCTGGGAACCGCTCCCCTGTGCGACGGCGCCACCGTCCAGCTCGACGGCGGCGCCACGGCCCCGCGTGCCACGACCGGACCCAACCGGGTCGTGGGCACGGGTCCCGGTCAGCCCGACCGGAGCGCGACCGGCACCGGGCCCCACTCCACCGGGCCCCGCACCGGTGCCACCCTGACCGTGACGGAGGGGACCGGCGCGGGGACCCGGCTGGTGCTGCCCCGCGGTCACCACGCCGTGGAGCTGACGTCCGAGGGCCCCGCGCTCGTTCCGCACGGGGCGGCCACGGACCGGCGGACGGCCGTGTCCCTGCAGGTGGATGCCACCGCGGTGCGTGTGCTGCCCGCCGGGACCTCCCTGGCACCCGGGGACAGCATCCGCCTGCGGTGGGGCCGGTGCGCCTGCCGGCTCCGGCTGGACCCTCCCCATGACACCGCTGAGAGTCCCGGCTTGACGTCGCCGAACAGCACGCCGGCCGGCTTCACCGCCCGTGACGCGGATCCCGCGCAGCTGCTGAGCGTGGACGTCCCCTCCCGGCGCCGCGCGGCCGCCACCATGGTCACGGGCGCCCTGCCGCTGCTCGCGGGCATCGGCATCGCACTGGTGACGCGCTGGTGGTTCTTCCTGGTGTTCAGCGCCCTGGGGGCGCTCACCTCGGCCGCGGGCTGGTGGGTGGACCGCGGGGTGCGGGCCGAGCAGCGACGTCGTGTCGCGGCCGCTCTGCAGCGCGACCTGCGCCGCTGCGAGCACGCCGCCCCCTCGGCGGCCGAGGTGGTGCGCGCATGCGTCACACCGGGCCCGGGGGGCCACCCCGGCACTGGCGGGCCCCGCGTCGGGACACCCCCACACGGCAGGAGGTTCCAGCCCGTCCCGGCGCGTGTTCCCCCGGACAGTTCCCCCAGCGCGGACGACGACGCCGCGCGCTGGGTGCGCCTCGGTCACGGCACCCGGGCGGGCGGGCTGGAACGCGGTCGTTCGGCGACGCTGCAGGACGTCACCCACCGGCACGCACCCGTGCTCGTCGACCTCGCAGCACTGCCCCCGCTGACCCTGGCCCTGGACCGCGAGCGCACCGAGGGTCTGCTCACCTCGCTGGTCCTCCAGCTGTTCACGGGGCCTCGGGCCCTGGCACGGCTGGTCGTCTCCCGCGACCTCTCGTGGGCCCCTCCCGTGGCCGCCGAGGCACCCGGGGACCGAGCGGGTCGTCCGGACGACACGGCCTCCCGGCTCACCGCGATGGAGGTCCTGACCCCGGAGGACGCGCGCCGCCACCCCGTGCGTGCCGGGGTGGTTCGGGTGGTCGTGTCCACCGCCCAGGACCCGGTCGCCGGCAGCGCGACCATCACCGCGCTCGGGGCCCTGCTACGCCTGTCCACTCCGGAGTGCGCGGCGGTGCCGGGGCTCTCGGCGGACGAGCAGCGCACCACCGTGGACTTCCTCGCCGACACCGTCACGCGGCGCACCGCCCGCGATGCGATCGGGGCGTGGCTCCGGACAGCGGCATCAGCCGGTGTGCCGGGACAGGGTGAGGTGCCCCGCGTCGTGGCATCCCACGAGATGCTGGACCCGCGGGGCGCGTCGCGTCCCGAGCCGACCCCGGGAACGTCGCCCACCCAGCCCGGCCGGAGCAGTAAGGTGTCGCGGATGGCTCCCGCCCCGGCGGCGGCGCGCGGAGAGGGCGCGGACCGCGCGGCGGGCCCCTCCTCGGATTCCCCGCGGCCCCTCGGGACCGCCATCGGCGTCTCCGCCCGGGGCGTGGAACGCGTGGAGCTGGACGACGAGAACCCGCACCTGCTCGTCGCGGGGACCACAGGGTGCGGGAAGTCCGAGGTGCTGCGGACCCTGGTGGCGGGACTCGCACTGGAGTGCTCGCCGCGGCGGCTCGAGTTCGTGCTCGTCGACTTCAAGGGCGGCGCCGCTCTCGCCCCGCTGAACGGGCTGCCGCACGTGACCACCCTGCTCACGGACCTGGGGCCGGACGAGGTCCGCCGCGCCCTCGTGTTCCTGCGCTCCGAGCTGCAGCGCCGCGAGCGCGTGCTGGCCGCCCACGGCGCCCACGACCTGCGGGGTGCACGGGACGCCGCGGGGGACCCGGTGATCCGCGAGCTCGTGGTCGTCGTGGACGAGGCCAAGATGCTCACGGACGCGTTCCCCGACGCCGCGCACGAACTCGCCGTGGTCGCCGCGGTGGGCCGATCCCTGGGCGTCCACCTCGTGCTCGCCACCCAGCGGCCCCAGGGTGCCCTGCCCGCGGACGTGCGGACGAACATCTCCCAGGCCCTGTGCCTGCGGGTGCGCACGGAGCAGGAGTCCATGGATGTGATCGGTGAAGGGCGTGCCTGCCGGATTCCGCCGTCCCTGCCGGGGCGCGGTTTCCTGGACCGCGGGGACGGCCCCGTGGAGGTGCAGGCCGCCGTGCTGACCCGGTTGCGGGCCCCGGCGCCGGAACCGCTCACGGTGGAGTTCCTCGGTCCCTCGGACGGGCACCGCGGCCGCCGACCGTCGGGGCCCTCCGTCCCCGCGGGGACGTCCCCGGTCCAGACGTCGGGCACCGCCGGTGCGGGCATCGAGGCGTGCGTGCGGGACGTCGCGCAGGCCTGGGACACGGAGGCCGTGCGCGGGCCCTGCGTGCCCGTCGAGGCGGGCGCCTCGGAGCGGGCGGTCCCCACGTCCCTGCCCCACTCCTTCTCCCCCGGGCCCGCGACGGAGGACGGCGTCGACCTCGGGCCCGCGGAGAATCCCGCCGGACACTGGTGCGGCCGGGCCGTGTGGCGCCCCTGGACGGACGGGTCCATGGCGCTCGTCGGGCGGCCCTCGGCCGTGCGCGAGAGCTTTCTGGCGCTGCTGCACGCCTGCACGGCGATCTCCTGCGAGCGGCACGCGACCGCCCGGCACGCATCCGGCGCCCGGAACGCCCCCGGGCCCGGCGGCGTCGTGGCGCCCGGGCGCGGCGGCGAACCGGTGGCCCTGTACCTGATCACGGCCTCGGGGCGTGAGGTGCCCGGTCTGCTCACGGGGGACGGCGAGGTGCTGCACCCTGCCGTGCGCGGCTGGGCCCGGGCGGAGGACCCAGCGGACGTTGCCCACGTGCTGCGAGCGCTGCGCGCGGCCACGGAACGGGGCGCGAACGGCACCGGGGACGTCGAGCGGCACGGCGGCCCGGAGCCCCGCGCGGTCCTCGCGGTCGACGACTGGGACCGCTGCTGCCAGCACTTGCGCGCCGGCGCCTGGGCCCACCTCGAGGACGATCTGATGGCCCTCGTGGACGCCGGCACCACGGCCGGGCTCTCCGCGCTCGTGGCCGGGGACCGGATGCTCGTGACCGGACGCGCGTCCCACCTGTGCCCCAACCGTCTCCACCTCCCGGCCGGCCAACCCGCGGACGGCCTCATGCACTGGCCCAGACTTCCCCCGTTCACCGTGCGCCCGCACCGCGCGGCCCTGGGCGGGCCGGCCGCAGGGCGCTGCTCCCCCTCGGGTGCCGCTCCGGTACCCGAGGGCCTGGCCGTGGTCCAGCTCCCCGGCGCCCCCGCCGAGACGCCGCCGCGGCAGGGTGCCGGGCGGTTCACCGCAGGGTCGACGACGCACGGCCGGCACCGGTGGCCACCGGCCCTTCCGCTGCCCGCGGCGTGGGAAGCCCCCGTCACCCGGGTGGACGGACTGCTCCTGGGCATGGCGCGGGACGGGATCACTGCCGTGCACCCGTGGGGCCCGGGGGCCACGCTCGTGGTGGCCGGCCCCGCCCGGTCCGGGCGCAGCACGTTCCTGGACTCGGTCCACGGGAGCCTCACCGGTCCGGTCGCTCCCGGGGGATCCGGCACCGACGCACCCCACGACGGCCCGCCACGCGTGCTGCGGCCGGTGCTGGCCACGGTCGCGGAGGTGCACGCCCTGATGGGTGAGCTGCAGCGGGTCACGCGCCCCACCACGGTGCTGCTCGACGACGCGGACCGGCTGCCGTCCGAGGTGCTGCGGGCGCTGTCCACCGCCTGGGTCCCGGCCAGGTCACACGCGGAGCACGGAGACCGGGCGTGGGCGGAACCGGGGGCCCGGCTGATCGTGGGGATCCAGCTCACCGACGCCCCGGCCGTCACGTTCCCGCCCCTGCTGGCGTGGCGCCACACCGTTGACACCCTGCTGCTGAGACCCCGCCGGACGTTCGACGCGGACGCCTTTGGCGCCTCCCTCACCGGCCACGGCACCGGGGGGCCTCCGGGACGCGGATTCTGGCTGCGGGGCGGGGCCGTGGACCCCGTGCAGTGCCCGTCGCCCGGCAAGCACGCGCCGCAGACGAGCTCGCAGGAGGAGTGAGCCGTGCCCGGCGGGGAGGATGGTCAGCGAGCGGCGTCGTCCCGTGTGCGGTGCATCCATGCGACGGTGGGCGGGGCGAACAGGCACAGGATGGTGACCACGGCCACGGCCGCCACACCCAGACCCCAGCCCCCCGGAACTGACTGCAGGAACGAGAGCCCCACGATCAGCAGGAACGCCTGGGACACGAGGACCGCCGCCCGCGGCCAGCGCAGTCCGTTCCAGACCCCGCGCGCCGCCGCGCCCAGCCACACGGCGCCGCCCGTGAGCACCACGGCCGCGAAGAGGATTCCCGTCACGGGGAGCACGTGTCCCGTGACGAGCGAGACCAGTTGGGCGACAGCCACCACGAGCAGGGCCACGGCCTCGACGGCCACGAGCACCGAGACCACGGCCGCGGTCCACGGACGCGGTCCGGTGGCGTGGGACGTGGAGCGGGCAGCCGGGACGTTCATGGGGTGGCCTTTCGAGGAGATCGGGGACGCCACCACTCTAGTGAGCCGCGGTGGGGCCGCCCCGGCACCCGGTCGCTTAGCACAGCCCGCGGGCTGCAGCGAATCCGCGATGTGATGTACCGCTCACACCCTTGTTTACGCTGTGTTTACGTGGGAAACTACTGACAGATCCCCAAAGGCCCGATCCCCCGGGCCTTTTCTGTGTCCCACCCAGGTTTTCCTCCGCGCGGCCGCTCGCCGCGTCGTCAGGGTGCCCGCGGGCGGGCGCACCACGACATGTGAAAGGAGCGGTGTCATCGTCATGGACTGGCGTAGTCGCGCAGCTTGCCTGGAGAAAGATCCCGAACTGTTCTTCCCCGTGGGGAACACCGGCCCCGCCCTGCTGCAGATCGAGGAAGCCAAGGCCGTGTGCCGCACGTGCGAGGTCATGGACACGTGCCTGCAGTGGGCCCTCGAGTCCGGCCAGGACGCCGGCGTCTGGGGCGGCATGAGCGAGGACGAGCGCCGCGCCCTCAAACGCCGCGCCGCCCGCGCCCGCCGCGCCTCCTGAGACCCCGGGGCCGCGGCTGCGTGCCGCCCCCGCCCACCGCTCCCCCGCGCGGTTCCCACCGGTCCCCGCAGCACCCTGGTCACCAGGCGGCTGCGGGGACCGCGTCGTTCACGGCACCGGTCCCCGCGCGGACAGGACCCGGTCGACCCGCGGGGTGGGCTGCGCTCAGCCCCGTCCCAAGGCCTTCTGCGGGAACCGGGCGGTGATCACCACGCTCGTGCCGCCCTCGGGTGCGGTCTGCCAGCGGATGCTGCCCTGCAGCTCACTGGCCACCAGCGTGCGCACGATCTGCATCCCGAGCCCCTCACCCTCCGAGGGCGGGCGGTAGGCGCTGACACCGGACTCCTCGATCACGGTGGGGCCCATCCCGCAGCCGTCGTCGTTGATCGCGATCTCCAGCACCCGCCGGGTGTCCCCCGCGTCGGTGGCCTCGTCCTCCAGGTGGCGCACCGACAGCACCACGGTGCCGTCCCTGTCCCTGAGCCCGTGCTCCACGGCGTTCGCCACGAGCTCGTTGACCACGAGCGCCACGGAGGTGGCACTCTTGGAGGGCAGCCGCCCGAACGTGCCCTCGAAGCGCGTGCGCACGTGCTGGCCGGCCGACGCCGTCTCCACGGCGAGCTTGACCTGGTGGCGGATGAGGTCGTCGAAGTCCACGTCCTCGGAGATCTCCTGTGACAGGGACTCGTGCACCCGCGCGATCGAGCTCACCCGCCGCATGGCCTGCTGCAATCCGTTCCTGCCCTCATCCGAGTGCATCCGGCGCGACTGCAGCCGCAGCAGCGCCGAGACCGTCTGCAGGTTGTTCTTCACGCGGTGGTGGATCTCGCGGATGGTGGCGTCCTTGGACACCAGCTGCAGGTCCCGCCGGCGCAGCTCGGTGACGTCGCGGCACAGCAGCAGCGCGCCCGTGCGCTCGGAGCCCTGCCGCAGCGGGATGGCCCGCAGGGTCGCGGAGGCCTTCACCGTGGACAGCTCCGCGCGCCACGGCATGGTGCCCGCCAGCACGGGGGCCAGCGTCTCGTCCACGCCCGGTGCCGTGAGCGGGAGACGACGGGCCACCCCCAGCAGGTTCTGCCCCGTGAGGTCCCCCTGCAGCCCGAGCCGGCGGAACGTGGAGAGTCCGTTGGGGGAGCAGAACTGCACCACGCCGGACGCGTCCAGGCGCAGCATCCCGTCCCCCACGCGCGGCGCACCGCGGCGGGAGTCGCTGCGCACCGCGAAGTCCGGCCACGTGCCCTGGTTGGCCATGCGCAGCAGGTCCGCGGCCGACTCCCGGTAGACCAGCTCCATGCGCGAGGGCAGCCTGTCCCGCTGCGGGTCGGTGGTCAGGCTGACGACGGCGATCGTGCGCCGGTTGCGCACGAGGGGCACCAGGGTCACGGAGCGCGAGGCGAGA
Organism: Kocuria rhizophila DC2201; assembly: GCF_000010285.1. NCBI lineage: Bacteria > Bacillati > Actinomycetota > Actinomycetes > Micrococcales > Micrococcaceae > Kocuria > Kocuria rhizophila. The sequence goes on along the minus strand of NC_010617.1, from coordinate 976,157 downwards.
CTCGACCACTCCGAGGGCCCAGCACGCTCGATGCTGTGGTCGATCCAGGCGCGGCGCAGCGTGCGCGCGGCGGCGTCCGTGACCACCTCCCCCACCATGTCCTTCTGGTAGGCCGTGGGCCCCGTGGTGGGCCGGGCGTGGGCCAGCACCAGGAACTCGCTGCCCTCGGCGGGGACCGGCTGGCCCGTGGGGCTCTCGTGGGCGGGAACCACCGAGCGCGGGAAGCACAGCAGGAGGTCCCCGAACCCGAGGTCCGCCAGCAGCTGCCAGTCCCCCACCAGCAGGTGGAGCCACTCGGCGTCACCGGCGTCGAAGTCCGCCGTACTGCGCAGCGGATCTGTGAATGCCATGCCGGGACCGCCTTTCCACGTTCACCCGCGGCGCAGCCACGCGCCCATCCGACGCCCCAGCCTAGTACCCGCCGCGAGCCGCACCGTGGGCTCCGGCTGCGGGACCCGCCCACCGCCGAGCACCGTGCGCGCCAGCTCGGTGAACTGTCGGCGCAGCTCGCTGCGGGGTGCGGTCTCCGCGAGCACGGCCCCGGCCAGCAGCGCGTCGTCGCACGCCGACGGGTCCCACGCGAGCGTGTGCGCGATCCGGTGCCCGGGCGAGAACCTCTCCCACGCCTCGGCCACCGACGCCGCCGCGGAGTGCCCGGCGGCCGCGGCCCGCAGCTTGTTCGCGACCACCACCACGCGGGCGTCCGGGGCGGCCTCCTCCAGATCCGGCAGCGCCTTGACCATACGAGGCACGCCGAGTGCGTCCGCGGCGGCCACCGCCACGACCGTGTCCGCCGCGGCCACGGCACTGAGCGTTCCCGCGTTGCGCCGCGGGGCGAGGAAGTCCGTGGTGATCTCCTCGTCCGCCTCGAGACCGAAGGCCGTGTCCACCACCACGAGCCCGTACCCCTCACGGGCCCGGTCGAAGACGATGTCGAGAGCCGATCCCCGCAGCTCCGGCCACCGGTCGTGGCGCGTGATCCCCGTGAGCACGTCCACGGACGCGCCGGCCACGGAGACGGCCGTGGCACACCGGCGCAGACCGGCCACGTCCAGCCGCCCCTGGTCCGCGAGCCGGCACGCCTGGGCGATCCCGGCTGCCTCGTCGAGCATCCCCAGGCTCGCGGCCACGGAGGCCCCGTACGTGTCCGCGTCGACCAGCAGCACACGCCGGCCCGCGAGCGCCGCCTCGGCCGCGAGGTTCAGCGCGGTGGCCGTCCGGCCGGGGGCGCCCGTCGGACCCCAGACCGCGACCAGGCGCACGGTCGCGTCCTCGGGATCCGTGAGGGCGGCGTCGTCGTGGGCGTCCGGTGCCCACGTCCCCTCCGTGCCGGAACCGCTCCCATTCCCCGCGGCGTTCCGTCCCGTGTCCCGGTCCGGCGGCTCGGCCGCGCCCCGGGCGTCACCGTCCGGGACGACGTCGGTCGTGGAGTCCGCGCCACCGTCGCCGAACGCCGCACCCGCCGCCCCTCCGGCGGCGTCCTCGGGCACGGGGATCCCGCCGGCGGAGGACGCGGCACCCTCGAACGGCCCGGTGCGTCCTAAGGCGGCAGGGCCCTGCGGGGCCGCACCAGCGGATGGTGTGGCGCCCCGCGCAGCAGTGCGGTCGTCGGAGTCCCCCGTGCTCGTGCCGGTTCCCGTGCCGCGGCGCGAGCCGGGGGCCGCGCGATGGCCCGGTTCCGGGGACCGCAGCGTCTCGCGGATCAGCTCGGCCACCTCCGCACCGGTGGCCGCGGCCGGCACCCGGGCAACCCCGAGCGCGGGCCGGGCGGCGTCGTGCCCCTCGACCACCAGCACGCGCAGCCCCGCGTCCGCGAGCTGCCCGAGCAGACTCGCCGTGAGGTCCTCAGCACCTTCCGCCACGAGGGCGGCGTGCGCCATGCCGGTGTGCGCGCACGCGATCAGCTCGGAGAGGTCCAGGCACCGCCGGACCACGGTCACGTCCCCGTGCAGCCGTTCGAGACGGTCCACGAGGTCCCACGTGCCGGGCCCGAGCGTGACCACCGAGATGCTCACGAGCGGCTCCCCGCGGTGTCGAGCACCAGGGTGACCTTGGCGTCGTTGCCCAGCGCGTCCACGAGCGGACCCACCTGGGACGGAGTCACGAGCACGTGCACGGTGACCCCGCCGCTGCCGCCCAGCGCGGTGTCCTTGGTGTCCACCCGCGCGATCTCCGCGCCCGGGACGAGCTTCTTGGGCTCCATGAAGCCGCGCCCGGAGGTCTTGGGGCGGGCGACCCACACGTCCACGTGCGCTCCCGGATCCGCCTGGGCTGGCAGGGGCGTCTGCAGGGCGATGCCCACGGGCGTGCGGTCCAGGGCGTCCGCGGTGCCGATCGACGCCGCCGGGACCAGCTGGCCACGGGCCACCCGCTGGGTCACCACGGCGTTCTCCTGCAGGGGCTGACCGCCTGGCACGTAGCCGCCGGCCACCTGGGCGAGGTGCGCGTCCACGGTGGTGAGGTCCTCTGGGGTGATCCGCTGCCCCACGGCGAGGTCCTCGGCCGCGGCGTAGTAGGGCTCGCTGCGGTTGGTCGTGGCCACCAGCAGCACCACTCCGAGCACCGAGAGCAGCACGAGCAGCAGCCCCACGAGCAGACGGGGATCCCGCCAGGTGGGCTTGCGGAAACGGGCCGCCGCGGTGGGTGCCTGCCCGGCACGCGCCCGCGCTGCGGTGCTACTGGCCATGTCGTGCGTCCTTCCCCGAGAACCCCGGTCCCCCGCCGGGCACTCCCGAGTGTGCACGGCCGGGCACGGGCGGCGGAACCGTGACGAACATCATGTGGACAGAGGTGACCACGGTTCCATGCCCGATCCCGCCTGTTGACAGTGACCAGTCCGCGGACTCCCGTGGGACAATGGCGGTCAAGGCCGATGAATGAGCATCGAAACGCACCAAAGGAAGTGATGCACGGGCATGTCGCAGCAACGATTCCTGACCCTCGCCGACGTCGCCGAGATCCTCTCGATCTCCGTCCCCCAGGCGCGGGCCATGGTGCGCTCCGGTGAGCTGCCCGCCATCCAGGTGGGCGGGCGCGGGCAGTGGCGCGTGGAGAAGGCCAAGCTGGAGGAGTACATCCAGCGGGGCTACGAGCGCACCCAGCACGCCGTGCGGGAGGGCACCCTGCAGTAGCTCACCCGGCGTCGAGCGAGGACACCACGGCCACGGACGCGAACGGCACCGTGCGCACCGCAGTGACCGCGCGCCGTCGGCGGAACTCGTCCTGCGGGTGCACCGCCACGTCGAAGAAGTCCTGGCCCACCGCGTCCACGGTGCCCTCCAGCTCCTCGTGGGCGGCTCCGTCGCGGAGCACCACGCGTACGTGCACCCGCGCGGTGCTCAGGGCCCGCAGCACGTGACCCATTCCGAGCCGGCGGATGGTCGAGGACTCCGGGAGCAGCTCGAAGCGCCGCGGCAGGCCCTCCCACCACACCACGCCCACCAGTGGCACGAGGTGCTGCAGGTGCCGCTCACGCACCACGGCCCACCCCGAGCCCACATCCGCCAGGACACCCTCGAGGGTGTCCCCGCGGCTCGGGCGCAGGCGCACCGGCATGCCCCGGTGCGCCGCGAGCCGCTCCAGGAGGCTGAGCCGCGCGAACTCGGCGCGCGCGGTCTCCACGGCCTCGGTCTCGACCATCCGCACCCGCGCGTGGTCGAGCTGCGCCTCCATGTCCTCGAACAGTTCATCCCACCGCACGCCTGGTCCTCCCCGCTGCCTCGACCGGATCCTCCTCGACCGGACCCTCCCGCTGTGACGACCGCCGGCGGCCCCCGCGGTCCGGCTCTGTGCCGCGGCCCGCGCATCGAGGGTGAGCGGGGCCCGCGACCGTGGCCGCCGTGGCCGCACCGCACCGGCCTACCGCTGCGCGGACCGACGGACCCACCTCAGCACACGCTACGGATGCCCGAGGTCAGCCCCCAGACGCACTACGGGCGGTGGTACATCCGTTTGCATGAGTGATTGACTTCACAGCATGGCCCCAGGATGATCTAAAAATGTCAAACGACATCAAACGACATCATCCGGAGATGAACATGCATCGCGACACCACGCTCGAGGCCCCGCGCGCACCCCGTTCTGCGGCACTGTGGCTGCTGGTCCCGGCAGCTGCCGCCGTGGTCGGCACCGTGGGCCTGCAGCTCGTCGACACGCTGCGGGATGCGCACCCCGCGGCGGCCCCGGAGCTCGTGGTCGCCACGCTCGCCTCCTCGGCGTGCCTGGCCGTGGCCGGCTGGTGGCTCGGGGGCCTGCTGCTCGCCGCTCTCGCGGGTCTCGCGCACCGCATGCACTGGCGGACGCTCGAGCGCTGGGCGCGGCGTCTCACCCCCGGCCTCGTGGCACGGACCGCGGGTGCACTGGTGGGTGCCCAGCTCATCGCACTGGCCCCCGCGCACGCGGAGCAGACGCCGATCGACCCGTTCTGGGGAACCGCGGCCACCGGGACGGAGCAGCTCGCTCCCCCGGAGGCCGACCCCGCGGCACCGTCCGCGCCGGCACAGGCCCCGGACACGACGCCGCCCGGGTCAGCCGGCGCCGACGCGGCCGCGCCCGTCGCGCCACCGGCGCAGCACGGACCCGAGGGCACCACGCTGCTCGCGCCCGGGGCCCTCGACAGACAGGCCGTCTCGGCGGGGCCAGGAAAATCCGCCGTGCCCGCCCCGCAGCGGCTGACCGACGGCAGCATCACCGTGGTCTCCGGGGACACCCTGTGGGATCTCACGGAGCAGCTGCTGGGCCCGGGCGCCACCGACGAGGACATCTGCCGCGACCTGGGGTCCTGGGCGGACCACAACGTTCTGTCCCAGCACGGCAACCTCATCCACCCCGGGGACCGGCTGCAGGTCCCCGCCCATCTGCTGGACGCCGCGGGGCGGGCCCGGTGAGGCGCCCAGACCGCCCGCGCTGCACCGGTCACCGCGCCTGCCGCACCCGGCACCGCGGACCGCGCACCGCACGGCACATCCGCGGGGCCCTCAGCTCACCGTCCCGTCCACGAACTGTCAGCACACCCTCAGCAAGGAGCACGTCATGAGCATCGCGATCCCCACCCCAGCACCCCGCACGCCCGCCGGCGGCTACGCGTGGCGGCAGGACCGTTCCGCTGCCGCGCTCACGGGCCGGAACGAGTCCGAGCGCGTGGGAGCGATTGCGCGCAGCATCGGTCAGGCCGCCGTGGAGATCCTGGCCGGGACGCGCCCGGCCTCCCAGCTGGCCCGCTGGACCGACCCCGAGGTGGTGGAGCGCTTCACCCAGCGTGCCGCCATGCTCAAGCTCGTGCAGGAGCAGTGCCCCGAGCGCCGGAACCTGTTCGAGGTGCACCGGGCCGCGCGGATCCGCAGGGTCAGGGTGTGCAGCCCGGCCCCGGGGTGCTACGAGGCCTCCCTCGTGGTGGAGGAGTCCTCGCGGGCACGTGCGGTGGCACTGCGCATCGAGCGGGTGTCGCGGCAGTGGCGGGTCACCCACCTCGAGGTGGGCTGAGCCGCGCGGCGCTCAGCGGCGCTTGCCCCGCTTGGCCTTGGAACCGCTGCGCGCGGAGGCACCGCGGCGCTTCGCCCGATTGCCTCCGGTCTCGCCCTCGGGCCGGTCGGACGACGCCGCCGGGTCGGTGCCCGCGGACGCGTCCGTCGGTGTGCCGTCCTCGGAGGTCCGCTCCCGGGCCCCGGGATCCACGGCCTCCACCTCGGCGTGCGGTGTGCCGTCCTCGTCGGGGGCCGTGTACTGCAGGAACGCCGGGCGCTGGGGAGCCGAGAGCTCGACCGCACCGCCGGCCGCACCCGTGCGCTGCTTGCGCACCTCGAGGTTGAAGAGGGTCACCACGGTCTGCTCACGGATGGCCGCCATCATGTCCTGGAACATGGCGTGGCCCTCCCGCTGGTACTCCACCAGGGGGTCGCGCTGGGCCATGGCCCGCAGCCCGATGCCCTCCTTGAGGTAGTCCATCTCGTACAGGTGCTCGGGCCAGCGCTGACCGATCACCGACAGCAGCACCCGCCGCTCCAGGTTGCGCATGGCCTCGGAGCCGAGCTCCTCCTCGCGCTCCAGGTACATCACGGTGGCGTCCGAGAGGATCTGCTCCTGCAGGAAGTCGGACGTGAGCCGGGGGCGGCCACCGGCCTCCTCCACGACCTCGTCCGGGGTGAGGGACACCGGGTAGACGGCCCGCAGGGCCTCCCACAGCCCGTCCAGGTCCCAGTCCTCGGGGTGGCCCTTGCCCGTGCGCTCGGCGATCGTCGAGGAGAGCACCTCCTCGGTGAACTGCCGGATCTGGTCCTCGATGTCGTCACCCATGAGGATCCGCTTGCGGTCCTTGTAGATGACCTCGCGCTGGCGGTTGAGGACGTCGTCGTACTTCAGCACGTTCTTGCGCTGCTCGGCGTTGCGGCCCTCCACCTGGTTCTGCGCGTTGGCGATGCCGGAGGTGATGAGCCGTCCGGTCACCGGGACGTCGTCGGGGGCGATGGCCATGAGCCGCTGTGCGGCGCCCGGGTTGAACAGACGCATGAGGTCGTCGGACAGGGACAGGTAGAACCGCGACTCACCGGGATCACCCTGACGGCCCGACCGGCCCCGGAGCTGGTTGTCGATGCGCCGGGACTCGTGGCGCTCGGTGCCCAGCACGTAGAGCCCGCCGGCCTCCAGGACCTCCTCGTGCTCGGACCTGGTGGCCTCCTCGCAGGCCTTGAGCACCTCGGGCCAGCGGGCCTCGTACTCCTCGGCGTCCCGCTCGGGGTCGAGACCGAGCTCTGCCATCCGGTCCACGGCGTTGAACTCGGCGTTGCCGCCGAGCATGATGTCGGTACCTCGCCCCGCCATGTTGGTGGCCACGGTGACGGCGCCCTTGCGCCCGGCCTGGGCCACGATCGCGGCCTCCCGGGCGTGGTTCTTGGCGTTGAGCACCTCGTGGCGCACTCCCCGCTTGGCGAGCAGGCGGGAGAGGTACTCGGACTTCTCCACGGACGCCGTGCCCACCAGCACGGGCTGGCCCTTCTCGTGGCGCTCCTCGATGTCCCGCACCACGGCCGCGTACTTGGTGGCCTCGTTCTTGTACACCACGTCCCGCTTGTCTTCGCGGGCGATGCCGCGGTGCGGCGGGATGGCCACCACGCCGATCTCGTAGGTGTTCATGAACTCTGCGGCCTCGGTCTGGGCCGTGCCCGTCATGCCGGAGAGCTTGTCGTAGAGGCGGAAGTAGTTCTGCAGGGTGATCGTGGCCATCGTCTGGTTCTCGGGCTTGATCTCCACGCCCTCCTTGGCCTCGATGGCCTGGTGGACGCCCTCGTTGTAGCGCCGCCCGGCGAGCACACGCCCGGTGTGCTCGTCCACGATCTTCACCTCACCGCCGGCCACGATGTAGTCCTTGTTGTTGCGGAACAGCTCCTTGGCCTTGATCGCGTTGTTCAGGAAGCCGATCAGCGGGGTGTTGCGGGACTCGTAGAGGTTGTCGATGCCCAGCCAGTCCTCGACCTTCTCGATGCCGGGCTCGAGCACGCCCACGGTGCGCTTCTTCTCGTCCACCTCGTAGTCGGTCTCGGGAGAGAGCTTCTGCACCACGGTGGCGAACTCGCGGTACCAGCGGTTGGCCTCCCCCGAGGCGGGACCGGAGATGATCAGCGGGGTGCGGGCCTCGTCGATGAGGATGGAGTCCACCTCGTCCACGATGGCGAAGTTGTGCCCGCGCTGCACCAGCTCGTCCTCGGTCCATGCCATGTTGTCGCGCAGGTAGTCGAAGCCGAACTCGTTGTTGGTGCCGTAGGTGATGTCCGCGGCGTACTGCTCGCGGCGCACCGCGGGCTCCTGACCACCGAGGATCACCCCGGTCTCGAGCCCCAGGAAGCGGTAGACACGACCCATGAGGTTGGCCTGGTACTCGGCCAGGTAGTCGTTGACGGTGACCACGTGCACGCCCTTGCCGGCGAGCGCGTTGAGGTACGCCGGGGCCGTGGCCACCAGGGTCTTGCCCTCGCCGGTCTTCATCTCGGCGATGTAGCCGAGGTGCAGGGCCGCCCCACCCATGATCTGGACGTCGAAGTGGCGCTGGCCGAGGGTGCGGGAGGCGGCCTCGCGCACCGCGGCGAACGCCTCGGGGAGCAGCCGGTCCAGCGACTCGCCGTCCGCGATGCGCTCCCGGAAGGCGTCGGTCTCCGCACGCAGCTCGGCGTCCGAGAGTTCCTTGAAGCTGTCCTCGAGGCTGTTGACGGCGTCAGCGTAAGTCCTCAGCCGCTTCAGGACGCGCTTGTCCCCAGTGCGAAGAACCTTTTCCAGGAATGACGCCACGTGTGTTCGCTCCTCCGAGATCAATGGTGGGCACCCGGACACGGCGGAGGGTGCACCGCCGAACAGTGTACGTGAGGGAGCCTGACCCATTCCCACGCATGAACACGGGCCCCTCGACACCGTCGAGGGGCCCGTGGGGCGCGAGTGCGCGTCAGGAGGCGGCGTCGGCCTGGTAGGCCCGGGCGCTCTCCTCCTCGGCGCGGCCGTCCTGGCTGAGGCTGATCACGCCGTACTGCCAGCCCTTGCGGCGGTACACGGCGGAGGGCTCCTGGGTCTCCTTGTCCACGAAGATGAAGAAGTCGTGGCCCACCAGTTCCATCTGGTCCACGGCCTCGTCCACCGTGATCTGGTGCGCGGGGAAGCGCTTGCGGCGGATCTCCACGGGGGTGGGGGCGTCGCTGAGCGGGTACTCGGTGTCGAAGGCGGCGTCCTCCGCCTCGGACAGGGCCTGCGGGGAGTCGAAGCCCGTGAAGGAGCCGGAGGAGGGAACCACGGGCAGGGAACCGGTGGCCTCGTGCACGGCGATGGGCCTCTGGTGCCCGGCGCGGTGGATCTTGCGACGGTCGCGGGCGCGCCGCAGCTGCTCCACGAGCTTGCCGTAGGCCTCGTCGAAGGCGGCGAACTTGTCGTCGCTGCGGGCCTCGGCGCGGATCACCGGTCCGCGGCCGACCACGGTGATCTCCACCCGCATGCCCTGGTGGCCGGACGCGCCGTTGTCCTTGGTGACCTTGACCTCGATGGATTGGACCTTGTCACCGAGCTGCTGGAAACGCTCGCTCTTCTCCTCGACGTATTCCTTGAATCGGTCCGGCAAAGTGACGTTGCGGCCTTGGATGTTCAGTTCCATGAGACCCTCCACATCTTGAGGATGGCGCGGGATGTTCTGCTCTCCCACACGGGACACCTTCATTGCTTCCCGTGGTCCAACGCTAGATGAAACCGCGGGGAAATTCACGGAAAACGGCGCGCGACATTCAGCCGTTCTCCGGGGGTGAACGGCGCGGCCGCACCCCCGCCAGGGTCACGACCGCGGGCACGTGGGCCCCGGCTGCGGTGAGGCAGCGCACGGCCTCCGCAGCGGTGGCCCCCGTGGTGAGGACGTCGTCCACCACCACGCACGTGCGGCCCGCGACGTCCTCCGCACGCATGACTCCGCGGATGGCGCGGGCCCTCTGGTCCCGGCCCCGGGTCTTCTGCGCGCCGCCCGGGGCCCCGAACCGGGCGGCGCGGTGCCGCAGCGCGTGACGCACGCCGGTGCCGGAGGGCAGTGCCGCGGCGTCGAGCACCGTGGCGACCGGGTCGAACCAGCGACGACGCCGCGCCCGCCCGCTCGTGGGCACCGGAACCCACCACAGGTGCGCACCACCGGGCCTGGCGAGGTCGCGGGCGGCCGCGCTCAGCGCGCCGGAGAGCACGGTGGCGAGCACGCCCGTGAGGTCGGTGCGACCGCCGTTCTTGAACGCGAGCAGGCACGCGGCGAGCTCGTGCTCGTACTCCCCCGCCGTGTACACCCGCACCCCGGAGGCCAGCAGCGGAGCCGGGGTGGGCACCCTGCCGGGCCGTGCGGTGCCGCGCCGCAGCACCACGCGGCACTCTCGGCACAGGGAGGCCCCGGGTACTCCGCACACCGCACAGCTGACCGGCACGAGCAGTTCCAGCGCGTCCCCACACCAGCCACTCGCGCGAGCCGCCCGGCGGTCCCACGCGGCCGCGCGCGACGCACCGTCCGCTCGGGGCCCGGCACCAGCCCGAGGGGCGGGCACCCCGTGGCGCCCGGACCCAGCACGCGCGGCTCCGACACCGTCGGGCACCGCCCCCGCCCGCGGCACGGGCCCCTTCTCCGGCTGGACCACCGTCCGCGGCACGGCCGCAGGTCCCGGCACCGGTGAGCGGCGCTCCACGCCGGGAGGGAGCCGGGCGGCGTGGTACGGGGCGCGGGTGCCGACCAGCGCGGCACCGTGAGGAGAGGATGGAGCGGGCGGAGAGGGGTCTGGGAAGAACGACATGGCTCCAGTCCACCGCGCAGGACGCGCCCGCACCACGGCCGTCACCGCATGGGGAGTACGCACCGCACGGCACCGTTCCCGCCGCCCGGTCGCGGCTTGGGGGCCGGTCGCGGGTGGGGACGCTGTCGCGGACTGGGGCCCCGCAACCACCCGCAGGCCGCGCGGGCAGCGTGACCCGCCGCCGTCGTGAAACCCCGGGGCGGCCCGCTCAGCCAGCGAAAGAGGTGTCCGTGACGTCCTCGCTCTGCAGGGCCCACGAGCTTCCGGTCAGCATGTAGAGCTTGCCGTCGGAGGCGCCGTAGACCGCAGTGGAACCGTTGCCGCCGGTGATGGAGGTGACGCCGGTCAGTGACGGCAGCTCGTCGTAGTGCCCGGCCACGGTGTAACGCCGCGGCTGGGCGTTGCTGTCCTGGTCCAGGGCCGTGGTCACGAACTCGTCCGAGCCGATCCACTGGGCGGTGTTGACGTCCACGTCCGCGGCCACGGCGTTGCCCTTCTCGAGCTCGATGGGCCGGCCTGACTCGTCCCGCACAACGCCGGCGATCCAGATGCTGGACTTGGTGCCGGCGTCGTTGGTGGTGACCACGAGCGCGCGGCTGCCCTCGCGGGAGATCCGCAGGGAGACCACCTGCCTGCCGCGCAACCAGTCGGCCGTGACGGTGTCCCCCTCCCCTGTGGCGGTGGCCTGTGCCGCGTGGATCCGCCCCGAGCGGTCCGATCCCCAGACCCAGCCCTGGGGGTCGAAGCTCGGCCGGGTGGGCCTGCTCCCGGACCACCGCCGTTGCGCCGCCTTCCCCGGGGACACCGTGTAGACCGCGGAGTCGGCGGTGTTCACGAGGCCGAACGTGGTGGCCTCGAGGTTCATGCCCGGCTTGGCCACCGTGGCACCCTCGGGGAGGGTGAGATCGGGCACGGGCTCGGTCTGTCCCCCCTGGTAGAAGGCGAGGCGTCCGTCAGACACCCCCACCTGGCGGTTCGGCACGGTCACGGAGCGCACGGGGTCGGGACCCGAGCGGGCGGAGGTGTCCACCGGGGCGTCGTTCACGATGAGTTCCGCGTTCTCCACCGAGGGGACGGCGCGCAGCGTGGCCTGCAGCTGCTGCTCCATCCGCTGGGCCTTGGCCACGTCAGCGGGGTCGAAGCTGGGCAGACTCAGGTCCACGGTGGCGGTGCCGCCGGAGACCGGGACGGACGAGCGCGAGAGGGTTGCCGCCTGCGGGATCGCGCTCGTGACGGAGTCCCCCAGGTACGGCGCGGGTCCGTTCATCAGGGCGCGCACCGCAGCGGTGGAGGCGGTGGAGCGCTTGGGGAACCAGCGGGGGTCCGGGACCAGGTTCTTGTCGTTGGACGCCGCGTAGAAGAAGAGGTCCACGGGCTGGAAGATCTGCTTGAAGTCCGAGTCCGGGATGATCACCCCGTCCGGGGCCTTGGAGATCCGCCACTGCCCGTCCACGGACGTCAGTGCGAAGTCCAGCACACGCGTGCTGCCCTGCGGTTGTGCCGTGAGCACGCCCGTGGGGCCGAGCTCGGCGCCGACCTCGGTGGACGTGCGGTACTCCCCCTCGTTCAACCGCGGCACCGTGGTGGGGTTGCCGGAGTGGATGAGCACACGCGCATCCGGTTGCCACGTGGTGGCCAGCTGCGGGGTGAGGTACTGGCGTGCCACCGAGTAGTCGTCCTGGGCGCCCACACCGGCGGCGAGAAACCCCTCGACGACTTCCTGGGCGGACGCGCCCGGGCGCGGAGCCGCGGGATTGAATGGCATGTCGCTCTGCTGGGACTGCCCGGTGGGTTCGATGACCTTGTGCACGGGTCCGGAGCGCGGCATGGCCCCGCACGCGCTGAGGGTGACGCCCAGGAGCACCGCGAGCACAGCACTCGCGCAGCGCGTGCGCCGTGCCGCCCCCAGCGGGGCCCCGCCCACCGCCGTGCCGCGGCGCGGACGCAGCGGTCCGTGCTGCGCCGCGGGTCCGTTGTCCGTGGTCTCCGCTGCTCGCCGGGCGCTCATCGCTCCTCCGTCCCGCCGCCACGCTGCACGGCGCTCGAGCCTGTCTGGTTGCTCCAGAACCCCTGTGCACCGCCCGTCACCGCAGATTCGTCGGGCCAGTCAGGGGCGGGGAAGGCAATGAGCAGCTGGCCGGTGTCCGGTTCCTCGGCAGGGCCGGTGGCCGGCGCGGTGAGCTGCAGGGAGCCCGTGTCGGTGACCCGGGCGGTGGACTCGGTGAGCCGGTCCGCCGGGGGCAGGGGCAGCGGGTTGGGCAGCTCGGGGTCCAGGGGCTGCGTGCGCAGCAGCGGGAGGGTGAGGCGGAAGCACGCGCCGTTGTCCGGCTCCGCCCACACCTCGAGCCGCCCGCCGTGCAGCCGGGTGTCCTCCGTGGCGATCGCGAGTCCCAGCCCGGTGCCGCCCACGGTGCGTGCGCGGGCGGGGTCCCCGCGCCAGAACCGGTTGAACACCTTGGCGGTCTGCTCCTCGGTCATCCCGATCCCGTAGTCCCGCACGGCCACCGCGACGCAGTTCTCGTTGGCCGCCACGTAGATGTCCACGGGCTTGCTCTCCCCGTGCTCGAGCGCGTTGGTCACCAGGTTGCGCAGGATCCTGTCGATGCGCCGCTGGTCCATCTGCACCACGCACCGGGTGAGGGTGGAGCGCACGGTGAGCTCGGAACCGGAGGTGAGCACGATGGGAGCGGCGGCCTCCACGACGTCGTAGATCACGGAGAAGATGTCCGTGGACGCCATGTCCAGGCGCGCGGCACCGGCATCGAAGCGGGAGATCTCCAGCAGGTCCGAGAGCATCGAGTCGAAGCGGTCCACCTGGTGGTGCAGCAGCTCGGCGGAGCGGCGGTTCACGGGGTCGAAGTCCTCGCGCGCGTTGTACAGCACCTCCGCGGCCATCTTGACCGTGGTCAGCGGGGTGCGCAGCTCGTGGGAGACGTCCGAGACGAACGTCTGCTGCATCGAGGACAGCTGCTCCAGCTGGGTGATCTGGGTCTGGATCGAGTCCGCCATGCGGTTGAAGGAGCGGGAGAGCCGCGCCACCTCGTTGGTGCCGCGCACCTGCATGCGCACGTCCAGGTCCCCCTCGGACAGCCGCTGGGACACCCGCGCGGTGTTGGAGACCGGGCGGACCACCTCCCGGGTGACGTACCAGACGATGGTCCCCACGAGCAGCAGCAGCGCCACCATGGACAGCAACAGCACGGCGTGGATCGAGTCCAGGGTGGCCTGGGGGTCCGAGAAGTCGTACACGAAGTAGAGCCCGTAGCGGGAGTTCTGGTTCAGCTGCACCACGTCCCCGACCACGATCACCGGCTGCTCCGCGCCGTTCTCGCTCATTCGCGCCGAGGCCGGCTGCCAGTACGTGCCGTCCGCCCCGGCCACGCGCTGCTGCAGCTTCTGCGGCACGGTCGCCGAGGTCATCCAGGCGCTCTCGGTCTGCACGCCCACGAAGGACTGGCCGGTGCCCTGGTCCAGCGGAATCAGGATCCAACGGTGGTCACCGGACGAGCTGCCCTGGCTCAGGCTGCCCAGGGTGGAGTTGATCAGCGCCTGGACCTCGGTGCGGTCGGACGCGTCAGAGGCGTCGAAGCTCGCCTGGGCGGTGCGGATGTCGTTGCGGGACTCCTCCAGCACCTGGTTGAGCCGGTCCGTGAACAGCCGGTCCGCAATCTGGTGGGACAGGAAGCTGCCCGTGGCCAGGAACGCCACGGACGTCAGGGTCAAGGCGACCGCGATGGCCCGGAACTGCAGGGACTGCCGCCAGCGCCGGAACAGCAGGCGACGCCGCAGCCGGAGTCTGCGGAACCGCCGGGGACGACGCCGCGGCGCCGGGCCCGCGGCCGTGGGCTGCGCTGCGCTCAGCGTCATTTATGGGGGTGCCCGCCCGCTTTGTACCCGATGCCGCGCACGGTGAGCACCACCTCGGGGTTCTCGGGATCGCGCTCCACCTTGGAGCGCAGCCGCTGCACGTGCACGTTGACCAGCCGGTTGTCCGCGGCGTGGGGGTAGCCCCACACGTCGCGCAGCAGCTCGTCACGGCTGAACACCTGGTGCGGGGAGCGCGCCAGGGTGGCCAGCAGGTCGAACTCGAGCGGCGTCAGGAAGATCTCCTCCCCGCCCCGGGTCACGGTGTGGCCGGTGACGTCGATGACGATGTCCCCGAGGGTGATCTCCTGGGTGACCCCGCGGTCCATGGGACGCAGCCGCGCCTTGACCCGGGCCACGAGCTCGGCGGGCTTGAAGGGCTTGGGGACGTAGTCGTCCGCGCCGGCTTCCAGCCCGCGCACCACGTCCGCGGTGTCGGACTTGGCGGTGAGCATCACCACGGGGACGTCGGACTCCGCGCGGATCTGCTGGCACACCTGGATGCCGTCCATCCCGGGCAGCATGAGGTCCAGCAGGATCAGGTCCGGATCGGACGCGCGGAAGACCTCGCGTGCACTGGAGCCGTCGTAGCAGTACACCGGCTCGAAGTCCTCCGAGGCCAGGATGATGCCGATCATCTCGGACAGCGCGGCGTCGTCGTCAACTACCAGAATTCTCGCCTTCATGGCCCGCCTTCGCCCTCGTTCCTGCTCCGGGAGTCGGCCGCGGCCGACGTCCCGCGTCCTGCTTGCCGATTCTACGGCCTGAGCGGCCTCAACCCTCGTTGGCGGCCTCCGTGAGCGCGCCGCACGCCCCGGTCACCCGTCGCAGCGCCGCCGGCAGCTGCGGTGGAGCCAGGTCACTGACCCCGGACGACGGCGCGAGCACGGTTCCCAGCAGCGCGGCCGGGTCCATGCCCAGCTCCCGCCAGGGCCGCAGCAGCCGGTCCACGACGTGCCGCGCGGGGGTGTGCGCCGAGACCGGGGCGGTGTCGACGCACAGGCGCACACCGCTCTCGTGCAGGGCCGCCAGCGGCTCCCACGCGCGTGTGCCCCCGGTGGGCGGTGCCACGACCGCGACGTCGGCCCCGCAGCGGGGCGCCCACTCGGCGGACGCGGCACCGGCGTCGAGCACGACCGCGGACGCACCGGCCCCACGGCACGCGTCGACCGCGGCGGTGAGCCCCGCCCGCACCTCGGCCCGGGGCAGGCTGCGCAGCGTGCGGTAGCCGCTGGCCGTGGGGATCGTCCCGCCCAGCACGCGCTCGAGCTCGGGCTCCTGGAGCACGAGCACCGCGCCCCGGCCGTCCGTGTTGCGACGGATCGCCGCCATGAGCTCGGGGATTCCCGCGCACCAGGACTGCGTGAGCTCACGGCGCGCCCCGTGATCCGACTGCAGCTTCTCTCCGTTGCGCACGTGCACGGTGGCCGCGAGCGACACGGGGCCCAGCAGGGAGAACACCACGGGGGCGGTGTCGGCCCCGGACTCCGCACCGAGGACGTCCGCCACGGCGTGCAGATCGCTCGCGAGCAGCGCACGGGCGCGCCGGGAGTCCTCCCCGGCCACACCGGTGACCCGCCAGCCGTGCGGCTGACGGTCGGCGTGCAGGGAGTCGAGCACCGCGCACGTGCGTGCCGCGAGCTCCGCGTGCGGGCCGCGCTCCGGCAGGACCGGCACGGCCGCGCGGTGCGGATCTCCCAGCTCGCCCCGCAGCACGGTGAAGGTCTCCACGACGTCCGTCCCCCGCAGGGGCCGGGTGAGCGTGGCGGTGACGGCGTCCGGCGCGAACCCGCTCATGCGTCCGTGGCCCGCTGGTGGCCCTCGGAGATCGCCTCGTGGTGGCGGATCACCTCGCTGATGATGAAGTTCAGGAACTTCTCCGCGAACTCCGGGTCCAGGTGGGCGGCTTCCGCGAGGCTGCGCAGCCGGTCGATCTGGGCCCGCTCCCGCTCGGGGTCCGACGGCGGCAGGTCGTTCGCGGCCTTGAGCCGACCCACGCGCTGGGTGGCCTTGAAGCGCTCCGCGAGCAGGTGGACCAGGGCGGCGTCGATGTTGTCGATCGTGCCGCGGATCTCGTGGAGCCGTTCCAGCGCGCTCTCCGACGTGCTGGACGCGGCGGAGCTCGCGGCGGGGTCGACGGGTGCGTGGTCTGCGGGGTCGGTGGCGGAACTCATGCCCACCACTCTAAACGGCGGCGGACGCGGCACCCGTGCCCGCGGGTCCGTCCCCCGACCGGAGCCGCCACGGCGGTGGCACCGTCGGGCACAGGTCAGACGGCGGCGTGCGGGCGGTCCGCGAAGGCGGCGTCGATCGTGGCCTGCCCGAGCACGCGGGTGCCCTGGTAGAGCACCATGGTCTGGCCCGGGGCCACGCCGCGCTGGGCGGTGTCCAGGCGGACGTGCAGCCGCGGGGTGCCCTCCGAGCGGGTGAGCCACGCGCGGGCCGGCGCGGGGTCCCCGTGGGCGCGGACCTGCACGGTCACCTCGAACTCCTCGGAACGGGCCTTGGGATCGGCCCCGAGTGCCGCGACCTCCCGCGGGGGCAGCCCCGCCCAGGAGGGGCGGATGCCCTCCATGACGTCGATCGCGAGCAGCTGCTCGGGACCCACCACCACCTCGTTGGTCTTGGGGCGGATCTCCAGCACGAAGCGCGGCTTGCCGTCAGGGGCCGGGCGGCCGATGTGCAGGCCGCGGCGCTGGCCCACGGTGTAGGCCTGCGCGCCGCGGTGCTCCCCGAGCTCGTTGCCCTCGGTGTCCACGATCCGCCCGGGGTCTAGGTCCATGTGGTCCGCGAGCCAGCCACGGGTGTCCCCGTCCGGGATGAAGCAGATGTCGTGGGAGTCGGGCTTCGTGGCCACGGACAGCCCCCGCTCCTCGGCCTCCGCGCGCACCTGCGCCTTGGAGGGCGTCTCCGCGAGCGGGAAGATGGCGTGCTCGAGCTGCTCGGCGGTGAGCACGCCCAGCACGTAGGACTGGTCCTTGGCCCAGTCCGCGGCGCGGTGCAGCTCTTTGTGGCCGTCCGGACCCTCCACGACCTTGGCGTAGTGGCCCGTGCACACGGCGTCGAAGCCGAGCGCCAGGGCCTTCTCCAGCAGAGCGGCGAACTTGATCTTCTCGTTGCAGCGCATGCAGGGGTTGGGGGTGCGCCCAGCGGCGTACTCGGCCACGAAGTCGTCCACCACGTCTGCCTGGAAGCGTTCCGAGAAGTCCCACACGTAGTACGGGATCCCGAGCTTCTCCGCGGCGCGCCACGCGTCCCGGGAGTCCTCGATGGTGCAGCAGCCGCGGGCCCCGGTGCGCAGCGTCCCCGGGGTGCGGGACAGTGCGAGGTGCACGCCGGTGACCTCGTGCCCGGCGTCGACGGCACGGGCCGCGGCCACGGCGGAGTCCACTCCGCCACTCATTGCTGCCAGAACGCGCACGGGATCCCCTTCGGAAGGTGTCGTTGGACGGGACGCCTTAACAACCCGTGCTCAGCAGCGGCTATTCCCCGCCACGAGCCGGATCACGAGGTGAAGGCCCCCGGGACGTGACCCGACAGGCCCGCCGCTCGGGCCCGGGCGTGGACGTCCACCACGGCGTCGAGCACGGTGTCGACGTCCTCCCGCGTGCTGGAGTGGCCCAGGGAGAAGCGCTGGGCGCCGCGAGCGGTCTCCTCGTCCACGCCCATGGCGAGCAGCACGTGGGAGGCACGGGGCACGCCCGCGCTGCACGCCGAGCCCGTGGACAGGGCCACCCCGGCGGCGTCGAATAGGAAGAGCATGGAGTCGCCCTCGCACCCGGGGAAGGTGAAGTGCGCGTTGCCGGGCAGACGCGTGGGGTGCTCCCACTCCTCGGTGGGACTGCCGGGCTCGGGTCCGCGCAGCACCGCCTCGGGGACACGGTCCCGGATGCCCGCCACGAGTGCGTCGCGCAGCGCGGCGCGGCGCAGGAACTCGTCCCGGAATGCTCGCTGCGCCGCCTCCACGGCGGCGCCGAAGGCCGCGGCGCCCGCGGCGTTGACGGTGCCCGAGCGGACGCTGCGCTCCTGGCCGCCGCCGAAACTCGTGGCGGCGAGACGCACGGTGCGCGGCGCGTAGAGGGCACCCACACCCATGGGTCCGCCGAGCTTGTGCGCGGAGACCGCCAGCGTGCTGATCCCGGGCAGGTGGGCGTCCACGGGCACGGCGCAGAACGCCTGGACCGCGTCCACGTGGAAGGACACCCCGGCGGCGTCGCACAGGGCGGCCAGCTCGGCCACCGGCTGCACGGTCCCCACCTCGTTGTTGGCCCACATCACGGTGACCAGGGCGACCTCCGCCGCGCGCTCGGCCAGGAGCCGTTCGAGCTGGTGGGGATCCACACGCCCCGCGGCGTCGACGTCCAGCCACACGAGCTCCGCGCCCTCGTGCGCCGCGAGCCACTCGGCGGCCTCGGACACGGCGTGGTGCTCCACGGCGGACAGCGCGATCACCGTGCGGCGCGGGTCCGCCTCGTGGGCGGCACGGAACAGGCCGAGCACCGCCATGTTGTCCGCCTCGGTGCCCCCGGAGGTGAGGATGATCTCCACCGGTTCCGCGTTCAGGGCACCGGCCACGGCGTCCCGCCCCGTCTCCAGCGCCATGCGCGCGGACCGCCCGCCGGAGTGCAGGGACGCGGGGTTGCCGCCCCGCCTGGCCTGCTCCAGGTAAGCGTCGACGGCCTCCGGGAGCATGTCCGTGGTGGCGGCGTGGTCCATGTAGATGCGGGGTGTGGGCATGGGCCCATCCTACGACCGGCCCGGTGCACGGCCCGGCCCGAAGCCCGGTCCGCAGGATGCCCACACGGGGCTCGGACCGCCGCGTGCGGCGCGCCGGCGGGGCCTAGACTCGCAGCCATGCTCCACTTCGTCTTCCACACCCCCGAGATCCCCGGCAACACCGGCAACGCCATCCGGCTCGCCGCGTGCACGGGGGCCCGCCTGCACCTTGTGGAGCCGCTCGGCTTCAACTTCGACCACGCGAACCTGCGCCGCGCGGGCCTGGACTACCACGACCTCGCGGTGATGGACGTCCACCCCACGGTGGACGCGCTGTGGGACGCTCTCGGGGACGCGCGGGTCTTCGCGTTCACGTCCCACTCGAGCACGAGGCACACCGACGTGGCGTACCGGGACGGGGACGTGCTGCTGTTCGGGCGGGAGTCCACGGGGCTGCCGGAGAAGGTGCTCACGGACGAGCACGTCCACGACCGGGTGCGGATCCCCATGCTCCCGGGCAGGCGCTCGCTCAACCTCGCCAACTCGGCGTCCATCGCGCTCTACGAGGCCTGGCGCCAGCTCGGCTTCCCGGACGGCGTCTGAGCGCCCACCTCATGCGGTGCGCCGGGCAGGATCACGACGCGCCCGGGCCACCGCGGCGGGCCACCCGCCACCCACCGCGGCGGACCATCCTGGCCCGCCGCGGTGCCTCGCCTATTTGCCCTTCTGGTCCGCGGCGTTGGCCACCGTGACCGAAGCGGTGCGCTCGTCGTTGCCGCGGCGGTAGACCACCTCGGCCTTCGAGCCGGCGGAGAGCTCGCGGACGCTCGCGGTGAGGGCGTCGGCGTCCTTGATCTGCTTGCCGTTGAACGAGGTGATCACGTCGTTGGCCTTGAGCCCGGCATCGTCCGCGGGTGACCCGGAGGCCACCGAGCGCACGAGGGCGCCCGAGGTGAACTGGTCCGAGGAGCTGCCGGAGGGCGAGTACGGGGACACCGTGGCCCCGAGGTAGCCGTGCGTCGCCTTGCCGTCCTTGATGATCTCGTCCGCCACGCGCTTGGCCGTGTTGGACGGGATCGAGAAGCCCACGCCGATGTTGCCCGACGCGCTCGAGTCACCGGAGGAGGAGCCGCCCGCCGAGGCGATGGCCACGTTGATCCCGATCACCTGCCCCTGGGTGTTCACGAGGGCACCGCCGGAGTTGCCGGGGTTGATCGCGGCGTCCGTCTGCAGCACGTTGAGGTACACGCTGGACTTCGCGGACTGGGAGCCGGACTGGCCGTTGTCCGGGAAGTTGAAGAAGAAGTCCTGCGGGCCACCGGGGCTCTTCTGCGATTCGTCCGGTGTGTCCTGGGCCGCGGAGGAGGCCACCGTGATGGTGCGGTTGAGCGTGGAGACGATGCCGTCCGTCACGGTGCCGCTGAGCCCGAGGGGCGCACCGATCGCAATGGCGGCGTCCCCCACGTTGAGCTTGTCCGAGTCCCCGAACTCCGCGGGGGTCAGCCCGCTGGGGTCCACCTTGATCACGGCGAGGTCGGACTCGGGGTCCGTGCCCACCACGGTGGCCTTGCGCACGGAGCCGTCCGCGGCCTGCACCTCGAGCTTGGCGTCGGAGGCGGCGCCGTCCAGGGTGACCACGTGGGTGTTGGTCAGCACGTGGCCCTGGTCGTCCAGCAGCACGCCGGAACCCGTGCCCGCTTGGTTGCCCGCGGTGGCGGAGATGGTCACCACGGACGGCGAGGCTTTCTTGGTGGCGGCTGTGATCTCGTTGACGGAGTCCGTGTTGTTCACGATCACGGGCGCGCTGCTGGTGCCGCCCGCTGCCGAGGAGCCTCCCACGGCTCCCGTTCCCACGGCCACGCCCGCACCGAGCAGACCCGCGAGGGCCATTCCGGCCACCATGGTGCCCGCCGAGAACCTGCGCCGCGGGGCGGCTGCGGTGCCGCCCCCGGCCGGGTACCCGGTGCCGTCGACGCCGCCCTGGCCCGGCCCCTGGGGCGGGTAGCCTCCTCCGCCCTGACCGGAGGCGTAGCCGTCGCGGCCGACCGCGCCGTACCCCGCGCCCTCGTACCCGGCCCCGGCGGGAGCCTGGTTGGCGTAGTCGTGGGAGTCGCCCCCGGGCTGCCCGACGCCGCGAGCGGCGTCGTAGGGGTCGGCCCCGTGGCCGTCACCGGCGCGCGGCTCGTGGCCGGTGGGCGGGATGGGCCGGGTGTCGTGACCGTTCCAAGGGGAGCCGTCCTGCCCGGCCGGGGGGACGTCCCCGCCGCCGGGGCCGTACTGCCCGTAGCGGGGGACGGGACCTGCGGGGTCTCCCCCGGTGCGAGGATCGCGGGAATCAGCCATGTTCTCTCCTTGGGGACCTGGTGCACCGGTGACCGGTTCGGTGGACTGCTGAGATCACAGTATGCCCACTCCGACTGGACCGGCGCTGGGAGAACTGGCGGTTTTCTGGAGATTTCCCGGATGTTCTGCTCATGCTTCCTGAAGCGGTGACCACGCCGAGCCCTCAGCGTAGTCTGGGACACGCACCGCCGGGTCTCGCCTGCCCCGCCGGATGCTCACAGGGCTGTCATCCGAGGGAACGAGGGTCATGAGTTCACGCACCGCCTGGCGCCGCACGCTGTCCGTCTCCGTGCTCACGGGAGCGTGCCTGCTGGCCACCACTCCCGCCTGGGCCGAGCCGCCCACCGCCGTGGATGCGGGGGTGCGCGTGGTGGACCAGGCCCACGTGCTGGGAGACACCTCCGCGCTGCAGAAGGACATCTCCGCGCTCGCGGACAAGCGCGGCATCACCCTGTACGTGGTCTACGTGGACCGGTTCACGGATCCCACCAACCCGGACGAGTGGGCCCAGCAGTTCGCCCGCACCAACGGGCTGGGCACCAACGACGCCGTCCTGGCGGTGGCCACCTCCTCCCGGCAGGTCCGCTTCCTGGCGAACTCCGCGGGACCCCTCTCCTCCTCCGAGCGTCAGGACATCTACACCAAGGACATCCTCCCTCCGTTGCGCACCGACGACTGGAACGCGGCCGCCCAGGGCGCCGTGGACGGCATCAACCGTGAGCTCGGCGGGGGGCTTGCTGGCGGGGCCGTGACCGGGCTCGTGGTCGCGGGCGGTGTGGGCGCGGCCGCGGTGGGGGCCGCCGCCGTGATGCGCTCGCGGCGTCGTCGTGAACGGGGAGCGCAGACCGGAACGGGGGCGCACCCCGGGACCGCCGACCAGCAGCCCCTCGCGCCGCTGCCCGAGCTGCACCGGCAGGCGGGCTCGGCGCTCGTGGAGGCGGACAACGCGATCCAGCACTCCGAGCAGGAGCTCGCGTTCGCGCAGCTGCAGTACGGCACGGAGCAGACCCGCCCGTTCGAGGAGGCGATTGAGCGCGCCAAGGAGCACATGCGGGCCTCCTTCGAGCTGCAGCAGAAGCTCGAGGACGACATCCCGGACACCGAGGCCGAGCAGCGCGCGTGGCTCGGGGAGATCATCGATCGCAGCCGCCAGGCCCGCGCGCCGCTCGCCGAGCAGGAGCAGAACTTCTCGCAGCTGCGTCAGCTCGAGGGCCGTGCCCCGGAGGCGCTCGAGCACGTGCGCGGCGCGGTCGCCGCCACGAGGCCCCGGCTGCAGGACGCCGAGACTCTGCTCGTGCAGCTGCACTCCGGCTACGACGACGCCGCCCTGGCCCCCGTGCGCGACAACGGCCAGCAGGCCCGCGAGCGCCTGGACTTCGCCGACGACGCCGTGACCGCCGCGCAGGAGGACCTCGCGGCGGGCCGGGTCTCCGAGGCGGTGCTGCAGATCCGCGCCGCCGAGGAGGCCCAGGGCCAGGCCGAGCGGCTGGTCGGCTCCGTGGAGAACGCCCGCCGTGAGCTCTCCCGCGCCGAGGAGTCCCTCAAGGACGCCGTGAGCATCGCCCAGCGGGACGTCGCGGAGGCCGAGGGGCTCGTGCAGCAGGGCTCGCGACCCGAGCTCGCGGGCGCGGCCGCCGGGGTGCGCTCCGTGCTGGAGACGGTCAGGCAGCAGATGTCCTCAGGGCACTACGACCCCATCGGCGCCACACGGCGTCTCGCCCAGGCCAAGGCCGAGCTGGACAAAGGGCTGCAGGACGTCCGCGACTCCCACGACCGCGCCCGCGCCGCCCGGGAGACCCTCGGCCACGCCCTCGTGAGCGCGCAGGCGAGCCTGACCACCGCGTCGGACTACGTGTGGGCCCGCCGCGGTGGCGTGGGAGCCCAGGCACGCACCCAGCTCGCGGAGGCCGAGCGCCACCTCGGGATCGCCCAGCAGCTGCAGAACTCCGACCCCGAGCGCGCCCTGACCGAGGCCAACGAGTCCATCCGGCTCGCCGACGCCGCCCAGCGCAGCGCCCAGGACGACGTGGACCAGTTCTACGACTCCCCCGTGGGCTACGGCCCCGGCTACGGCGGACGCCGCAGCAACGGCATGGGCGGCGCGATGCTCGGAGGCATCCTGCTGGGCGGGATCCTCAACGGCGGCGGCTTCGGCGGGGGCCACGGCGGGGGCGGCTTCGGCGGAGGCGACTTCGGCGGCGGCTTCGGCGGAGGGGACTTCGGCGGAGGCGGCGGCTTCGACGGCGGCGTGGGCGGCAACTTCTGACCCGCCCCGGGCCCCGGGAGGGGCCCACAGATCTCAGGTCCATCTGCACCACCAGAACAGGAGAACACCATGACCAAGCAGTCCATCTTCGGCCGGATCGCCCAGCTGGCGAAGGCCAACATCAACGCCATGATCGATTCCGCGGAGGACCCGCAGAAGATGCTCGACCAGATGGTGCGGGACTACATGGAGAACATTCGTGAGGCCGAGTCCGCCGTGGCCCAGACCATCGGCAACCTCCGCCTGCTCGAGAAGGACCACGCCGAGGACCTGCAGGAGGCCCAGCAGTGGGGCTCCAAGGCGCTCGCCGCGTCCAACAAGGCGGACGAGTTCCGCGCCGCGGGCAAGGACGGTGAGGCCCAGAAGTTCGACGACCTCGCCAAGGTGGCCATCCAGCGCCAGATCCAGTCCGAGAACGAGGCCCGCGGCGCGGAGCCCCAGATCGCCGCGCAGACCGAGATCGTGGCGAAGCTCAAGGACGGGCTGAACACCATGCGGGGCAAGCTCCAGGAGCTCTCCGCCAAGCGGGACGAGCTCGCCGCCCGGCAGAAGACCGTGCAGGCCCAGTCGCAGGTGCAGGACGCCCTGAAGTCCTTCGACGTGATGGACCCCACGAGCGAGGTCTCGCGCTTCGAGGACAAGATCCGCCGCGAGGAGGCCCGCGTGGCCGGGCAGCAGGAGCTCGCGGACTCCTCCCTGGACCGCCAGTTCGAGGCCCTCGAGTCCATGGGGCAGCAGACCGAGATCGAGGCCCGGCTCGCCGCTCTGAAGAACGGCGGCTCCACCAAGAACGGGGAGAACATCGTCTCCGCGGAGGAGATCTGAGGATGACGCAGGACCACCCCGGCGCACAGCAGCAGCTCGACGCCATCCGCTCCGGCTACGCCACGGAGGCCGCGTGCCTGGACCTCGGCGCCGCCCTCGACGACGTCGGCGCGCACCCGGACGCCCCCGTGCGCGTGCCGCTGTCCTCCCTCAACCGCCACGGCCTGGTGGCCGGGGCCACCGGCACCGGCAAGACCAAGACCCTGCAGGCGCTCGCCGAGCAGCTCAGTGCCCAGGGCGTGCCCGTGTTCCTCACGGACGTCAAGGGCGATCTCAGCGGGATCTCCCAGCCCGGCGAGGACAGCCCCAAGGTGGCGGAGCGGGCGCAGTCCGTGGGCCAGCAGTGGAGCCCCACCGCGAGCCCCACGGAGTTCTACAGTCTGGGCGGCCAGGGACCCGGTGTGCCGGTGCGCGCCACGGTCACGTCCTTCGGGCCCACGCTGCTCGCCAAGGTGCTGGGGCTCAACGCCACCCAGGAGTCCTCGCTGGGGCTCGTGTTCCACTACGCGGACTCCCACGGGCTCGCCCTGCTGGACCTCAAGGACCTGCGCGAGGTGATCGTGCACCTGACCTCCCCGGAGGGCAAGGAGGAGCTCGCGAGCATCGGGGGCCTGTCCAAGCAGACCGCCGGGGTGATCCTGCGCGAGCTCACCACGTTCGCCAACCAGGGCGCCGAGGTGTTCTTCGGGGAGCCCGAGTTCGACACCGCGCAGCTGCTGCGCACGGCGGAGGACGGCCGCGGGATCATCTCGTGTCTCGAGCTGGCCGCGGTGCAGCAGCAGCCCCGGCTGTTCTCCACGTTCCTCATGTGGCTGCTCGCGGACCTCTTCCAGGACCTGCCAGAGGTCGGGGACGCGGAGAAGCCCAAGCTCGTATTCTTCTTCGACGAGGCGCACCTGCTGTTCGAGGGCGCCTCCCGGGAGTTCCTGGAGTCCATCGAACAGACCGTGCGGCTCATCCGCTCCAAGGGGGTGGGCATCTTCTTCGTGACCCAGTCCCCCAAGGACATCCCCACGGACGTGCTCGCGCAGCTGGGCAACCGGGTGCAGCACGCGCTGCGGGCCTTCACGCCCGACGACGCCAAGGCCCTCAAGGCCGCCGCCCGCACCTACCCCCGCAGCGAGTACGACCTCGAGCAGCTGCTCACCCAGCTCGCCACGGGCGAGGCCGTGGTCACGGTGCTCTCCGAGACCGGCGCGCCCACCCCTGTGGCCTGGACCCGGATGCGGGCCCCGCAGTCCCTCATGAAGCCCGCCCCGCAGGCGGAGATCGAGGCCGCGGTGGCCGCGTCCCCGCTGATGGCCACCTACGGGGAGCCCGTGGACCGGGAGTCCGCCTACGAGCTGCTGCGCGGGCGGCTGGAGAAGGCGCAGGAGCCGGCCACCGGGCGGGACGCTCCCGAGGCGCCGCGGGACGAGGAGCCCGCCGAGCGGCGTCGTCCCCGGGAGGACGCCCCCCGCCAGGAGCAGCGCGACGAGGGCGGTTTCCTGGGCTCGGTCATGGACAACCCCGCGGTGCGCTCGATGATGCGCTCGGCGGGCACGGCCCTGGGCCGGGAGATCACCCGCTCGATCTTCGGCACCTCCCGACGGCGCCGCTGACGCACCACCCCGCACGACGCCGCGCTGCCCCGCCGGGGCCCGGCGGCGTCGTGCTGTGAGGGGTGCCGTGCGGTGGGCGGTGCCGCGCGGGGCTGCGTAGTGCTGTCGGAGACGGGGCACGCGGGTTCTCGGCGTCAATCCACGACGACCCGGCGCCTACGGCCCGACGGGGCCCCGAGGGAGACGGGGGCCGACCTGCGACCCCCGCCGTCCGAGGGCGCGGAGCGCGCGTCGGGAGGGGGTGGGTTGCTGCGGACATGAAAGAAGCCCGGTTCCTGATCAGGAGCCGGGCTTCTCCGTGGTTGCGGGGGCAAGATTTGAACTTGCGACCTCTGGGTTATGAGCCCAGCGAGCTACCGAACTGCTCCACCCCGCGGCGACATCGACAACTATACGCACGCCCCCCGGAGCGTGCAAATCGGGGATCGAACCCTGCCCGGGGACGGGCGAACGCGCCGCAGCACCGGCACGGTCCCCAACCGACCACGCCACGGCAACGGGCGGCCGCCGGGACGCATCCCGACGGCCGCCCGGTGGCGGAGACCGCGTGACTACTTCGTGGCGCCGTCCTGGGCCATGGCGTCGTCGATCGCGCGCTTGAGCCGGTCCTGGGCCTCCCCGTACTTGGTCCAGTCACCGTCCTTCATGGCCTTGTCCGAGTCCTGCATGGCCTTGTTGGCCGTGTCCAGGGCCTCCTGCAGTGATGAGGAGCGCGGCACGGGGGTGCCCGAGGGACTCGGGGACGGCGTCGAGTCCTTGCCCTTGCCGCCCTGGGCCGCCTCGGCCGCCTTCTCGCTCACCCCGGCGCCCGTGTCCGTCTTGGCGCCGGAGTTGCCGCCGAAGACCTCGTCGAGAGCGCCGTCGAGCGTGGGGGCGAAGCCCACCTTCTCGCCGAAGCCCACGAGCACGCGCCGCAGCGTGGGATACGCGGCGTCACCCGAGGACTGCACGTAGACCGGTTGGACGTAGAGCATGCCGCCGCCGGCCGGCAGGGTCAGCAGGTTGCCGTTGATGACCTCGGAGGCACCCTGGCGCAGCAGGTTGAGCTCCTGGGAGACGTCCGTGTCCGAGTTGAACAGGTTCTGCGCCTGCCCGGGCCCGGGCACCACCGACGAGCGCGGCAGCTCGAGCAGCCGCAGCTTGCCGTAGTTCTCGCTCTTGACGCCGTCCTTGCCGGTACCCGCGTCCGCGTTCGCGGAGAGGTAGCCGTACATCACGTTGCGGGTGTTGCCGGACTCGTTCTGCTGCGGGATGAACGAGGACGTGAGCGAGAAGTTCGCCTCCTTCTCCCCCGGCATCCGCATGGAGAGGTAGTACGGGGGCTGGGAGACGTTCCGGTTCTGCTGGGTGGGGTCGTTGGGAACCGACCACACGTCGTCGTTCGCGTAGAAGCTGTTGGCGTCCGTCACGTGGTAGCGGTTGAGCAGCTCGCGCTGGACCTTGAACATGTCCTCCGGGTAGCGCACGTGCGCCATCAGGTCCGCGGACATCTCCGAGTACGGCTTGACCGTGCTGGGGAAGACGTTCTGCCAGGACTTCAGCACCGGGTCCTGGTCGTCCCACGCGTAAAGCTCCACCGAGCCGTCGTAGGCGTTGACCGTGGCCTTGACCGAGTTGCGGATGTAGTTGACCCGCTCGTTCGGCAGCGCGGCCGTGGTGCCCTGCGCGGTCTGGGTGTCCTTGGTGGCGTCCTGCAGCACGGACGGGGACGAGTACGGGTAGGAGGCCGCCGTGGTGTAGGCGTCCACGATCCACACCACCTTGTTGTCCACGATCGCCGGGTAGGGCTTGCCGTCCACGGTCAGGTACGGGGCCACCTTCTCCACGCGCTCACGCGGGTTGCGGTCGTAGAGGATCTGGGACTCCGGGCGCACGGCGTCCGAGAGCAGCATGTCCGTGGACTGGAACTTGATGGAGTACGCGAGCTTGTTGAACCAGTTCCCCACGTTGGGTCCGCCGTTGCCGGTGAACGTGGTCTTGGCGTCCTCGGCGTCGCCCTCGTTGGTCTGCGGCCGGTCCAGCTCGAGGGGTGCGTCCTCGGCTGCGCCGCCCACGATCGAGTAGTTGGGGGACTTCTCACCGAAGTAGATCCGCGGCTCGTAGTCGTCCGAGATCTCGCCCTTGGACGGGATGCCGGCCTGCATGAACTGCGGCTTGCCGTCCGACTGCACGCGGGAGCCGTACGCGGCCACCACGCCGTAGCCGTGGGTGTAGACCACGGACTGGTTGTACCAGCCCTGGATCTGGTCCGGGTTCAGCTCGCGCGTGGCGATCACCGTGTCCTGGCTCTGCCCGTCGATGTCGTAGCGGTCCACGTTGAGCATCTCCGGGAACTGGTAGTACGGCCGGAACTGCTGCAGCTGCGCGAACGCGGAGGACACCACGTTGGGGTCCAGCAGACGGATGTTGGAGGTGGTCTCGGTGTCCTGGCGCAGGGCGCCCTTCTCCGTCTCCGTGGTGGCGTCGTAGGGGGTCACCTGGGTGTCGTCCAGCCCGTACGCCTGGCGGGTCATGGTGATGTTGCGCTGGATGAACTCCTTCTCCAGGGCCTGCTCGGTGGGCGTCACCTGGAAGCGCTGGATGGCCCACGGGTACAGCCCGCCGGCCACCACGGCCACCACCACGAGCATGGCGGCGCCGATCAGCGGCAGCTTCCACCGCCCGATGAACCCCGCCACCACGAACAGCACGGCCACCAGCAGCGCGGCGACCGCCAGGATGCCCTTGGTGGGGATCACGGCGTTGACGTCCGTGTACATGGCGCCCGTCCACTTGCCCGAGCTGGAGATCAGGGTGGAGTAGCGGTCCAGCCAGAAGTTCACGGCCTGCAGGGCCAGGAACGCCGCCACGATCGAGCCCAGGTGCACGCGCGCCGCCCGCGTGGTGGTGATGCCGCGCTCGTGGATGCGGATCCCGCCGTAGACGTAGTGCATGAGCAGCCCGGCCACGCCGGCCAGCAGCAGTGCCGTGACCAGGAAACCGATGAGAAGCCGCAGGAACGGCAGCGTGAACACGTAGAAGCCGAGGTCCATGCTGAACTGCGGGTCGGTCTGGCCGAAGGGCTCCTGGTTGAAGAACAGCATCACGGTCTGCCACTGGGTGGCCACCGTGGAGGCCGCGAAGAGGCCGAAGATCAGCGGCACCGCGACCATCACGACCTTGCGCACGGGGTCCAGCGCCTGCTGGTACTTGCGCATGGTGTCCGTGACCTCACCGCCGCGGGGGCGGTGCCGGTGGGCGAGCCACAGGCTCAAGAACATGAGCGCCGCCACGATCAGGGCGGCGGCGACGAAGAGCCCGATCACGGCCAGGTTGCGGGTGATGAACACCCGCAGGTAGCCGAGCTGCTCGAACCACAGGATGTTGGTGTACACCTGCGTGAAGCCGACAAACAGCGCGATGAGGACCACCACCGCGATCACGGTGGGCAGCAGCGCCCCGCGTTTCGGGCGGCCCGATGCGGACCTGGCGGATGGACGGGGTGACGTGGAACCGGCGGTCACTGCTTACCTCTGAACTTCCTGGGCACGGGCGGCCACCTGTGGGTGGCCAGAGTCAACTTTATGGTGTCGCGGAGCCCGCGCCCAGACATTGCGGCCCCGGGGTGTCACCGTGTGCCGCAGCTGGGCAGGTCCGAGACGCTGCCCGCCGCCGCGTGCTCCACGGCCCCCACGGCCTCCGTGAGGGTCCCCACCTCCACCACGGTGAGCCCGTCCGGGACGTGGCCCGTGACCTCGGAGCAGTTCTCGCTCGGTGCCAGGAAGTACGTGGCGCCGGAGTCCGCGGCTCCCTGCAGCTTCTGCCGGATCCCGCCGATCGGGCCCACCGTGCCGTCCGCGGTGATGGTCCCGGTGCCCGCGATGTGCTGGTCCCCCGCCATGGAGCCGGGGGTGAGCTCCTCGATGATCCCGAGCGCGAGCATCATCCCCGCGCTCGGTCCGCCCACCTGCTCCAGCTGGAAGTCCACGGACACGGGGAAGTCGTAGCGCGGCACGAGGTACACGCCGAGCTGCCACGAGGACGAGCCCTCCTGCTGCGTGAGGTCCACGTGCCGGGTGAGGGTCTCCCCGCCGCGACGGACGGTCACGTCCGCACCGTGGGAGCCGACGGCGTCGAGCCGGGAGCGCAGCTGCTGGAGGGACGTGACCTTCGTGCCCTCCACAGCCACGAGCTCGTCCCCGGCCTCGAGCACGCCGTCGGAGGCGCCGCCCCCGACCACGCCGTGCACCGTGAGCGTGGTGGTGTAGGGCCGGTGGAGGTAGCTCAGGGCCGCGGCCACGGAGTCGTCCTGCGAGGTGGCCATTGCGGCGGCGTTGGAGTCGTCCACCTCCTGCCGCGTGGTCTGCGGGGGGTAGAGGGTGTCCTCGGGGATCACGGCGTCCGCGGGGTCGAGCCACCCGAGCAGGGCGTTGACCGCGTTGAGCCGTCCGGAGGGTCCGCCCGTGACGTACACGGTGGTGAGGTCCAGCTGCCCGTCGCTCGGGTACGTGGGCGCGCCGCCGATCTTCACGAGCTGCTTGTCGTCGTGGGTTCCCACGGTGTTGAAGGTGGGTCCCGCGGATTCCACCACGTACGGCGCGGGGATCACCACCGCGGCCACCAGCAGCACGGACGTGGCCAGCAGCGCCACGGACGGCAGCGGCCGCCGGCGGGTCAGCCTCCGCCAGATACCGGTGCGCTCGGCCGCGGTGACCCCGGGGCCCTGCTCGGTGCTCTGCTCGCTCTCCACGAGGGCCCAGCGTACCCGCCCCCGCCGGTCCTCCATCCGGGAGCGTCTCCCGCGGTGCCAGCTGGGACGCCGCCACCGCCCACCACGACGCCCCCGCCCGACGACGCCGCGGGGCCGCCGTCCGCGGCGCACGGCCCCGTGCGCTGCTCGCACCCCGGGTCGGGCTGCGAGCGCCGCGGAGCGGGCTGCGTTCTCAGCAGGGCGGAGGTGCCCGGCCCGCCGACCGGGCGCCGAGCGCGGACCCGGCGGTGCGCCGTCGTGCTCGGCGGGTGACCCGCACCCGCACGGGGGCCGTGCGGCGTCGTTCCCGCCGGGTACCCGGTTGCGCACGGGGAGCGTGCGGCGTCGTGCGCGGCAGGGCCACGGGACGGACCCGAGCGTGCCCCGACCAGCGGCGTGGGGCCGGCGGGGCGGCCGGGACCCTGAGCCATCAGCGAACTGCGGGCCGGGACGATGGTGGCTCCCGGGAGCGCCCGATACGCTGGAGCCAGTCCCAGACCTCTCGCGAAGATTGGCGGTCCCATGCCTTCGAACCCTCCGAACGACGAGCACGGCGAGAACCCCAAGGACCCGTTCCAGGAGATGTTCGAACGTCTGCTGGGGTCCGGGGCCATGAAGCCCGGCGACATGCCCGCGGGGATGCCCATGGACCCGCAGTCCATGTCCATGGTGTTCCAGCAGATCCAGTCCATGATGAGCTCCTCGTCCTCCGACGAGCCCGTGAACTGGGACCTCGCCAACCAGCACGCACGGCAGGTGGCCGCCCAGAAGGGCGATCCGTCCGTGACTGAGAAGCAGAAGGGCGCTGTGAGCGACGCCATGAAGCTCGCGGACCTGTGGCTCAAGGACAACACCGCGTTCGACGAGGCCCCCGTGATGCCCGCCGCGTGGGCCCGCGCCGAGTGGATCGAGGCCACGTGGGAGACCTGGAAGGAGATGTCCGCCCCCGTGGCGGCCTCCGTGTCCCAGGCCATGTCCGAGGCCCTGACCCAGCAGCTGCCGCCCGAACTGTCCCAGGCCATGGGCGGCGCGGACCTCTCCGGGATGCTCTCCGGGGCGGGGTCCATGATGTTCGGCATGCAGCTGGGCCAGGCCGTGGGCGGGCTGTCCTGCGAGGTGCTGTCCTCCTCGGACGTCGGTATCCCGCTCGCCGCCGAGCGCACCGCGCTGGTGCCCTCCAACATCGCGGAGTTCAGCGAGGGGCTGGACCTGCCCGCCTCCGACGTGCTGCTCTACCTGGCCATCCGCGAGGCCGCCCACGCGCGGCTGTTCCACGGGGTGCCGTGGCTGCGCCAGCACGTGCTGGACCTCATCACGGCGTTCGCCTCCGAGATCCACATCGACATGGAGCGCATCGAGTCGATCGCCCGGGACCTCGACCCCACGGACCCCTCGGGTGTCCAGGACGCTCTGGCCTCGGGCGTGTTCAGCCCCGAGATGACCCCCCAGCAGGAGGTCACGCTCTCGAGGCTCGAGACCGTCCTGGCCCTCGTGGAGGGCTGGGTCAACCGCGTCACCGTGGCCTCCACCGTGAACATCCCGTCCGCACCGGCACTCACCGAGATGATGGCCCGACGCCGCGCCGAGGGCGGGCCCGCGGAGCGCACCTTCGGCTCCCTCGTGGGTCTGGAGCTGCGCCCCCGCCGCCTGCGCGAGGCCGCCACCTTCTGGGACTACGTAGCCGAGCAGCGCGGGATCACCGAGCGGGACAGCCTGTGGGAGTCCCCCGAGCTGCTGCCCACCAACGAGGACCTCGACGACCCCCAGGGCTTCGAGGAGCGCCGCGGCCTGCTCACGGCCAGCGACGAGGAGATGGACGCCGCTCTGGAGAAGTTGCTGGCCGGCGGGTACGAGGACGGCGCCCAGGGCCCCGGTCAGGCGGACTCCACGGGCCAGCCCTCCGTGGACGGCACGCAGGGTGAGTCCGGGGACACCTCACCGGGACGCGAGCCGGACGAGGGCGCGGCTGGCGACGACGACCAGGACGACCCCGACACCACGCCCGACAAGGACTGACCGCGGTCTGCTGATCCTCGGTGCTGCGGGCTCGTGGCACCGAGCTCCGCGTCCGCCCCGTGGTCGAGCTCCTGTGGCCGGGCAAGCGCTACGGGGCGGGGTGCCCTCGTTCTCGTGGCCGACCCGCGGCCGCTCCGTCGTGTCGACCGCCTGATCGAGGTCCCGTAGTTGGGGCACCGTGGTTGAGAGGTCCCGTGCTTGAGGCACCGCGGTGGGAACTCCGCGGTGCGGCCCCCGCCGCACGTGTTCCGGACGCGGCCCCGCCGTGCCCGTTCCGGACGCCACCCACGGTGCCGGTTCCGGGCGCGCGGCACTCACCGGCCTGGCCCCCTGGGGCGCCTCATTCCCGGTCCGCGCCCTCCGCGGGGTTCCTCTCGGCCCACGCGACGCCGTCGAGGAACTGGGCGGCGTCGTGGGCCCTGGGGTGGCGCCGCGCCATCTCCCAGAACCGCTCGTTGTGGTGCGCCTCGAGCAGGTGCACGAGCTCGTGGAGCACCACGGTCTCTAGGACCCACGCGGGTGCGTCCGCGAGCCGTTGCGAGATCCGGATGGCACCCGTGGCGGGGGTCGCCGAGCCCCAGCGGGTGTGCTGACGCGAGGACCACGTGATGCTCGTGGGCCGGGCGCGACCCCCGAGGTACGTGCGGGACAGCCGCTGCGCCATCTCCTCGAGCACCGTGTTGGTGTGCCGCGCGCGCGAGGCCGCCTCCGCCGCGCGCCGCTTCGCGACGACCCTGGGCACGAGGGTCGCGCTCCAGTGCGCGATCTGGGCACGCGTGGCCCGCTGCGGCACCGAGAGCACCACGGCGTCCCCGCTGAAGTGGGCGTTGACGGTCTTGGTGCGGCGGGCGCTGCGCCTGACGACGATCTCCGGCACATCCTCCGGTGGCTCGTCGGCTCTGGCTCGGGGTCGGGGCATGCCCCCAGTTCACCACCCCTCCCGCTCTCGGCACGAACCGGCACCCGGATGGGGAGCACGGTGACCGCGGCACCCGTGCTGTGGATTGCTCCACCACGGCGGCGGGAGTGACCCGGCCCGGGGACCCTGGTCCCATGGCCCACCGCTGCCCCACCCTCCCCGACGAGTCCTGCGCTCCCCCGGCGCCCGACGAGCTGCGCGTGCTCGCCCTCGGGCTCGACCCCCTCGCGGCCGCCGTGTGCCTCGCGCTCGCGGAGGCCGGGGTCTGTCTGCTCAACGTGCAGGATCCCGCACCCGTCGGGACCGCGGACGTCCGCCGCGGCCCGTACCCCGCCGAGTTCCAGGGACAGCCTCGTGACCTGGTGCTGCGGACCCTGCTGCGCCGGAGGTCCCCGCGCTGCGTCCCCCTCAGCGCCCCCGAGCTCTTCCCGTCCGCCGCGCTGCCCACGGCCGTGGTGCTCCGCACGTGGTCCGTGCCTGGCGACCTCGTGGCGGACCTCACCACGGTTCCCGCCCCGGAGCTGGACCCGGCGCTGCCCACCCTGAGCGTGGTCCGCGACGGCGGGTCCGTGGTCGTCTGGCCCGTCACCGACTGGGCGCACCGCCCGTGCCGGGCGTGTGTGGCGAGCGCGGTCCGTGAGGCTCGTCGGATCTTCCGCGCGCCACAGCCCCGGCCCGGGGAACCCCTGCTGCCGCCTCACGAGGGCCCCGTGGGGGCGCTGACCCGCACGGTGGCCACCGGGGAGATCGCGGGACGGCTGCTCTCCCACGCGCTGCGGGACCACGCCGCCCCGCGGGCGGCGCCCCACGGCCCGCCGCACGACGCTCTCCCCGGCTTACCGGCCCTCGGCACCGGAGTGGCGCCGTCCGGTTCCTCGACGGCCCTGTCCTCGCCCGGGCCGGAGCCACCCGAGGGCTCCGCGGCGCACCTCGTGCTGCGCCGGGGTCTCACGGTCCTG
The DNA here is from genome assembly GCF_000010285.1 of Kocuria rhizophila DC2201. Taxonomy (NCBI): domain Bacteria; kingdom Bacillati; phylum Actinomycetota; class Actinomycetes; order Micrococcales; family Micrococcaceae; genus Kocuria; species Kocuria rhizophila. The sequence goes on along the minus strand of NC_010617.1, from coordinate 941,636 downwards.
CCCCTGGCCCCGGATCAGGGGTGCCTGTGCTCCCTCGCGTTCACCGGGCCGTGAGAAGTGCCGGCGGTGCTCACCCGCGTGTGCCAGGCCGTGAAGACTGCGGACGGCGCTCACCCGCGTGCGTCGGGCCGCGAACGGTGCGCGCGGTGCCCGGCGTGCCGCCCGTGCCGGGGGTGCCGGGTGGGCCGCCCGTGCCCGCTCAGACGGAGTCCCGGTCCACCGTGAAAGCCCCCGCCGTGTCCGGGGGTGAGGGGGCGGGCTCGTCCCGCACCAGGGCGGTGATCACGGCCACGATGTGGCGGGCGGTGACCTCGGGGTCCAGCGCCACCATGGTCAGCGGAGGGTCGGCCAGCGCCGCCGCCGGGGAGTCGTTGACCCCCACGATCGCGAGATCGGCGGGCGCCCGCCAGCCGAGTCGGCGCATCCCGGAGAGCACCGCGAGCGCGGCGGTGGTGTCGTGGGCGCACACCCCGGAGGCCCCCGGGTGCTGCTCGCGCCACCGCAGCAGCACCTCGGCCGCCCCGCGGGGATCCGCGGGAAGGGGAAGGGCGCTCGGGCGGGACAGGCCGCGAGCGGCGCACTCACGCTGCAGCACCTCGAAGCGCCACTGCGAGACCCCGTGCATGTGGTCCCCTCCCGTGACCGCGTACCCCAGGTGCGTATGGCCCGCGGCCACGAGCCGCTGCACCTGCATCCGGGCGATGTCATGCTCGCGGGGACCCGTGATCCACCGCCCCATCTCGTCCGAACCGGTCCAGGAGACGACGCCGCGCACGCCGCTGCGGCGCATGCGCTCGGCGTCGTCGTCCGCGAGGTCCCACGCGAGCACGGCGGCCGGCGTCACGGAGGACCAGACCTGGGCGGCGGGGCGGCGGGTCCACGCGTGGATCACCATGGACAGTCCCGCCTCGGAGAACAGCACCGAGAGCCGCTCCACGATCACCCCGATGTCCTCAGTCAGGGACCCCGCCGGGGGGAGGTACAAAAGCACCGACGTGGAGCGGCCCCGGCCGAGCGCCCGTGCCTCCGCGGAGGGCGCGTAGGAGAGCTCCTGGGCGGCGTCGAGCACCCGTCGCCGGGTGTCCGCGGAGATGGACTGCGAGGGGGTGTCGTTGAGCACGAAGCTCACGGTGGTCCGGGAGACCCCGGCCAGCCGCGCGACGTCGGCGCTCGTGGCCCGCCGTGCGGGGGTGCGGTGCCGGTGCATGCTCGTGAGTTCTCCCTGGAGGTCGCTGGATGCATGGTAGCGAGTCGTCCACGGCCACCGGGCCCTGGTGCGCCGCAAATGTGAGCTGTTACACTCGACAACCATCAAGCTAACACGTGTTAGTACACACCGGGTCCGAGCACTGACGGCCTGGAACGGGCCCGACACCCGGACCGTGTGCCGGGCCCGGACACGGCCACCGAGCCGCTCGGCCCTGGAGCCGGTCCGCCCCGCGGGAACGCCGCAGGGCACCGGAGGCGCCGCCCGGATCCGACCGGGGCGCGACACCGCAAGGAAGTTGGAGAACCACATGGACACTCAGGACGTCGACGTGATCATCATCGGTGCCGGGATCTCCGGCATCGGTGCCGCCCGGGAACTCGCGGGCACGGGCCGCACCGTCCGCATCCTCGAGGCGCGCGAGGACATCGGCGGCACGTGGGACCTCTTCCGGTACCCGGGCATCCGCTCGGACTCGGACATGGCCACGTTCGGCTACCGCAGCCGTCCGTGGACCGGAGAGCGCAGCCTGGCCACCGGGGACACCATCCTCGACTACGTCCGCTCGGCGGCCGAGGAGGCCGGCGTCACGAAGGACATCCGGTTCGGGCGGCGCGCGCAGCAGGCACGGTGGTCCTCCGAGACCCACACGTGGACCGTCACCCACCGTGACGTCCACACGGGTGAGACCGAGCAGCTCACCGGCCGGTGGCTGTTCATGGCCACGGGCTACTACCGCTACGACGAGGGCTTCACCCCCGACTGGCCCACGCTGAAGGATTTCGAGGGCGCCGTGGTCCACCCGCAGCACTGGCCCGAGGACCTGGACGTGGCGGGCCGCCGCGTGGTCGTGATCGGCAGCGGCGCAACCGCCGTGACCCTCGTGCCCGCGCTCACGGACCGCGGCGCCCACGTGAGCATGCTGCAGCGCTCACCGTCCTACGTGGCCTCCGTGCCGGGCAGGGACGAGACCGGCATCAAGCTGCGCAAGTGGCTGCCGCCGCGCGTGGCCGGGGAGGCCAACCGCTGGCGCAACATCGTGCGCTCCATGGCCATCTACGAATTCAGCCGCCGCCGCCCGCAGGCCATGCGTGACCTGCTGCACCGCGGGGCCGTGAAGCACCTGGGCCCCACCTTCCCGGTGGACGAGCACTTCACCCCCGAGTACGACCCCTGGGACCAGCGGCTGTGCGCCGCGCCGGACGGGGACTTCTTCACGGCCGTGCGCGGGGAGCACGCGGAGGTGGTCACGGACACCATCGAGCGCTTCACCGCGGACGGGATCCAGCTGCGCTCGGGCCGTCACCTGCCGGCGGACGTGATCGTGACCGCCACCGGGCTCAACGTGCAGTTCCTGGGGAGCATGGACCTCGTGGTGGACGGTGAGACCGTGGATCCGGCCGCGCACGTGAGCTACCGCGGCATGATGCTCGACGGTGTGCCCAACATGGCCTTCGCCATCGGCTACACCAACTCCTCGTGGACGCTGCGCGTGGACCTGGTCACCGAGTACTTCCGGCGGCTGCTGGACCGCATGGACCGCGAGAGTGCGGTGGCCGTCACGCCCCGGTACTCCGGCCCCCGCACCGGGCTGCGCCCGCTGATCGACCTGGCCTCGGGCTACATCCAGCGCGGCGCGCACCTGCTGCCCCGCCAGGGCCGCGACGGCGCGTGGAACGTGCGGCAGAACTACCTGCGGGACCGGGTGCTGTTCCGCCCGGGCGCCGAAAAGGACGAGCAGCTCGAGTTCACGGTGCCCGCCCGCACCACCTCGGGGGTGGCCGCGTGAGCACGCAGACCTGGAACGGGCTGAACTGGCGCGAGACCGGTGAGGGCACCCCCGTGCTGCTGATCCACGGGATCGGACGCAGCCTGGCCGACTGGGACGAGCAGCACGAACGTCTCGCCGCGCAGCACCGGGTGATCAGCGTGGACCTCCCCGGTTTCGGCGGCTCCGAGGTCCCCACCGAAGGCATGAGCCTGCCGAACCTCGCCTCCCGCGTGGCCGAGTTCGTGCGGGCCCAGGGCATCGCGTCGGCCCACGTGGCCGGCAACTCGCTGGGCGGGGCCGTGGCCATGCAGCTCACCGCCGAGCACCCGGAGCTCGTGCGCAGCCTGCTGCTCGTGGACTCCGCAGGCTTCGGGCGGGGTGTGAGCCCGGCCCTGCGGCTCGCGACGCTGCCCGGGGTGGGCGAGCGCGCCCTGACTCCGAGCCGCAAGGGCGCACTGCGTTCCGAGCGGGCCATGTACCACGACCCCGCCCTGGCCACGCCCGAGCGCGTGGAACGCGGCTACGAGCTCGCGCAGCGCCCCGGCGGCTCCGCGGCCATGCTGCAGATGCTGCGCTCGATCGGCTCGCTCGCGGGTGTGAAGCGGTCCTGGCGGCGTCGGCTGCTCCCCCGCGTGCGGGCCACCGGTGTCCCCGTGTTCATCGTGTGGGGTGACAAGGACACCGTGCTGCCCTTCCGCCACCTCGCCCGCGGGGCCAAGGCCCTCGACGCGAGCACGCACCGCTTCCCCGACACCGGCCACGGACCCATGATCGAGCGTCCCGACGAGTTCGCGCGCCTGGCCACCGAGTTCTGGGCGGACGTGGACCGCGCCTGACGACGCTGCCCAGGCCGGTCCCGGCCCACGGTCGCCGGGCGCGCCGCGACCGCAGGATGCGTCGGGAGGCGCAACGGGGCCGGACGAGCCAGCGACACCGGGAGGCGGCCGGGCCCGCTCAACGGCCGCCGCGGCGTCGTGCCGGGGTGCGCGGTGCGGGAGGCAGCACGGCGTCCAGGAAGCGTGACCGCGCCCGGTTGGGCCGCCCGCCCGGAGTCCGGGACAGCGACCACGAGAACACGAGGTGCTCCCGCGCGCGGGTGATCCCCACGTAGAGCAGGCGGCGCTCCTCGTCCATGGCGTCCGGGGTGTCCGCGAAGCTGATGGGCATGAGCCCCTCGGAGAGCCCCACGAGGAAGACGGCATCCCACTCCAGGCCCTTGGCCGAGTGCAGGGACGCGAGCGTGACCCCGTCCACCACCGGGGCCTCCTGCGTGGCGGCGCGGCGTTCGATCTCCTGCGCGAACCCGGCGAGGGAGAGCGTCTCGCCGTCGGCCGCGGCGCGGCGGGCCATGGTGTCCGCGAGCGAGACGAGCGCGCGCAGTGACTCCCACTTGGCGCGCGTGGCGCTGTCGGAGCGCGGGGCCCGCTCCGTGTAGCCGAGCGAGCCGAGCATGTCCCGCACCTGCTGGGGGACGTCCGCGCGGTCCGCGCCCGCCGTGCGCGCGGCGGAGCGGATCTGCACGATGGCCTGCCGGATCTCGGGCCGGTTGAAGAACCGTTCGGAGCCGCGCAGCTGGAAGCCGATGTTCGCGTCCGCGAGCGCGGCCTCGAAGGTCTGCGACTGGCCGTTGGTGCGGAACAGGACGGCGATCTCGTGCGGGGCCACGCCGTCGTCGATCAGGTCCTGGATCCGCACGGCCACGCCCGCGGCCTCGGCCTCGTCGTCCGGGTACTCGTTCCACGCGGGCTCGGGGCCCGCGGGGCGCTGGGAGACCAGGCGCAGCGGGGTGGCCCACGTGTCCGGGGTGGACGTGAGGGACGGGCGGCGCGCGGCCAGCAGCCGGTTGGCGGTGTTGACCACCTGAGGGGTGGAGCGGTAGTCGCGGATCAGCTCCACCACGGACGCCCCGGGATACCGGGACGGGAACTCCAGCAGGTGCCGGGACGTGGCACCCGTGAAGGAATAGATGGTCTGGGAGGCGTCCCCCACCACGCAGAGGTCGTCCCGTGAGCCGAGCCACGCGTCCAGCAGCCGCTGCTGCAGGGGCGAGACGTCCTGGTACTCGTCCACCACGAACTGGCGGTACTGCGCGTGCACCGCCGCGGCGATCCGCTCGTCCTCCTCCAGGATCCCCACCGTGATCAGCAGGACGTCCTCGAAGTCGATCAGGTGCCGGTCCGCCTTGAGGTCCTCGTAGGACTGGTACAGCCGCTGCATGGTGCGGACGTCGTAGCCCGCGGGCATGTCCCGCCGGCCCGCCGCCTGCGGGTAGGTGTCCGGGGTGTGCATGGAGACCTTGGCCCACTCGATCTCGGCCGCGACGTCCCGGACCGTGGCCCGGTCCGTGGTCAGGCGCATGGCCTGGCCGGCCTCGGTGATCAGCCTCGCCTTGTGGTTCACGAGCCCCGGCGGGGGCCCGCCCACGGCCTGCGGCCAGAAGTACTGCAGCTGGCGCAGTGCCGCGGAGTGGAAGGTCCGGGCCTGCACGCCGGGTGCGCCGAGCGCCCGCAGCCGCTGGCGCATCTCGTTGGCGGCGCGCGCGGTGAACGTCAGGGCGAGGGTCTTCTGCGGGGTGTAGACCCCCGAAGCGATGCCCCACGCGATGCGGTGGGTGATGGCGCGTGTCTTGCCGGTGCCCGCTCCCGCGCGCACGCACACCGGACCGTTCAGTGTGGTCGCGACCACGCGCTGCTCCGGGTCCAGGCCGCCGAGGATCCGCTCCTCGGCGCTCTGCTCCAAGCTCACCATTCGGCCCCCGGGAGGTCCTCGCCCAGCCAGCTGACGATCAGTGCGTGCGCGATCGACACCCGCCCCGGCAGCGTGACCTCACCGGTGCGGACGCACGTGAGCAGCTGCTCGCGCGTGAACCACCGGACGTCCAGGATCTCCTCGCCGTCCGCCTCGGCCACCGACGTGTGGGCCGCGGCGCGGAAGCCCAGCATCAGGGAGCGGGGGAACGGCCACGGCTGAGAGCCCTGGTACTGCACGGTGTCCACCGTGATCCCGGCCTCCTCCCCGATCTCGCGCACCACCGCCTGCTCCGCAGACTCCCCCGGCTCGACGAAGCCGGCGAACGTGGAGTATCGGTTGCCGGACCACAGCGCCGAGCGGCCCAGCAGGATCCGCTGCCGGGCCGGGTCCGGCTCGTCATCCACCACGGCCACGATGATCGCCGGGTCCGTGCGCGGGAAGTGCAGGGAGCCGTCCCGGGGGCACGTGCGCGCCCATCCGGAGCGCACGACCTCCGTGAGGGCACCGCAGCGGGGGCACCGGGGGTGGTCGCGGTGCCAGAGGGCGATCGCCTGACCCGTGACCAGCAGAGCGGTCAGCTCGGGCTCCACCGCGGTGGCCAGGGTGAGCAGACCCTCCCAGGCGACGTCCTCGAAGCCGGGCAGCTGGGCGTCCTCCGGGAACGTGCGCAGCACCACTCGGGTGCCGTCCGCGGTGCGCCCCAGGTACACGTCCGGGCGCCCCGGATCCCCCGTGGCGGCGGGCACCTCGGCGAGCAGCGGCAGCAACGGCCCGTGCGGCGTCGTGGGCACCTGGGACCCGCGGAGCACGAGCGCCCGCGCCGTGCCGGAGTCCTCGGCCGCGGCCACGAGGTCCCGGTGCTCGCGCTCCACGGCCTGCCGGTCGAAGGCGCGGCCCGCGAAGGGCAGCTCGGCCGGGCCGAGCAGCGGCGCCGGTGCGATGGATCGGTCTGGGGATGAGTTCACCGGACCACTGTAGACCCGGGCGCGGACACCCACACGGGCCGTGTGGACAGCTCGGACCCAGCAACCGGCCGGTAGGGTGGGTGGGGTGAGAACGACCCCCGAACTGCTAGCCGCCGTCGCGGCCGCGGCCGTGCCCGGAGTGGCCCCCGTGGCCACCGGTCCTTCTCCCGACGACGCCGCGGACTTCCGCTCGTGCGTGGTCCAGGACGCCGCCGGGAAGCGCTGGCGCGTCCGCAGCCCCCTGACCACCGAGGCCAGCATGCGTCTGGAGACCGAGCACCTCGTGCTGCAGGCGTTCACGCCCTCCATCCGCTCCCACCTGCCGTTCCACCTGCCCACCGTGGCCGGCTCTGTGGCGCAGGGCGAGCTGCGCACGTTCGTGTACTCCCACCTGCCCGGCAGCACGCTCAGCCTGCGCGAGCTGCAGCGGCAGAACACGGACCCCGAACCGCCCGTGCACGCACCCTCCCCGAGTGCGGCGCCGCGCGCGCCGCTGGCCGTGCAGATCGGCCGCGCACTCGGCGCGCTGCACAGCCTGCCCCGCGCCCTCGTGATGGACGCGGACCTGCCCGCCTACAGCGCCGAGCAGTGCCGCAAGCGCATGCTCCACGACCTCGACCGCGCCGCGACCACCGGGCTGATCCCCGGCGCCCTGCTGCGCCGCTGGGAGGAGGCCCTCGAGGACACCACCCTGTGGCAGTTCTCCACGCGCGTGGTCCACGGGGACCTGCACGAGGACAACATCACGGTGGACCACGGCGCGCTCGCCTCGTTCACCGGCTGGAGCGACCTGCACGTGGGGGATCCCGCCGAGGACTTCTCGTGGCTCGTGGGCATGGGCGACCCCGCGTTCGCGGACACCGTCCTGGAGGCGTACTCCGTGGCCGCCGTGCAGCCGCCCGACCGCCACCTGCTGCGCCGCGCGCACCAGAAGGCCGAGTTCGCGCTCGCGGAGTGGCTCGTGCGGGGCGTGGACCGGAACATCCCGTCCATGGTGGACAACGCCCAGCGCATGCTCGACACCCTGGCCCGTGACGTGCGGGCCAGTGCCTCCCCGTCCCCGGGCGTGCCCGGACCGGTCGAGGAGACCCCCTCCGCCGGGGTCCCGCACAGCGGTCCCCCCGAGTCGGCGGCCGACACACACCGCAGCGCGGCCGCCGGGAGTCCCGCCACCGCAGGGCACCGGGCACCGGCGGACGACGCCGCCGCGTCGCACTCCGGAGCGGCGCACCCCACGCGGGGTCCCCGGGTCGAGGGCACCGCGTCGGGTGCGACCGCTGCCTCCCGGGCCCCGGCCGAACCCCCCACGCTTCCCGACGCGGCCGCACCCGCCGAGGGGGCAGCCGACCGGGAGCGGACCGACGGGTTCGACCCCACGCCCGGTCACTTGGGCGAGGACGACCCGTCCGCGGAGGACACCCCGCCCCGCGCGTAGAGGGAGGACACGATCCCCTCGAGCTGCTGCTCGTCGGCGAGGTCGAGGGGTCGCACCACACGGTCGGAGGCCACGTAGTAGAACGCCGCGGACACGCTCTCCAGCGGAATGCCGTGCAGCCGGGCGAACGCGAGCCGGTACAGGGCCAGCTGCCCCGACTTCCTGCGCAAATCCTCCCCGTGGGGCACCCGCCCGGTCTTCCAGTCCACGAGCTCCCAGCCGTCCGCGGTGCGGAACACCGCGTCGATGCGCCCGCGCACCGTGAGGGAACCGACCGGCGTCTCCACGGGCAGCTCCACCGCGTAGGGCTGGCGCTCGGCCCACGGGCTCGCCCGGAACGTCTCGGCGAGCCGGGGCAGGTCGAGGTCCTCGTCCACGTGGTCGTCGGCCCCGGGCAGCTCGTCGGGGTCGAGCAGCGCGGAGTCCCCGTAGAAGTTCTCGACCCACGTGTGGAACGCCGTGCCCGCCCGCGCCGCCGAACCGGGCCTGCGGGGCATGGGGCGGCGCAGGGTGCTCACGAAACCCTCGGGGTCGCTGTCCATGGACACCAGGGCGGACGCCGAGACGTGCGAGGGCATGTGCACCGTGCGCGGGCGCTCGGGGTCCGAGCGGCGCGCGAGCAGCAGCTCCGCCTCGTGACGCCAGCGCCGCACCCGGGCACCCGCCTCACCCGCGGCGAGCTCCTCGTCCGGGACGTCGGCCAGGTGCGGGAAGCCACCGTTCCGCACGGCCTGCGCCGCGGCCTCCGCGCGGGCGCGCCGTCCCTCGTGGGCCGGGGGCAGCACGGTCTCGCTGAGCGTACCGTCCGCGTCCCGCGAGGTGCGGGTGATCACGGGGCCCTCCAGGGGGTCGTAGGGCCACAGGGCACTGACCCGGGTGTCCAGCTGGGGATTGCCCTCCAGCTCTCCCGGGTCCGCCCACGGCCCCGCCTCGAACCCGGGGGTGGCGGACTCGGCCATGTCGCGCGCCTCCCGCAGGAAGGGCGAGACCTCCTTGGGCTTCTTGCCCGTGCCGCGGTACACCGAGCCGGAGAGCTCCAGCAGGGTCTTGGCGCGGGTGAAGGCCACGTAGGCCAGCCGACGCTCCTCGCCGAGGTCGTGCTCGGCGACGTCCTCGGCGAACTCCCCGAAGGACGCCTCGAGCTCCCGGACGTCGTCCACGCGCGGTGACCACTCGGGCAGCTGGGAGGCGTCACCCCGCAGCGGCCACGGGAGCTTGGCCGCCTCACCCGTCCAGGCCGAGGAGTTCGTGGACGGGAAGTCGCCCTGGTTGAGGCCCGGGACGTGGACGTGGTCCCACTCCAGGCCTTTGGACGCGTGGACCGTGAGCAGCTGCACGGCGTCGTGGCGAGTGTGGGCGGGCGGCAGGTCCAGACCGTTCTCCTCACGGGACGCCGTCTCCAGCCACGCGAGGAACGCCGCGACGTCGTGGGTGCGGGTGGTCGCGGAGAACTGCACCGCCTGGTCCGTGAAGGCGTCCAGGTTCCGGCGCGCGGTGGCGGGGTCCTCCCCCGGCAGCGCGGCCAGTTCGATGTCCAGGCCCAGCACGGCCTCCACCTCGTGGATCACCGTGGTCAGCTCGTCGCCGAGCACCTCCCGCAGCGCCACGACGTCCTCGCGCAGCGCCCGGAGCCTGCGCATGCCCTCGGGGCTGATGCTCCTGCCCCGCGAGGAGACCCAGCCGTCCCGGGGAAGCGTCTCGAGCGCCTCGACGAGGCTGGAACCGTCCACGGCGTCGGCCATCACGACGTCGTCGGGGCGGGTGTCCTGCTCACCCCGTGCCGCGCTCTCGTGCCGTCGTTCGAGCTCCGCCGCCCAGTCCCCCAGCGCGGCGAGGTCCCGGGCACCGAGACGCCAGCGGGCCCCCGCGAGCAGCCGGGCCAGGGCGTCCGAGCGGCCGGGGTCCGTGAGCACGTGCAGCATGGCCACCACGTCGCTGACCTCCGGCGTGTGCAGCAGCCCGCCCAGACCGACGACCTCGTAGGGGATGTCGAGTGCCTCGAGCTCGAGCCGGAGGGGCTCGAACTGCGCCCTCCGCCGGCACAGCACCGCCATGGTGGGCATCTCCGCGAGCGGCTGACCCTCGTGGGCGGCCCGCTGCTCGTGGATGAGCTGGGCGGTGGCCCGGGCCTCCTCCGTGTCCGTGGCGTAGCGGCTCACGCGCACCCGCCCGCGGACCGCGCCGGGAGCGGGGTCCAGCGGCGGCACCTCCACCGTGGCCGCAGAACGGCTCCAGGCGGGCGCGGTGCGCAGCGGGGCGGCCACGGCGTTGGCGACGTCCAGGACGGACAGGCTGTTGCGCCACGCCGTGGTCAGGAAGCTCGTGGCGGCGTACTCGGACCCACCGTCCGCCGTGCGGCGCGGGAAGTTCTCCACGAAGCTGAACAGCTGCCCCGAGGAGGCGCCGCGGAACCCGTAGATGGACTGCTGCGGATCACCCACGGCCATCACGCAGTGCCCGTCCCCGTAGAGGCCGGAGAACAGTGCCAGCTGGGCGTGGGAGGTGTCCTGGAACTCGTCCAGCAGCACCACCTTGAAGCGGTCCCGCTCCACGGTGCGCGCATGCGGGTCCACGCGCACTATGCGCGCCGCGAGGGAGAGCAGGTCGCCGTAGTCCAGTGCGGACTCCTGCCGCTTGACCGCGTGGAAGCGCTCCACCAGCTGGGCGAGCACGTCCGTCTGCTCCATGCGGGACAGGGCGCTCACCACGTCCTTGCCCGGCGTCCGCTTGCGCCCGTCCGGAGGCACGTCCTGGCACGCGAGGCGGAAGCGCTGCACGAACTCGCGGATCCGGTGGGCCTCCACCAGGTGCTCGGACGCCTCGGAGGACAGCTTGATGACGCCGCCCGTGAGCGTGTTCACGGCGGGAACCGCCTCGGGCAGCGGGCCGTCCCAGCCCCGCACGAGCTCGCTCGCCAGCTGCCACGCCTGGGCCTGGCCGAGCAGCACGGTGTCCGACTCGATGCCCAGGCGCAGCCCGTAGCTGCGCACCAGGGAGTTGGCGTAGGAGTGGTAGGTGCTCACGGTGGGTTCCTGGACGGCCGCGGGGGCGTCGTCGTCCCCCCCCGGCTCCTCGATGAGACCCGCGTGGCGCAGCATGCGCAGCTTCGTGGCGATGCGCTGCGAGAGCTCCCCGGCGGCCTTGCGGGTGAACGTGACACCCAGGATCTCCTCGGGGCGTGCCAGTCCGTTGGCCACGAGCCACGTGACGCGGTCGGACATGGTGGTGGTCTTGCCGGATCCGGCGCCGGCCACCACGAGCCGCGGTGTCAGCGGCGAGGCGATGACCTCGGCCTGCTGCTCCGTGGGCGGGAAGTCGCCGAGGGCCTCGGCGATGTCCTGCGGGGAGAACCTGATGTCCTCCGGGGTGAAGTCCTTCATGGTCATTTCTCCGTCACCTGTCTCCCCTGGGCGCACAGCGGGCACACCCACGGCACCGCGCACGACCTGCCGTGGCTCCCGTTCTCCTGCTCCGCCGTGTGGCGGGCCTCGAACCGGGTGCCGGCCATCAGCAGGGCGGCCTGCGTGATGAGCTCCCGGGCCCACTGCTGGTCCTCATCCAGCGGGTCCTGCTGCTGCACGCCGGGCTTGGCCGTGGCGTCGCCCAGCTGCACGAGCAGTGCCCCGCCCGGCTGGGTGAGCACGGTGCCCTCGGGTAGCTCGATGCGCTCGGGGCGGTCCGTGCCGTGCAGGTCCTCGCCCTGGACGCTGTCCTGCATGGCCTGCCCGGCGCCGGCCTGCAGCGCCACCTGGTACGCGGCGAGCTGGGGGTGCTCGGGGATGTCGGCCCCCGTGGGCTTGTGCCTGCCGGTCTTGAGGTCCACCACCACGTGGCGCCCGTGGGCGTCCACCTCCAGCCGGTCCACCCGGCCCGTGAGCAGGGCGTCCCGCGCGGAGTCCCGCACGAGCACCTGGAAACCGCCCTCCACGGCGACCAGTTCCCGCTCGTGCCGGGTGCGCATCTCCCGGGCGTACTGCGCGAACTTCCGCAGCATGGTCTCGGCGCGTTCGAGCTCCTGCGCCCCCGTCCACCCCTCGGGCATGCCGAGGGAGGGCCAGCGCCGCCGCAGCTCCGTGATCAGTTCCACGGCGTCCGCGTCCGGCATGTGCTCGGCGATGTCGTGCACGAGCGTGCCCAGCCCACGTTTGAGGTCCGTGGTCTCCGTGGCGCGGGCCTCCCCCACAAACCAGTCGAGCGGTGAGCGGTGCACGGTCTCGATCTTGGAGGGCGAGACCCGCACCGGCTCCTCGGCGTCGAACAGCGCCTCCTCCGTGGTGAGGGGGTTCACGCCCCACCACTGTTCCGGTGCCGCACCCGCCACGGGGTCCTGCGCCGTGGCGAACTCGTGGAGCAGTCGGGCGGCCGCCTCGCGCTCGGTCTCCGGGGTGTCCACCGCGTTCAGGGCCCGCCGCAGGGTTCCGGTGAGCTGGCGCAGGGTGAGCGGTTCCGGCGCGTCGAGCTCCTCCACGGTGATGCCGGTCTCCTCGCCACGGCCCAGCGCCACGAGGTCCACGAACTCCGACGGCTGCTCGTCCTGGGTGGCCACCGCCGTGACGGTGAGCCCCGAGCGTGCCCGGGACACGGCGGTGGCGAACTGGCGCAGCTCGTCGAAGCGCACCTGCCGGAGGCGGTCCACCGCTCCGAGCCGGACGGCCTGCTCCGGGCCGTGGTCCAGGGCGTCCGTGAGGACGTCGGTGCCGAGCAGCTGACCGCGCAGCGCCGTGTTGGGCCACACCCCCTGCTGCACGCCCGCGACGACCACGTGGGACCACTCCCGGCCCGCCGCCCCTGCGGGGGTCGTGACGGAGACGTTGTCCTCGGCGGGCGCCCGGGCGGCCAGCGTGTCCATGGGCAGCTCCTGGTGGTCCATGTACTCCATGAACGCGCTCGCCGTGGCTCCGGGCACCTGGTCCACGAACCGCTCGGCCGCCTCGAACAGCCCCACGACGGCGTCGAGGTCACGGTCCGCGCGCACGGCCTCCGCCCCTCCCGCCAGGGCACGACGCCGCCAGCGCGGCCCCACGCCAGAGGCCTCCCACAGCGCCCACAGCACGGACTCGGCGGTGGCCCCCGGGGTGTCCAGGGCGTCCTGGCCGGCCTGGAGCATGTCGGCGACGCGGGCCGCGGCATCCGAGCGGACCTCCGCGAGCTCCAGCAGCAGCCCGTCCCCGAGGGCCTGGACGAGGAGGTCGTCGCTCGTGCGGCCCCCGCCCGTGCGCAGCTCGTAGCCGCGCAGGCGCTGCCGGATGCGCCGCACCTCCATGGGCGAGGCGCCGCCGATCCGCGAGGTCAGCAGGGAGACCGCCGTGGCGGCGGTGAGAACGGTGCGGGCGCTACGCGGGTCGCCGGAGGCCGCGGAGTCCTCGCTCACGAGGTCCTCGTTCCTCCCCGCGGTGGAGGGGGCGCCGTCGACCGGGCCCTGGACGACCGGGCGCACCTCGGACAGCATCTGGCCGGCTCGGCTCCGGTCGAGCGCTGCCACCCCTGGCGTGTCGTCCCCCGCTGGCCCGGTCTCCCCCTCTGAAGAAGCGTCCCCGTCGAGCGGCCCTTCACCGTCGTACGGCGCCTCCCCGTCCTGGGCCGCGCCCACCGGCTGCGCGTCGGGGGACGCGTGCTGCCCGGAGTGCGTCTGCCGATCGGCATTCTGCTGCTCCTGCCCGGGTGTCGCCTCCTGGGCCGCGAGCAGCAGCCGGAGGGCGTCCAGCAGCGGGATCACCGCGGGCTCGTCCCGCAGGGGGGTCTCCGCGGCCGACGTGGTGGTGGGCACTCCCAGAGAGGCGAGCTGCCGGGTGAGCGCGGAGAGCTGCGGGCCGCTGCGCACGATCACCGCCATCTCCCGGTAGGGGATCCCCCGCAGCACGTGCAGTCGCAGGAAGTGATCCGCGCACCAGCGCGCCTGGGCGGTGGGCGAGGCGAACGTGGCCACGCGCACGCCGTCCGGCGTGACCAGCCGCCCTGCCGTGCCGGGACCGGTGACCGGCGCGTTCACCCCGTCCGCAGGGTCCCCGCCGGGTTCCGGGTCGGTGTCGGCCGGCTGCTCCGGCGCCCGCTCCGTGCGCGCCCCGGCGATCACGGGAACGGCCCGTGCCACCCGCTGCCACGCCTCGTTGACGGGCAGGGACATGCGGTGGCTCGTGTGCAGGTGCAGCCGCTGGACCGGGTGCGACGGTGTCCCGACGCGGTCCTCCAGCGTGCGCAGCAGATCGGGGCGGGCCCCGCGGAAGCCCTGCACCGTGGTGTCCGGGTTCGCGGTGAACACGGCGTCCCGGCCACGGCACAGCACGCCGATCAGCCGGTGCACGGACGGTGTGGCCTCCTGGAGGTCGTCCACCATGACCACGTCCAGGCGCTGCTGCTCCCGGGAGAGGAAATCCGGGTGCTCCTCCAGCACCCGGGCGGCCCGGTCCACCAGCTCGGAGGGGTCGAAGACGTTGGGCATGCGCAGCGCACGGACCTGCTGGTACTCGGTGCGGAACGCGGCCGCCGCGCGCCACTCGGGATGCCCGAGGGGCCCGGCCCACGCCGCGAGCTGCTCCGGCTCCACCCGGTACTCGTTCATGCGGTCGAACAGCTCCCGCAGCTGCCCCCGGAACCCCCGCGTGCCGAGCGCGTCCTGCAGGTCAGCGGGCCACACCACCGCACCCCCGAGGCCCGTGGCGTGGCCGCGCATCATCTCCGCGAGGAAGGCATCCTGCTCGGGGCCGGACAGCAGCACGGGCGGCAGGTCGATGCCGGTCAGGAGCTCCTCCGCCTGCGCGCGCCGCAGGACGTCGAAGGCGTAGGCCTGCCACGCCCGCACGAGCGGCGTGCTGATGGTGGCCGCGGCCCGGCGGCTCACGAGGTCCCGCAGCGTGGCCGCGGACTCGCGCGAGGGTGCGAGCACGAGCATCCGCTGGGGGTCGGTGCCGTCCGCGATCCGCCGCACCACACCCTCGACGACCACGGTGCTGCGCCCCGTGCCGGGCGCACCGAGCACGAGCACGGGCCCGTGGCCGGCGGGCAGGTCCACCACGGTCTGCTGCGCCGGGTCCAGGGTGGTCCCCGCCTGCCCGGTGCCGGTGCCGCGTGGCGGGAGGACCCGCCAGGACGCTTCTCGCTGCGTTCGCATGCGCTCATCCCACCACGGGCCTCCGACACTCATAAGGGCGTGGGTCACACCCGGTACCGTGGTGCCATGCCTTCCCCACGCCAGCCCGACGACGCCGCCCAGTACGCGCTCTTCGACGCCCCGCAGTCCCCTGCCGGACCGGGTGCCGCCGCTCGGCCCACACCGGAGCCCGAGCAGCCCTCGCTCTTCGATCCCACCCCCGGACCCGCGGAGGCACCCGATGACAGCTCGACCGGGCCAGCGCCACAGCGGCCGGGATCGACCGGACCGGGGTCAACGGGACCGGGTGTGGCGCCCGCATCCTCCGAGACGCCCACGTCCTCCAGGACCATGGCGAGTGCGGCACAAGCTCCGCGCGGGTCCGTCGCCGGCCCCTCCACCACCGCGCCCCGGGCACCGGGCTCCGCGAACGGTGCGCTCACGAACGGCACGGTCGCGAGCGGTGTCGTGGCGGCGGATGCCCCGTGGCACCAGGGCCCCCGCGCGTGCTTCGACCTGGAGACCACCGGGCGCGACCCCCAGCAGGCGCGCATCGTGACCGCCTCGGTGGTGCTCGTCTCCCCTGCGGGGGACGTGCTGCAAGAGTGGGAGTGGCTGGCCGACCCCGGCGTGGAGATCCCCGAGGAGGCCGCCGCGGTGCACGGGGTCTCCACGGACCGCGCCCGCGCCGAGGGACGCCCCGTGGCCGAGGTGGCCGCCGAGCTGAGCGAGGTCCTGGCGGGGTTCTGGCGCGAGGGCGTCCCGGTGCTGGCGTTCAACGCCGCCTACGACCTCACGGTGCTCACGCGCGAGACCGAGCGTCACGGTCTGCCCGCCCCGGAGCCTTTCCCCGTGCTGGACCCGTTCGTGCTCAACAAGCAGGTGCACCGCTACCGCCGGGGCAAGCGCACGCTGGGTGCGCTGTGCGAGGAGTACGGTGTGGTGCTCGACGCCGCCCACACCTCCGCCGAGGACGCCCTGGCCACCGAGCGGCTCGCCGCCGCCCTCGCCGATCGTTTCGCAGAGCTCCGTCAGCCCGCCGCCGCGCTGCACGAGGCGCAGATCGGGTGGGCCGCCGAGCAGGCCGCCTCCCTGCAGGAGTACTTCCGCCGCAAGGACCCCACCGCGGTCGTGGACGGCACGTGGCCCGTCCACCCGCGGCCGTAGACCTCGCTGCCCCAGCACGACGGCGCGGCACCCCTGTCAGGGTGCCGCGCCGTCGTCGTCGTGCCAGTGCGCGCCCCGCCCCCGCGACCGGGGCCAGGACGCGCAGCGCAGGGCCGGGTCAGGGCTGCGGGGGCTGCGCCTCCGCGGCGGCCCGCGCCGCGGCCGGCAGCGCGGAGAGGATCCGGTCCATGGCGGAGTCGTCGTGCGCCGCGGAGAGGAACCACGCCTCGAACACCGAGGGCGGCAGGTAGACCCCGGCGTCCAGCATCGCGTGGAAGAACGGCGTGTACCGGAAGGCCTCCTGGCCCTTGGCGTCGGCGTAGTCGTGCACGCCCGTGGACCGGGTGCCGAACGCGAGTGAGAACAGGCTGCCCACCTCCTGGATGGAGTAGTCCACGCCGGCGGCGTCGAGGGCCTCGCGCAGACCGGCGCGCAGCTGCTCGGAACGGCGGTCGATGGTCTGGTAGGCCACCGCGTCCGCGCACTTGAGCGTGGCGAGACCCGCGGCCATCGCCACCGGGTTCCCGGACAGCGTGCCCGCCTGGTACACGGGACCGGTGGGGGCCAGGTACTCCATGACCTCGCGGCGGCCACCGAGGGCCGCGGTGGGCAGCCCGCCGCCGATGACCTTGCCGAACGTGAACAGGTCCGGGGCCCAGCTCTCGCCCGCGGCGTTGCTGAGACCCCAGTACCCGGCCTCGTGCACGCGGAAGCCCGTGAGCACCTCGTCCAGGATCATGAGCGCGCCGTCCGCCTGCGTGATGCGGCGGATCGCGGCGTTGAAGCCGTCCTGCGGGGTGACCACGCCCATGTTGCACGGGGCGGCCTCGGTGATCACCGCAGCGATCCGACCGGGGTGCTCGGCGAACGCGGCCTCGAGCGCGGCGACGTCGTTGTACGGCAGCACGAGGGTCTGCGCGGCGGTCGCCTCGGTGACACCTGCGGAGCCCGGCAGTGCGAGCGTCGCGAGCCCCGAACCGGCCTCGGAGAGCAACGAGTCCACGTGGCCGTGGTAGCAGCCGGCGAACTTCACCACGAGGTCACGGCCCGTGTACCCACGGGCCAGGCGCAGCGCCGTCATGGTGGCCTCGGTGCCCGTGGAGACCATGCGGATCTCCTCGAGCGGTGCCACGCGGTCCACCACGAGCTCGGCGAGCTCGGTCTCACCGCGCGTGGTCGCGCCGAAGCCCAGACCGCGCTCGACGGCCTCGTGCACGGCCTCGGTCACCACGGGGTGCGCGTGCCCGATCAGGGCGGGGCCCCACGAGCACACGAGGTCCACGTACTCGCGGCCGTCCACGTCCGTGAGGTACGGGCCCTTGGCTGCGGCGATGAACGGCGGGGTGCCGCCCACGGAGTTGAACGCGCGCACGGGCGAGTTCACGCCACCGGGCATCACACGGCGGGCACGGTCGAAAAGTTCTTGCGAAACACTCATGAGATCACTTCATTCCTTTCGCCGGGAACGGGTCCCGGCCACCGTACCGGTGGGGTGCGGCGGTTGGGCTGTCACCGGCCGTTCTCGCGGCGGAGCCACCCGGCGAGCTCTGTGGCGTAGTAGGTCAGGATCGAGTCGGCGCCGGCGCGCTTGATGGAGAGCACGGACTCGCGGATCGCGGCCTCGCGATCGATCCACCCGTTGGCGGACGCGGCCTCGATCATCGCGTACTCCCCCGAGATCTGGTACGCGGACACCGGCACCGGTGAGGCATCCGCGATCTCGCGCAGGATGTCCAGGTAGCTCATTGCGGGCTTGACCATGACCATGTCCGCGCCCTCGGCGAGGTCCGTCTGCAGCTCCAGCAGGGCCTCACGCCGGTTGGCGGGGTCCATCTGGTAGGTCTTGCGGTCCCCGGTGAGCGTGGAGTCCACGGCCTCGCGGAACGGGCCGTAGAACGCCGAGGAGTACTTGGCGGTGTAGGCGAGGATCGAGACGTCCTCGTGGCCCGCCGCGTCCAGGGCCGCGCGGATCACGCCCACCTGCCCGTCCATCATCCCGGACGGGCCCAGCATGTGCGCCCCGGCCTCCGCCTGGGCCACGGCCATCCGGCCGTAGATCTCCAGCGTGCGGTCGTTGTCCACGCGGCCCCGGGCATCCAGCACGCCGCAGTGGCCGTGGTCCGTGAACTCGTCCAGGCACAGGTCCGCCATCACGACGACGCCGTCCCCCACCTCCTCGCGCACCGCACGGATGCCGCGGTTCAGGATCCCGTCCGGGTCCAGTGCGGCGGAACCCTCGGCGTCCCGGGTCTCGGGCACGCCGAAGATCATGAAGCCGCCCAGGCCGAGTTCCACAGCCTCCGCGGCGGCGCGCCGGAGGGAGTCCATGCTGTGCTGCACCACACCGGGCATCGAGGACAGGGGCTGCGGTTCACTGAGCCCCTCCCTGACGAACACCGGCAGGATCAGGTCGGAGGGGTCCACCCGGGTCTCGGCCACGAACCGGCGCATGGCCGGGGTGCTGCGCAGCCGCCGGGGGCGGGACACGAGGTCGTACGAGACGTCGTCGTTCATCTGCAGGTCTCCTGGTTCATCGAATCGTTGCATCATGAGAATTTGTTGCGCCCGGCCGTGCCGGGGGTTCCGAGCGCGTGCACCACCGCATCGGCGAGCGCCTCGGGAGTCGGATGTGCCGCGGTCACCGGGGTGAGTCCCTGCTCACGCAGGGCGCGGGCAGTGGGCTCCCCGATCGCGATCCACGCGGTACCCTCTGCCGGACGGTTGACGTCCAGCAGCTGCCCGGCCCGCGACGGCGCCGTGACCACCACCGCCGCCAGCTCACCGGAGGCGCACGCGGCCCGGGCGGCCGCGCGGTCGAGTTCCGGAGCGTCGTCCGGCTCGGACGCGATCGTGCTCAGCGGCCGCGGGGCGGGGGCGGGCTCCATGTCGTAGGCGCGGACCCGGCAGACACGGTACCCCCTGGCCCGCAGGCCGTCCTCGAGGGTGTCCGAGGCCAGCGCGGACACGGGCAGCAGAGCTCGGGGGACGTCGCCCGGCGACCCGGCACCCGCGGTCCCCGTTGCGGAACCGGCGTGTCCGGTGGCGCCGGTGCCCGCGCGCGTGCCGAGACCGGAGGATGAGGTGTCGGCACCCGCCACACCGCGACCGCCAGAGCGGCGCGCGACGGATGCCTTCCACCGCATGTCGAGACCCTCCGGCCACTCCGCGAGCATGCCCGCAGCGCTGGAGGTCCCGGCGGGCACGAAGTCCACCCCCACGCCGTGATCGGCGAGGGCCCGGGCGGTCGCGGCACCCACGGCGGCGATCCGCAGCGGGGCGGGCCGGGCGGCGTCGTCCGTGGCCACCACCGGGGCGCTGGCCCCGGGCGCGGGGGACGACGCGACGACGCCCGTTGCCACTGCCTCGATCCGGGCGGGACCGGTGGCGGAGTCCCCGGCAGTTCCGGGGGCGGCACCGGGCGAACGGGCGGCGTCGAGCCGGGCGCCCCAGTCGGCGGTGTCCGCGACCGCCGCAAGGGCGTGGACCGCGGTGGCGGAGGTCACGCACAGCCACGTGGGAACGGTGGGGCGGACAGCCTCGCGCAGCAGGGCACGCAGGGGCTCGGGGTCGGGGGGCAGGGAGGCCTCCAGCAGCCGGGCCGCGCACGGCTCGTACCCGCGCTCCCGCAGCAGTGCGGCCAGGGGTCGCGCGGCGGCGGGATCGCGGGTGACGAGCACGCGACGAGCGGTCACAGGCTCAGCCGGGCCAACCGGTCGGCACCCTGGGCGAGCAGGTCGTCCGCGATCCGGCGCCCGAAGGCCTCGGCCTCCTCGACGGAGGGCGCGGGCACGGACTCGCTGCGGCGCATCACCTCGGACCCGTCCGGGTTGGCGACGACCACGTCGAGCTCCAGGACGTCCCCGGCCACGCGGGCGAACGTGCCCACGGGCGCGGCGCAGCCGGCCTCGAGCTGGGCGAGCACGGCCCGCTCAGCGGTGACCGCGAGCCGCGTGGGCAGGTGGTCCACGGCCTCGAGGCCACGCATCAGGGCACCGGAGGGATCCAGCCGCGCACTGACCTCGAGCGCGAGCGCCCCCTGCCCCGGGGCGGGCAGCATCACGTGCGGATCGAGGTACTCGGTGATCCGGCCCTCCAGGCCCAGCCGTTTGAGCCCCGATGCGGCGAGCACCACGGCGTCCAGGTCCCCCGGGTCCGCCGGGGCCACCCGGTTCAGGCGGGTGCCCACGTTGCCGCGGATGTCCACGATGCGCAGGTCCGGGCGCAGGGCGCGCAGCTGGGCCACGCGGCGGGGTGAGCCCGTGCCCACGGCCGCACCCTCGGGCAGCTCGGCCAGCGTGAGGCCGTCCCGGGCGCACAGGGCGTCCCGCGGGTCCTCGCGCTCGGGCAGGGCCACGATCCGCAGCCCCTCCACCGGGGCGGTGGGCAGGTCCTTGAGCGAGTGCACCGCGAGGTCCACGCGGCCGTCCAGCACCTGCGACCGCAGGGCGGTAGCGAACACCCCGGTCCCGCCCATCTGGGACAGCGGTCCCGTGAGGACGTCCCCCTCGGTGCGCACCGTGACGAGCTCGTGGTCGATGCCCCCGGCACGGGAGACGGCCTCGGCCGCCCACCGGCTCTGGGTCATGGCCAGCTGCGAACCGCGGGTGCCCACCGTGAACACGGCTCCGCTCACCGGTGGATCACCTCGCCGTTCTCGTTGAGACCCACGGGAATGGGCTCCCCGACGGGGCGCTGGGCGATCGTGGGGCGGGGCTCGCTCTGCCCGTGCAGCACCTTGACGCAGCAGTCCGGGGCGCACGTGTCGAACCACGTGCCCTGCGCGCACGCAGAGACCCGCGGGGGTGCGGAGGGTGTGCCCAGGCGCTGCTCCACGAGGTCCGCGAGCGCCGCCACGAACTCCGGGTCCGTGCCGGCGGTGGGGATCCGCTCGAACTCCAGCTGCGCCTCGGCGGCGGCGTCACGGGCCTCGGTGTCCAGGTCCCACAGCACCTCCATGTGGTCCGAGACGAAGCCCAGGGGCACCACGGCCACACCGGTGACGCCCTGGGCGGGCAGCCCCTCGATGACGTCGCAGATGTCCGGCTCGAGCCACGGCACCTGCGGGGGCCCGGAGCGGGATTGGTACACGAGCTCCCACTCGACCCCGGCCATGGGCTCGCCCACCTGCTCCACGATCCAGCGCGCGGCCGCGAGGTGCTGCGCCACGTAGGCGGAGTCCCCCTCGAAGTCCATGCGCTCGGGGCCCGCGGCGTTCGCGTCCGTCATGGGCACGGAGTGCGTGGTGAACAGCACGCGCAGCGGACCGTCGGTGCGCTCGCGCAGGGCGAGCAGCGAGTCCCGCAGCTTGGTGGCGTAGGGGCGCAGGAAGCCCTCGGAGTCGTAGTACTGCCGGATCTTCTCCACGTGCAGCTCGTCCTGCAGCCCGGTCTCCTCCAGGCCCACGCCGTAGTCCTCGCGGTACTGGCGGCAGCTGGAGTACCCGGAGTACGCGCTCGTGGCGAGCACCAGCAGGTTCCGGTAGCCGCGCTCGTGGCTCTCGCGCAGCACGTCCGCCACGTACGGGTCCCAGTTGCGGTTGGCCAGCAGCACGGGCAGCTCCACACCACGGCGCCGCAGCTCGGCCTCGAGCGCGTCCCGCAGTGCACGGTTCTGGGCGTTGATGGGGCTCACCCCGCCGTTGGCACGGTAGTGGGTGGCCACCTCCTCGAGCCGCTCGTCCGGGATGCCGCGCCCGCGCGTGACGTTGCGCAGGAACGGGATCACGTCCTCCTGGCCCTCCGGTCCCCCGAAGGAGGAGAGGATCAGGGCGTCGAAGGAGTGCGGCGCGTTCGCGCGCTCGGCACTCAGGGCATTGGTCTCTCGGGTGTCAGTCATCTCAGTCGAGCACCTCGGCGATCTCCTCGGTGGTGATCCGGCGGCCCGTGTAGAACGGGGTCTCCTCGCGCACGTGCAGACGGGCCTCGGTGTTGCGGAAGTGGCGCATGATGTCCACCAGGTCCACGAGCTCGGGGGCCTCCAGGGCCAGCAGCCACTCGAAGTCGTTGAGCCCGAAGCACGCGATCGTGTTGGCGAGCACCTGCGGGTACTCGCGGGCCTTCATGCCGTGGTTCTTGAGCATCTCCCCGCGGCGCTGCGGGTTCATGTAGTACCACTCGTAGGAGCGCACGAACGGGTAGACGCACACCCACTTCTGGGCCTCGGCACCGCGCGCGAACGCGGGCGAGTGGTTGGACGTGAACTCCGCCTCCCGGTGCACGCCCATGGCGTTCCAGGACTGCCGGGTGCCGGCCAGCAGGGGCTGTCGGCGCAGCTCGCGGATCGCGGCCTGCAGCGCGTCGGGCTCCTTGCCGGTGAGCCACAGCATGAAGTCCGCGCCCTCGCGCATCCCGGAGACGTCGTACATCCCGCGCACGGTCACGTCCCGCTGCGCCAGCTCGGCCACCAGGGCGTCGAAGGCGGCCCGGTTCTCCGTCGAACCGGCGTCCCGCGGTCGCTGCCCCGTGCGCTCCAGCACCGTGTAGGCCGCCCAGTAGAGCGTGTCGCCGCCCTCGTGCGCGGCGTCCTGCGCGGTGCCGTTCTCGTGCTCACTCATCGTCGTCGTCCTTTCACCGTGTTCTCTTCTCGTTCGCCGTCCGTGGTCGGGGCCCGGTCACGGCGACGCCGCCGCGGCACCGGGTGCCGATCGCGCGGCTCAGGTGCCCGTCACGTCGTAGCCGTGGCGCGCGAGCAGGGACCTGACCTGCTGCCGGGTGTCCGTGACCACCGCCGCGAGGCCGGTGCCGGAGAGCCACGCCCCCACGGCCACAGCGTCCGGGATCTCCGTGAGAGCCCGGCGGAACCCCGTGACCCGCGCCGTGTGCCCGGCGTCGGTGCGGGGCAGCGCCGCGTGCCAGCGGACCACGTCCGCGCCCACGAGCTGCTCCGGGGCGATGGGCACGCCCAGCAGGGCGCTCGCGTCCCCGAGGGCGAGGGAGATCAGGTGCCGGTCCTCCAGGGTCACCTCGGGCGAGGGCCCCGCGCCCTTGGGCGTCATCCGCCCGTAGGACAGCCGCACCACGTGGCGGTGCTCCCCGGCCTCGCGGGCCACCCAGTCCCACTTGGCGCTCGAGTGGGTCAGGGCCTTGGCGCGGACGTCACGGACGTCGTCGCTCACGAGCACCCCCGTGCCGCGCGGGGCGTCGTCGAGCGCCGGGCAGTCCAGCACTAGTGTGGCGAGCGCGATGCGCGGCCCGGAGCGCGGCGTGTAGTTCTGGGCGTCGGTCATGTGCGAACCCATCAGGCGCACGGACGTGGGCCCGTCTGCGGCCATCACGAGCAGCTCGCCGCGCGCCACCGCGGTCTTGTCCCCGTTGGTCGGCTGCCGCTGGATCACCATCCACCCCGGGCGGCGCGGATCTCGGTCCAGGGCGATCACGTCGTAGCGGGTGACGAGCTTGACCCCCAGCCGTTCGGCGTCGCGCACGAGCCGCTCGCTGAGCAGGTTCATGCCGCCGTCGATCCCGGCCACGTTGGCACCGGCCGGGCTGGCCTCCCGCAGGGCGCCGGCGGCCGCGCCGAGGCTGCCGAGCTCCCGCATGCGAGCGCGCAGACCGGGCGCCACGGCGTCGACGTCGAGCTGGTCGGGGTGGGTGGAGTAGACCCCGGAGACGAAGGGGGCCACGAGACGGTCCACCACGCGCTGGCCCATGCGGGCGCGCACCAGGCCGCCCACGGTGCGCTCCCCCGCGCCCACGCGCCCCGGCAGGGCGCGGTCCAGACGGGCCCGGGAGACCCCGGTGCGCCCCAGCGGGACGCGCAGCTCGGGTGCCGTGGGATCCGCGGGGATGCCGAGCACGCCCGAGCGCGGCGCGGGAACGGCACCCTCCGGGAGGAAGATCCAGGAGCCCGCGGGGTGCGGTGTGACCATGCGCCCGGAGAGCCCCAGCTCCGCCATCAGCTCGGGCACGGCGGTGGAGCGCGTGGCGAAGGACTCCGCCCCCGAGTCCAGCACCAGGCCCGCGACCTCGTGGGCGCCCACGGCACCGCCGAAGTGGTCCGAGGCCTCCACGAGCGTGACCCGCAGACCGGCGGAGGCGAGGTCCCGCGCGGCCGTGAGACCGGCCACGCCGCCGCCGACCACCAGCGCGGTGCGGGGGCGGCGGGCGGAGGGCCGCCGCGGATCGCCGGAGGAAGTTGTCACCGAGTCTCCTTGTGGATGAAGGTCACCAGTTCGCTCAGGACGCGGGGGTCCGTGTCCGGGGGCACCCCGTGGCCGAGGTTGACCACGTGGCCGGGGGCCGCGGAGCCGCGCCGCAGGACGTCCCGGACGTGCTCGTGCAGCACCTCGCGGGGGGCCGGGAGCAGGGCGGGGTCGATGTTGCCCTGCACCACGGTACGCCCGCCCAGCCTCCGGGAGGCCTCGTCCAGCGGGATCCGGTAGTCCACGCCCACGGCGTCCGCGCCGGCCTCGCGCATGGCCACGAGCAGCTCCCCGGTGCCCGTGCCGAAGTGGATGCGGGGCACCCCGAGGTCCGCCACGGCACCGAGCGCCTGCGCGGAGTGGCGCTGCACGTGCGCCTCGTAGTCCCCGAGCGAGAGTGAGCCCGCCCAGGAGTCGAACAGCTGCACGGCCGAGGCCCCCGCCTCGACCTGCGCCCGCAGGAAGGCGCCGGAGGTGCGTGCGGCCCACTGCGCGAGGGCGTCCCAGGCCGCGGGGTCCGCGTGCATCATCGTGCGTGGCCGCAGGTGGTCGCGGGAGGGCCCGCCCTCCACGGCGTACGCGGCGATCGTGAACGGTGCCCCCGCGAAGCCGATGAGCGGGGTCTCGCCGAGCTCGGCCACGGTGCGCGCCACGGCCTCCCGGACGGGGTCCAGTGCGGAGTCCGGCAGCTCGGGCAGCGCGGCGACGTCCGCGGCGGTGCGCACGGGGTGCTCGAGGACGGGCCCGCGCCCGGCCACGATGTCCACGCCCACGCCCGCGAGCTTCATGGGCACCACGATGTCGGAGAAGAAGATGGCCGCGTCCACGCCGTGGCGGCGCACCGGCTGCAGGGTGATCTCCGCGGCGAGCGCCGGGGTCAGGCAGGCCTCCAGCATGCCCGTGCCCTCGCGCGCGGCGCGGTACTCGGGCAGGGAGCGTCCGGCCTGGCGCATGAACCACACGGGGCGGTGCGCGGCGGGCAGGCCGCGCAGCGTGCGGATCAGGGGGGACTGCGAGGTGCCACCGGCCCGCAGGGGGTGGTTCTCCGGCAGCGCGGCGATCCGCCGCTCCCACGCCGCGGCCGCATCAGGGGCCGTGGTGCCGGGATGTGCGGCATCCGCGCCCGAGGGGGTCCCGGCGGGGCGTGACCCCGTTCCGGGAGCGCTCCCGGGAGAGCTGGGTCGGGCGGTCTCGTCGCTGCGCTCGTTCTGGGATGCCATGATGCCCCCATTGTGCCAAAGGACCCCGACGCGTTTGGCGACGGAGTGTCCGGGACCCCGCCCCGGGAGGTCGGGGCGGGTGGCTATGCTGAGCGGACCAGAACGACTTCGTCTAGGATGGCGGGATTGTGGTTCTTTTCTGTCTTGTCGCTTCGCACCGCACCGTTGACCTCAACACCGTCGCACGCTTGAGCACCGGGGCCCTCGGTGTGGCCGAGGACGCCGTGTCCCGCGGTGCGCTCGCCGGAGCCATCACCCTGTCCACGTGCAACCGCCTCGAGCTCTACGGCGAGCTGCCCGAGCACGCCTCCGTGGACGTCCCCGGCGCCCAGCAGCAGCTGGCCGAGCGGATCGCCCGGCGCGCGGGGCTCGACGAGCGCTTCGTCCTCGAGACCATGGACGCCTACGAGGGGCCCGAGGTCCCCCGCCACCTGTTCACCGTTGTCTCCGGGCTGGAGTCGGCCGTGGTGGGGGAGCGCGAGATCACCGGGCAGGTGCGCCGGGCGCTGGCCGGCGCCCAGCAGTCCGGCACCGCCTCCCCGCACCTCGTGCAGCTGTTCGAGGCCGCCGCGCGCACGGCCCGCGAGGTGGGTGCGAGCACCGGGCTCGGCGAGCGCGGACGCTCGATCGTCTCGGTGGCCCTGGACCTCGCCGACGACATCACCTCCGGGGACTGGCCCGAGCGCCACGCCCTCGTGTTCGGCACCGGCGCGTACGCGGGTGCCACCATGGCCGCCCTGCGGGACCGCGGGTGTGCGGACATCGAGGTCTACTCCGGCTCTGGGCGCGCCCAGCAGTTCACGGACCAGCGCGGCGGCTCCCCCGTCACGGACGAGTCCCTGCCGGGGGCACTGCGCCGCGCGGACGTGATCATCGGCTGCTCCGGCGGCTCCGCGCCCATGCCGGCCTCCCGCTTCCCGGCCGGGCCCCGCACCGTGGTGGACCTCGCCCTCGCCCGGGACTTCGACCCCGCCGTCGCGGACCTGCCCAACGTGGAGCTGATTACCCTGGAGTCCGTGCGCGTGGCCGCACCCGAGGAGACCCGCGAGTCGGTGGCCGCCGCCCGGGAGATCGTGGAGCGCGCGGCCCGCGACTTCGAGAACGCCCGCACGGCGCGCAGCATGGACCAGGCCATCGTCGCGCTGCGCAAGCACACCATGGCGGTGCTCGACGCCGAGCTCGACAAGGTGCGCACCCACCACGGCTGCACCGGGGCGGAGGAGCAGATCGAGATGGCCATGCGCCGGATGGTCCGCTCCCTGCTGCACACCCCCACCGTGCGTGCGCGCCAGCTCGCGGCGGAGGGCCGGGCGGACGAGTACATCACCGGGCTCGAGGCGCTGTACGGGTTGGAGGTCGCCGTGCCGGACGTCCCGGAGGAGACCGCCCCCTCCACCCGGCAGGACCCCTCGGACACCCCGCGACCCCGCGCGGTGGGCTGATGACGCCCCGCCCGCCCGCTCAGGAGGATCCCATGAACCCTGCCGCCGACGACGCCGCCCCGGCACCTCCCGCTCCCAGGGCGCGCCGGATGAGCCGGGACCAGCGCCGCGAGCAGTTGCTGAACACCGCCCTGCGGGTGTTCTCGGACGGCGGCTACCACGCCACGTCCATGGACGAGATCGCCGCGGCGGCCGGGGTGTCCAAGCCCGTGCTCTACCAGCACTTTCCCGGCAAGCGGGAGCTGTTCCTCGCCCTGGTGGAGTACACGCTCACGGACCTCTCCCAGCGACTGGAGCACTCGCTGGCCTCCGCGGACTCCAACCGCTCCCAGGTTCGCAACGTGATCGACACGCACTTCGACTTCGTCCACTCCCGCCCGCAGGCGTACCGCCTGATCTTCAACGCGGACCTCATGTCCTTCCCCGAGGTCGCGGCCCAGCTGGACGAGTTCTACCAGGAGGTCGCCCACGCGGTGGCCGCGCTGCTGGGCCCGCGCACCGGCGCCCCTCCCGCCCAGGCCATGCTGCTGTCCCGGGGTCTCGTGCACCTGGTGCAGACCTCCGCGGTGTACTGGACCCGCCACCCGGAGACGGGCTCGCGCGAGGAGGTCCAGGACCGGCTCTTCCGTTTAGCCTGGGGCGGAATCAAGTCCCTCAACGATGAGCACGCGGAGGCGGCTCCTAGACTGGGCGGCGACGACCAGGACTGACCCGCGGCGCGCACCCGCGGCGGGTGCGGTCCACCGGACAGCGTCCGGCCCGTGGGCACCGCGGACCGGACACCCCGCAGGAGGCACCCATGGAAATCAAGATCGGGATTCAGAACGTGGCCCGCGAGCTCGTGGTCAACAGCGAGATCACGGCGGACGAGGTCCAGGCCAAGGTCACCGAGGCCCTGAACGCTGGCACCCCCCTGGTGCTGCAGGACTCCAAGGGGACCACCACCGTGGTGCCCGCCGCGAGCATCGGCTACGTGGAGACCGGCCAGGAGACCAAGCGCAAGGTGGGCTTCACGCCGCTGCCCCTCGGGTGAGCGGCGCACTCCGCCGCCACCGTCCGACGCCCCCGGGATCACCGCCCGGGGGCGTCGGCGCGTTTGCGGGTACACTGGGGACGTTCCAGCAGGATGACCGGTCGTCCCAGGACACCGTCACGTTCACTCCTCACCCGCTCCGGCACCGCGCCCGGACGGTCACGCACCGTCCGATGAGCGCCCGGGCAGGGTACGTTCCACGATCGGCTTCCTCACACCCGCGCGGTGGCCCCCGGCCCGCGCCGTGCCCGCCCGCTCAGGGCGGTCCCGGCGGGTTCCCGGTGACGGTGCCCCGCGCCCATCCCGTGAAGGACAGTTTTGATCGACATCACCGCAACACCCGAGCAGGACGCCCCGGAGCTCGACGAGTCCGGCGCGCAGGCCGTCGAGGCCACCGAACCCGTGGAAGAGTCCTCGTTCGCGGACTTCGGGGTCCGCCAGGACATCGTGGACGCGCTCGCGGCCCACGGCATCACCTCCCCGTTCCCCATCCAGGCCATGACGCTGCCCATCGCGCTCTCCGGCCAGGACATCATCGGCCAGGCCAAGACCGGCACCGGCAAGACCCTGGGCTTCGGCATCCCCGCGCTGCAGCGCGCGGTGGGCCGTGACGACGCCGGCTGGGAGCAGCTCGCGAAGCCCGGCGCACCGCAGGCACTGATCGTGGTCCCCACGCGCGAGCTCGCGGTGCAGGTGGGCAGCGACCTCTCGATCGCGGCGAAGACCCGCAACGCGCGCGTGGCCACCATCTACGGCGGCCGGCCCTACGAGTCCCAGATCGCCGAGCTCGAGAAGGGCGTGGAGGTGGTGGTGGGCACCCCCGGGCGCCTGATCGACCTCAACCGCCAGCACTTCCTGGACCTGAGCCACGTGCGCATGGTCGTGCTGGACGAGGCGGACGAGATGCTGGACCTGGGCTTCCTGCCGGACGTGGAGAAGCTGCTCGCCACGGTCCCGGCCGTGCGCCAGACCATGCTGTTCTCGGCCACCATGCCCGGCCCCGTGGTCGCGATGGCCCGGCGCTACATGACCCGGCCCATGCACATCCGCGCGGCGGCCCCGGACGAGGGCACCACCAAGAAGGACATCCGCCAGGTCATCTACCGCGCCCACCACCTCGACAAGGACGAGGTCGTGGCGCGCATCCTGCAGGCCGAGGGCCGCGGGCGCAGCATCATCTTCACGCGCACCAAGCGCGCCGCCGCCAAGCTCGCGGACGAGCTGATCCACCGCGGTTTCGCGGCCGCTCCCCTGCACGGCGACCTCGGCCAGGGCGCGCGTGAGCAGGCGCTGCGCGCGTTCCGCAACTCGAAGGTGGACGTGCTCGTGGCCACGGACGTCGCGGCCCGCGGCATCGACGTGGAGGACGTCACCCACGTGATCAACTTCCAGTGCCCCGAGGACGAGAAGACCTACCTGCACCGCACCGGGCGCACCGGCCGCGCGGGCAACAAGGGCACCGCCATCACGTTCGTGGACTGGGACGACGTCCCGCGCTGGCGGCTGATCGACAAGGCCCTGGAGCTCGGCATCCCCGAGCCCGTGGAGACCTACTCCTCCTCCGAGCACCTGTACTCGGACCTCAACATCCCGCGCACCGCCAAGGGCAAGCTGCCGAAGTCCCAGCGCACGCTGGAGGGCCTGGACGCCGAGGAGATGGAGGACCTCGGGGACGCGCGTCCGCGCCGCGACGACAAGCGCTCCTCCGGCGGGCCCCGCAACGGCTCCGGCGGACGACGCCGCTCGGGGGCCTCGGGCTCCGACGGCCGCCGTTCCGGTGGTTCCGGCTCCCGCGAGCGCTCGGGGCAGTCCTCCGAGAGCCGGGAGAACGGCCGCGAGAAGACCGCGCACGCCCCGCGCGAGAAGTCCGTGGAGACCTCGGGTGAGGGCGGCGCCAAGCGGCGTCGTCGGCGTCGTCGTCCCTCGGGGCAGAACCGGGGCGGCAACGGGCAGGGTGCCCAGCAGTCCCCCGCCGCCGGAGAGTAGGGGCGGTGAGCGCGCCGGAGCCCTTCACGTTCGACCCGGAGGGCACCAGCGCCATCGTGCACGGTGAGAACCTCACCGTGCTGGAGTCCCTGCCGGACGAGTCCTTCTCCCTGGTGTACCTGGACCCCCCGTTCAACACGGGCAGGGACCAGGTGCGCCGCACCACCCGCTCGGTGCCCGTGGCCCACGGCGAGGGGGACCGGGTGGGGTTCGCCGGGCGCTCCTACGAGACGATCATGGGCTCGCTGCGCCGCTACGAGGACTCGTTCGCGGACTACCTGGGGTTCCTGGAACCCCGGCTGGCGCACGCCCGGCGGGTGCTGGCCCGCCACGGCACCCTGTACGTGCACCTGGACTACCGCGAGGTGCACTACGTCAAGGTGCTGCTGGACGCGATGTTCGGCCGGGAGTGCTTCCTCAACGAGATCGTGTGGGCCTACGACTTCGGCGGGCGCACCACCCGGCGCTGGCCCGCCAAGCACGACACCATCCTGGTGTACGTGAAGGATCCTGCGGCGTACCACTTCAACTCGCAGGACGTGGACCGCGAGCCCTACATGGCCCCGGGTCTCGTGGGACCGGAGAAGGCCGCGCGCGGCAAGCTGCCCACAGACGTGTGGTGGCACACGATCGTCTCCCCCACCGGGCGGGAGAAGACCGGCTATCCCACCCAGAAGCCCGCGGGTGTGCTGCGGCGGATCGTCACGGCGTCCTCGCGGCCCGGGGACTGGGTGCTGGACTTCTTCGCGGGCTCGGGCACCACGGGCGCGGTCAGCGCCGAGCTGGGGCGCCGGTTCGTGTGCGTGGACAGCAACCCCGAGGCCGTGGAGGTCATGCGGTTGCGCCTGCCGGACGTGCCCGTGCGCACCGCCTGAGCGCTCGGCTCAGGGCCAGCGGACCTCCACGCCGGAGGTCGCCTGCTCGCAGATCCTCGTGAGCGAGCGCACGGACGTGGAGTTCTCCCCCAGCCGGTTGGGCTTGCCGTCCCCGTGATAGTCGCTGGAGCCCGTGACCAGCAGGTCGTGCTCGGCGGCCATGGTCATGAGCACCGCGCGGGACTCGTCCGGGTTGTCCCGGTGGGCGACCTCCAGACCGGCCAGGCCGGCGTCGATCATGGCCCCGAAGTCCACCGCGCTGGCCACCCGGCCCCGCAGCGGTGCCATGGGGTGCGCGCACACCGGCACGCCGCCGGCCGCGCGCACCAGCTTGATGGCCTCCACGGGATCCAGGGCGTCGTGGCGCACGTAGTACTTGGAGCGCCCGGAGAGCAGGTTTGAGAACGCGTCCGAGCGCGTGGGCACCACGCCCAGGGCCACGAGCGCGTCCGCGATGTGCGGGCGGCCCACCGTGGCGCCCGGCCCCACCTGTGCGGTGACGTCCTCCCAGCCGATGTCGTAGTCCTCCCCCAGCAGCTCGACCATGCGCCGCGCCCGGGTGAGCCGGTTGCGGCGGCACTCCTCGATCCGCTCCACGAGCGGCTGGTACGCGGGGTCGTGCAGGTAGCTGAGCATGTGCACGGAGATGCCGTCCGCGGTGGTGCACGTGATCTCCATGCCCGGGACGAACGCCACTCCCAGGGACACGGCGGTGTCCCCGGCCTCCTGCCAGCCCGCGGTCGTGTCGTGGTCGGTGAGCGCGAAGACACTGAGCCCGGCCGCGTGGGCCGAGCGGGCGACGTCGGCGGGGGTCTCCGTGCCGTCCGAGGCGATCGAGTGGGTGTGCAGGTCGATTCTCACCGCCCCCACGATACCCGCGCGCATCCGCACGGTTGACCGGCGTGACACCATGGGCAGGACAGATCCCGACCCCACCGGGCGCGAGCGATCGCGCCGCGAAGGAGATGACAGCGCCCATGAGCCAGGGCTCAGAACACACCGCCGTTTCCCACCACGCGAGCGAGGACGCCGCGCAGCCCATGGACGAGCGGGTGGACAACCGCTCTCAGCGCCCGGACAGCGACCAGTTCCGCGCGTTCATGGCCTCGAGCTGGGCCCAGCCCGAGACGACGACGACGACGCGCGCCGAGGTCGCGGAGTTCGCTGCCGCCCGCCGTGCCCGGCTCTCGCGCCTGTTCCCGGGTGAGCGCCTGGTGATCCCGGCTGGTGCACCCAAGGTGCGCTCGAACGACACCGACTACCGCTTCCGCCCGCACTCCGCGTTCGCCCACGTGACCGGCATGGGTGTGGACCACGAGCCCGAGGCCGTGCTGGTGATGGAGCCCACCGAGCCGGGCCACGGCGACGACGGCAGCGACCACGTGGCCACGCTCTACTTCCACCCCATGGCCGGGCGGGACTCCGACGAGTTCTACGCCGACGCCAAGAACGGCGAGTTCTGGGTGGGCTCCCGCCCCACCCTGCAGCAGCTGCAGGACGAGTTCGGACTGCCCACGCAGGACCTCTCCGCGCTGGAGACCGCCGTGACCAAGGACGCCGGCAACGCCGCCCTGGGCGGGCTGAGCATCCGCCTGGTGCGGGACGTGGACCTGAACATGGACGCCCTCGTGGACACCTCCCGCATCAACACGGGCGTGGACCTGGAGCAGTCGGACAGCAAGGACGCCACGCTCACCGAGGCGCTGAGCGAGCTGCGCCTGGTCAAGGACGAGTACGAGATCGGCCAGCTGCGCGTGGCCGTGGACGCCACCATCCGCGGCTTCGAGGACATCGTCTCGGTGCTGCCGCGGGCGATCGGCGGCGAGCGCGGCGAGCGCGTGGTCGAGGGGGCGTTCTTCTCACGGGCCCGTCTGGAGGGCAACGACCTCGGCTACGACACCATTGCGGCGTCCGGCAACAACGCCACCGTGCTGCACTGGATCCGCAACAACGGCTCGGTGAAGCCGGGCGAGCTGATCCTCGTGGACGCGGGCGTGGAGGCGGACTCCCTCTACACCGCGGACCTCACCCGCACCCTGCCGGTGGACGGGACCTACACGGAGATCCAGCGCACCATCTACCAGGCGGTCCTGGACGCCTCGGAGGCCGCCTTCGAGGTGGCCGTGCCGGGCAACCGCTTCCGGGACGTGCACGCCGCGGCCATGGAGGTCCTGGCCCACCGCCTCGAGCAGTGGGGCCTGCTGCCGGTCTCCGCGGAGGTCTCCCTCTCCGAGTCCGGTCAGCACCACCGCCGCTGGATGCCGCACGGCACGAGCCACCACCTGGGCCTGGACGTCCACGACTGCGCGCAGGCCAAGCGCGAGCTGTACCTGGACGCCGTGATCGAGCCGGGCATGGTGTTCACCATCGAGCCCGGGCTGTACTTCAAGGAGGAGGACCTCGCGATCCCGGAGCAGTACCGCGGGATCGGCGTGCGCATCGAGGACGACGTGCTCGTCACCGAGCAGGGCAACGAGAACCTCTCCGCGGCCCTGCCCCGGCGCCCGGAGGACGTCGAGGCCTGGATCCAGGGCATCTGGAACCGGGACGAGAACGTGGGACCCACGGAGGGTCCGGCCGCCTGAGCCGCGTCCTGACGTGAGAACGCCCCGCACTGCAGTGCGGGGCGTTCTGCGTCTCCACCGGGCGCAGCCCGCGGGCCTGGCACCGGTCACCGGGACCTCAGCGGCGGTCCTCCGGGGTGCGGTTCTCGATGCCGCCGCCCTGCTGGGTGTCCCGGGCGTCGTCCGCGGCTGCGGGGCCACCGGTGCGGGTCCACGGCGCGGAACGGTCCACCTCCGGAGTTGCCTCGGGCGCTGCCTCGGGCTCCACGCGGATGCCGTACTGGGGGCGTCCGTCCGGGAGGTCCGGGAACTTCGCGGAGCGGTGGGGGTCCTGCTGTGCCTCCGGGCCCGGCTGCGTGCCCTCGTGAACGCCGGGGCCCGACGCCGCGGGGCTGCTGCCGTGGGCGGCGCCGGCGGGCGCGCCCTGGCCCGGCACACCCGGCTGCCCAGTGGGGCCACCGGTGTACGGGCCGTTCTGGGGTGCGCCGTTCTGGGGCGCACCCTGCTGGGTTCCGCCGTGGCCCGGGCCGCCGTGGCCCCAGTGCCCGCCGTTCCACCCGTCCTGACGGGCACCACCCGGACCGCGACCGCCGAACGGGGCGTGGCCCTGGGCGCGTACCCCGGCACCCGGTTCACCGGGCATGCCGCTGAGCACCTGGCGCGCCTGTCCGGCCACCTCCGGTGCCGCGAGCACCTCGTAGCTGCCCGCCACGATCCGGCTGGTGGACGTGAAGTCCCGCTTGCCGCGGGACATCGCGTACGTGATGGTGGCCATCAGCATGAAGAACGCACCGCCCAGCAGCATGGTGGGCACGATGGACGCGGCCATCTGCGGGCCGCCGAACATGGTGAGGATCAGCCCGAGGAACGCGCCGAAGAAGATGCCGTTGAGCGCACCCTGCAGGGCCACCCGGGGGTAGGACAGCCGCCCGGTCACCTGCTCCACGGACTTCAGGTCGCTGCCGATGATCGAGACCATGGCCACGGGGAAGTGCTCGTCGGACATGTAGTCCACGGCCTTCTGGGCCTCGGCGTAGGTTCGGTAGCGGCCGACCACTTCGCCGCGTGGCATCTCTGGTGCGATGGACAACTGGGACGGGACGCGATTCGGGGTGCTCATGCGCCCCATTCTCCCCCAGCCACCCGCAAGCTCCCAGGGAGAACCCTCCATCATCGCAGCGGGTGAACACGGCGCCCCGGGGGACCTTCACCGGGGGTGGCTGACCACCCGGTCCGCCCCGAATGTGACCACTGCCCCCGGATCACTAGGCTGGGCGGGTGAGCACAAACCTTTCCAAGATCTTCGTGGCCCGCCTGATCGGCCTGGACGTCTTCGACCCCCTCGGCGACCGCCTGGGGCGGCTGCGCGACGTCGTCGTGCTGCTGCGCCCCGGCAGCCGACCGTCGCTGAAGACCCG
The DNA here is from genome assembly GCF_000010285.1 of Kocuria rhizophila DC2201. Taxonomy (NCBI): domain Bacteria; kingdom Bacillati; phylum Actinomycetota; class Actinomycetes; order Micrococcales; family Micrococcaceae; genus Kocuria; species Kocuria rhizophila. The sequence continues at coordinate 906,575 of NC_010617.1, read as the reverse complement.
GCCGCTCGTGGTGGGCCTCGTGGTGGAGGTGCTGGGCAAGAAACGGGTGTTCGTGCCCATGACACGCGTGACGAGCATCGACGCGGACCAGATCATCTCCACCGGCCTCGTGAACCTGCGCCGCTTCGAGCAGCGCGGCGCGGAGACCCTCGCGGTGGGCGAGCTCTTCGACCGCACCGTGGTGCTGCTGGACGGCTCCGGCACGGCGACCATCGAGGACGTCGCCATGGAGAAGTCCAACAACCGCGGCGACTGGGTGATCTCCCAGCTGTTCGTGCGCCGCTCGCAGGCCACGGGCGGGCTGATCCGGCGTCGCAACCAGACGCTGATCGTGGACTGGGAGGACACCGACGACCCCTCCAACGCGGGCCACCAGCCGGCCACCCAGTGGGTCGCGCAGCACGAGGAGGACCAGGCGGCGGACCTCGCGGACGAGCTGCGGGACATGCCCGACAAGCGCAAGCTGGAGATCGCCGCCGAGCTGCAGGACGAGCGCCTCGCGGACGTGCTCGAGGAGCTGCCCGAGGACGACCAGGTGTTCATCCTGACCCACATGGACAACGAGCGCGCCGTGGCACTGCTCGAGGAGATGGACCCGGACGACGCCACCGACCTGCTCAACGAGCTGCCGGAGGCCGAGGCCGAACGCTTCATCACCATGATGGAGCCCGAGGACGCCGAGGACGTCCGACGGCTGCGCGAGTACGAGGAGGGCACCGCGGGTTCGCTCATGACCCCCGTGCCCATCGTGCTCTCCCCGGAGGCCACGGTCGCGGAGGCCCTGGCCCACATCCGGCAGGAGGAGGTCATCCCGGCCGCCGCGTCCGCCGTGCTGGTGTGCCGGCCCCCGCTCGAGACGCCCACGGGCAAGTACCTGGGGTTCGTGCACACCCAGCGGCTGCTGCGCTATCCCCCGCCCGAGGCGATCGGCAACCTGATCGACCGCTCCATCGAGCCGGTCTCGGACCAGGCGTCCGTCGCGGACGTGGCCCGCGAGCTGGCCACCTACGACCTCACCATCCTGCCGGTGGTCAACGACCAGGACAGGCTCGTGGGCGCGGTGACGATCGACGACGTCCTCGACGCGCTGCTGCCCGAGGACTGGCGCACGTACGACGACGGAACCCCCGTGAGGAAGGTGGGCAAGAGGTATGAGTAGTCCCCGACAGAACCCCTCGGCGCAGTACTCCCCCGGTCCCCTGGACCAGCCGAGGGAGAAGCGCCCCGGGTACCTGCCCCGGTTCCGGCCCAACCCGGACTCGTTCGGCCAGCTCACCGAGGCGATCGCCCGGTGGATGGGCACGCCGCAGTTCCTGCTGTGGATGACCGTGTTCGTGACCATCTGGCTGGGCTGGAACACCATGGCCCCCGAGGAGATCCAGTTCGACCCTCGGTCCCTGAACTTCACGCTGCTCACGCTCATGCTGTCCCTCCAGGCGTCCTACGCCGCGCCCCTGCTGCTGCTCGCGCAGAACCGGCAGGACGACCGTGACCGCGTGGTCGCCGAGGAGGACCGCAAGCGCGGTCAGCAGAACCTCGCGGACACCGAGTACCTCACGCGCGAGATCGCGTCCCTGCGGATCGCGCTGCGCGAGGTCGCCACGCGCGACTACGTCCGCTCCGAGCTGCGCAACCTGCTCGAGGAGATCCTCGAGGCCCAGGACCAGCGCGCGGAGGCCGGCGAGGCCGAGCCCGCGGGTCGGCGCGCCGAGGGCGGGCGGAAGAACCCCGGTTCTCGCAAGGGGGACCGCGTCAAGCGCACCGGTACAACCCCGCTCGCCGAGACTCCCGAGGCCACCTACGGCGTGGCCCCCGCCCCGTCCGGGACCGACGACGACGCCCGGTCGGCCACCGCGCCCCCCGGTTCCCACGCGGCGGGGCACCCCGCCCCCGGACCCGGCGCGGCGGCGTCGTCGGATCCGGCAGGGGCACCCGGCGAGGACGGTCGGGAGGGGCACCTGTGAGCGGGAACGGCACGGAGGCCGTCGACCCTCGGCTGCGCGAGGCGCTCGACGGCGTGATCGACCCCGAGCTGCGCCGTCCCGTGACGGAGCTCGGCATGATCCCCGAGGCGGTGCTGGAGGGCGGGACCGCGCGGGTCACCGTGCTGCTCACGGTCTCCGGGTGCCCGCTGCGCGGGACCATCGAGGCCGACCTGCACGAGGCCCTGGCGGCGGTGCCCGGCGTCGAGCACGTGGCCGTGGACGTGGGGGTGATGACCCCCGCCCAGCGCCAGCAGCTGCAGGAGCGGCTGGGACACCACCGCAGCAACCCGTTCGCGGACCCGCACAGCCTGACCCGGGTGCACGCGATCACCAGCGGCAAGGGCGGGGTGGGCAAGTCCAGCGTCACCGTGAACCTGGCCGCGGCGCTGGCCGCCATGGGGCGCACCGTCGGCATCGTGGACGCGGACGTGCACGGCTTCTCGGTGCCCGGGCTGCTGGGCATCACGCAGTCCCCCACGCGCGTGGGGGACATGATCCTGCCGCCCGTGGTGGAGGTGCCCGAGGGCGTGGACCGCAGGCCCGAGGACGGCGCCACCGGGGCGGGGCACCGCTCGCGCGGCGTCATCAAGGTGATCTCCATCGGGATGTTCGTGGACCCCGCCCAGCCGGTGGCGTGGCGCGGGCCCATGCTGCACCGGGCCATCGAGCAGTTCCTCACGGACGTGCACTTCGGGGACCTGGACCACCTGCTCCTGGACCTGCCCCCGGGCACCGGGGACATCGCCATCTCGGTGGGTCAGCTGCTGCCCCGCTCGGGGGTGGTGGTGGTCTCCACCCCGCAGCACGCCGCCGTGAGCGTCGCGCAGCGCTCGGGCACGCTCGCGGAGCAAACCGAGCAGAGCGTCACGGGCGTGGTCGAGAACATGTCCGCCATGGTCATGCCGGACGGCACCCGCATGGAGGTCTTCGGCTCCGGCGGCGGGCAGCGGATCGCGGACTCCCTGGGGGAACGGCTGGGCTACCCGGTGCCGCTGCTGGGCAGCGTGCCCCTGGACGTCACCGTGCGAGAGGCCTCCGACCGCGGCGTGCCCGCGGTGTGGTCCGAGCCCGACTCCCCGGCGGCCGGTCAGCTGTGGGAGATCGCCCGCGCACTCGACGCCCAGGGCCGCGGGCTGGCGGGGCGCAGCCTCGGCATCACGCCGCGGGGCTGAGACCGGCGCACGACGCCGCTCAGGTGGCCTCGGTGTCGAAGGGCGCCCGCTCGCCGCGGGCCAGGCGGCGCACCGTGGGTGTCACCGTCGCGGGCGTGGCGTGCTGGGGCGCGGGGTCGTCGTCCTCGAGCAGTGCCTCGCGCACGATCACGCGGGGGTCGTACTGCCGGGGGTCGAGCTTGCGCCAGTCGAGGTCCGCGAACTCCGGGCCCAGGCTCTCCTTGAGGTCGGCGGTGGCGCCGGTGGCGTAGCCGCGGACGGCCTTGACCATCTCCTTGAACTTCTGCGCGTACTCGGGAACCCGCTCCGGGCCGATGACCACCAGGGCCACGATGAGAATGATGATGGCTTCCCCGCCAGAAATCCCGAACACCAGACGAGCCTATCAACGCCCCTCGGCACGCCGGGGCGCTAGCCGAGGATCTTCCGCAGGCCGTCCACCACGGTGGACCCGAAGTCCTCGTCGTCCTGCGAGGGCAGGCTCACGCGCCCGCGGTCCTCGGCGACGATGGCGCTCACGGTCTGCGCCATGGTGGCGGGGGGCGAGTCCGAGGACACTGTGTAGACGGCGTCCGGGCGCACCATCACGGCGCGCCAGGGGTCCCCGCGCTCGACCCACAGCCGGGATCCGGACATGGCCGAGCGGTGCATGCCCTCCGCGCTCACGGGCAGCTGTGTGACGCCGTCCAGGGGGTTGTCGGGGTTGACCGTGCCGCGCTGCTCCACGATCTCCACGGTGTCGTGGTCGTTGTGCAGGGAGATCGACACGGCGGGCTGGTCCCCCACACGGGTCCGGCGCACGTCCGCGACCCGGTACCCCTCCGCGGCCAGGCCGGGCACCGCCCAGCCCTGGGCGCGCAGGGACTGGATGTCCGCGTGCGAGGTGGTGTCCACCATCGCGCGCGGACCGGGAGACCACGACGCCGCCGTGCGCGCCGCGGCCGCCTGCTCGCGCTGCACCTGGCGGCCCACGTTCCACACCGCGGTGGTCAGCAGGGCCACGCACAGGCACGCGGCGAACGCCGCCACGAGCCCGATGCCGCGTCGGCTCGGCCGTCGCACGGCCCGCGCCGCGCGCGTCGTCATCCGTGTGACCACCCGCGTCCTCTCCCTCACCGTCCTGCTCCGGGACGCCCGTCCCGGGCGGCCGTCTCCGGGCCGCCGATCCGCACCCATTGTGGAACAGCAGCCTGACAGCGATCTGGACACCCCAGGGCGTTGCCCCCCCCCGGCGCGCGCGCGGACCGCGATAGGCTGGGGCCCGCGACGTCCCGGCACGTGCCGGAGCACCGCACACCACGTTCCGGGGTCCGCGGATCCCGGCTCACACGGCAGCGAAGGACACCCCGCGTCCATGACCACGGACAAGACCACGAGCTGGGCCTACTGCGAGGCCTACGCCACGGAGGACGAGACGGCCTTCCGGGCCCGCGAGCGCTCCCTCGCCCTGCGGCTGGACCCCGTGACCCCGGCGGTCGCGGCGCTGCTGGGCGTGCTGGCGTCCTCCGCGCGTCCCGCCACGGTCGTGGAGGTGGGCACCGGTGCGGGGGTCTCCGGGCTCGCGCTGCTGCGGGGCATGCCCGCTGAGTCCGTGCTGACCACCATCGACACCGACATCCGCGCCCTGCGCGCCGCGCGGGACACCTTCCGCGAGGCCGGTTTCGAGACCAAGCGCACCCGCACGATCTCCGGGGCCGCGGGCCTCGTGCTGCCCCGGCTCACGGAGAACGCCTACGACATGGTGTTCGTCGACGCGGACGTGGCCAACACCGCCGACTACGTGATCGAGGGCGCCCGGCTGCTGCGCCGCGGCGGGATGCTCGTGGTCAACGACGCCCTGCACGGGGACCAGGTCCCCCAGCCCGCGCAGCGCCAGGAGGACACCGTGATCATGCGGGAGGTCGTGCGCACCCTGCGGGACGAGCCCCGGCTGTCCACGGCCCTGCTGCCCACGGGCACGGGCGTGCTGCTGGCCGTCCGCCGGTGATCCGACCCCTCGCGCGGGACGTCCCGCTCGTGGCGGCAGGCGGAGCCGTGGGATCCGTGCTCCGCTGGGGCGTCACCCACGTGGTCGCCACCGGTTCCGGGTGGCCCTGGGCCACGCTGGGCTGCAACGTGCTGGGCGCGTTCCTGCTGGGTCTGCTGCTTGAAGCCCTCACCCGGCCCGGGGACGAAACCCCCCGCGCGCACTCCACCCGTCTCGTGCTCGGCACGGGGCTGCTGGGAGGCTTCACCACCTACTCCGCGTTCGCGCAGGACCTATGGGACCAGCTCGCCGCCGGTGGCACGGGTCAGGCCGTGCTCACCGCGGCGGTGATGCTCCTGGCCGGGCTGCTCGCCGCCGGGGCGGGCGTGCTGTGCGGTGCGCGGGTCCGTGCCGGTGCTCCCGGCGCTGAGCCGCGCAGCAGGGGCCAGCGGTGATCGCCGCGCTCGCCGTGGCCCTGGGCGGAGGTCTCGGCGCCGCCCTGCGTCTGCTCACGGACCGTCTGGTGACCTCGCGGCAGCGGCGGCCGTTCCCCCTGGCCACGGTGCTGGTCAACGTGCTCGGCTCGTTCGTGCTGGGCCTGGTGAGCGGTCTGAGCCTGCTGCTCGGCCCGCTGTGGACCGCGGCCCTGGGAGCCGGACTGTGCGGCGGCTACACCACGTTCTCCACCGCGATGGTGGACACCGTGCGCCTGCTGCGGGAGCGTCGTGGCGGCGCCGCCCTGGCCGCGGTGCTCGGCACCCTGCTGTGGAGCCTGCTCGCCGCAGCGGCCGGGACCACGCTCGGGGCGCACTGGGCCGCCTGATCACGCGGCCCCGGGCCCGGGATTTCCGCTCCCCGCCCGGGGCACCCGTGCGTTCTGAGGGTCTGCACCGCGCCCGTCCGCGGGTGCGGGCCGAGCGGACCCGGCTCGTGCGGCGCACACAGTGACCGCGGCCCGCGGCCCCGGAGAGGCGGTCCCGGGTGCGCGAGAGCCCCCCACCGTGGTGGGGGGCTCTCGGGGTAAGGACGGTGGGGGCCGGGTACTACTGGGTCACACCGGCGAGGCACTCGCGCAGCTCGGCGGCCTCGTCCGCCTTGAGCTCGACCACGAGGCGTCCGCCGCCTTCCAGGGGGACCCGCATGATCAGGCTGCGTCCTTCTTTGGTGACCTCCATGGGTCCGTCACCCGTTCTCGGCTTCATGGCCGCCATTGATGAGCTCCTCTTCGTGTGTACTGACCGAACCATCTTACCGAACGCGAGCCCCTGCCGTGACGCCGCCCACGCCCGAGCGAGCCCCGGCCGGGTGGTTCTCGCCGCGCGGCGAGACGCGCGGCGTCGTCGTGCCCCGTGCTGCCGCGGGGCCCGTGGGCGGCGTCAGGGCGGGTAGTCCCCGCCGCCGGGCAGCTGCTTCCAGTGCCACAGCCACCCGACCCACACGAGCTGCAGGAGGGCCCCGCCCAGCACCAGCAGCACGCGGTACGCCCGGGAGTCGCTCACCCGCACGAGGGCCGCGGCCAGCGGGGCCCATGGCAGCAGCAGCCGGAACGTGGAGCTCTGCGGGTTGAGCACCAGCAGCAGGTAGCACCCGTACGCGGCGAGCCACACCCGCACGAAGAACGGCAGGGCGCTGCGCACGGGGCCGCTGCGCAGCACGAGCACCGCGGCGGCCACGAGCAGCACGGGCGCGAGGAGCCCCGCCACGGGCCCGAGGAACCGGGTGGCCTGGGCGAACCACGGCAGCACGGGAACCACGCCGGAGGAGCCGCGCCACGCGGCCTCGGTCTCCGTGTACGCCGTGGGTTCCCCCGTGACGGCCCACGCGATCACCGGCCAGGCCAGCGCCGCCGCGCACGCCAGCAGCGCGACCGCGAGCCACCGGTCGGCGCAGCGGTACCAGGCACGACACCGCGCCCGCACGTCCCGCACGCTGCGCCACAGCCACCACACGCCGAGGGCCGCGGCCAGTGCCACGCCGGTGGGCCGGGTGAGCGCCTGCAGCACCACGAACACCGCCGCCCCCGCGGCCCGTCCGCGCACCACGCACAGAATGGCGCTGAGCAGGAACAGCAGGCTGAGCGCCTCCGCGTAGGGGGTCTGCAGCACCGGTGCCACGGGGTTGAACGCGAACACGGCCACGGCCCACAGCGCCGGGACGGAGGCGCCGCCGCGCGTGCGCGGGGTGCTCATCACGGGGGCGGTGCACGTGAGGCGATACAGCACGAGCGCCGCCCCGAAACCGGCGAGCAGGGACACGGTGGAAGCCGTGCCCGCCCAGCCGGTCCCGGTGACCTCGGTGATGCCCCGCACCAGGAGGGGGAACACGGGGTAGAACGCCCAGGGGTTCTCGCGCACCGTGCCCAGGGAGTCCCGGGGCAGCTCCGAGGGGTAGCCGTGCTCGAAGATGGTGCGGTACCAGTCCGAGTCCCACGTGGCCACGAAGTCGAGGTAGCCCAGGGGGCCCTGGCCCCACGGCCCCGGCCCCTGCTGCCCGCCGACCACGCTGAAGACCGCCCACCCCCACACCCGGGAGAGTCCGTAGAGCGCGAGCACCGCGAGCCACCACGGGCTCCGAGCCCACGCGCCGCCCAGGGCCGCCCGCCACGGACGACGCCGCGCGGTGAGCGCGTCCTCGACGGTCACCGTTCCGGCGGCGCGCGGTGCACCGCCCGCCCCGTCGTCCGCGCTGGAGGGGTGCCCGGGGCCCGCCCGGCGCTCCGCCTCCGCGGGGCAAGGCGCGTCGTCCCACCTCGCGGCGGCGGCGGCGGGTCCGGGGGCCACGCCGTCGGCCGTGGCCGCGTCCCTGCGGGCCCGGTCCCCCGAATGCCTCCGCCCCGTGTCCCGGGCCCGGCTCATGCCCCGGAACCGGGAGCGGGCTCCCCTGGCAGGTCGTGGTCCCCGGCGGCGTCGGCCCCGGGGCGGGGCGCGGCGGCGTCGGGAACCTGCATGTCGGGGTCCTCGGCGTGGACCGAGGCGAGGATCTCCACGACCTCCTCGGCGGTGTCCACCACGCGCAGCAGGTCGAGATCTGTCTCGGCCACCTTGCCACCGGCCACGAGCGTGCCCGTGATCCAGTCCAGCAGCGGACCCCAGTACTCGGTGCCCACCAGGATCACGGGGAAGCGGGTGATCTTGCCGGTCTGCACCAGGGTCAGCGCCTCGAACAGCTCGTCCAGGGTGCCGAAGCCGCCGGGCAGCGCCACGAAGCCCTGGCTGTACTTCACGAACATGGTCTTGCGCGCGAAGAAGTACCGGAAGTTGATGCCCAGGTCCACCCAGTGGTTCAGGTGCTGCTCGTGCGGCAGCTCGATGCCGATGCCCACCGAGTGAGCCCCCACGTCCACCGCGCCACGGTTGGCGGCCTCCATGACGCCCGGCCCACCGCCGGTGACCACGGCATAGCCCGCGGCGCCGATCTGCCGCCCGAGCTCACGGCCGAGCTCGTACTCGGGGTGCCCGGGAGCGGTGCGCGCGGAGCCGAACACCGTGATCGCGGGGCCGAGGTTCGCGAGCGCGTCGAAGCCCTCCACGAACTCGGCCTGGATGCGCAGCACGCGCCACGGGTCCGTGCGGGTGAAGTCGTCCGGCTCGGCCGGTCGCTGGTCCAGGAAGCGCTGGTCGGAGGTGCGCCGCTGCAGCTGGGCGCGGCGCAGCACCACGGGGCCCTTGTGGCGTTCGGCGGGTCCGGCGGGCTCGGGCAGCGGGTCGGGGGTCGTGTCCGGGGAAGTCATGTGCTCAGGCTACGTGGCGGATCAGGACAACCACTGGGACAGCGCCCGGTGGCACGCGCGCACGGCGTCGTCGACCACGTGCTCGTCGTCCGTGTGGGCCAGCAGGGCGTCCCCCGGACCGAAGTTCACGGCGGGCACCCCTGCCTCCGAGAAACGGGCGACGTCCGTCCAGCCGTACTTGGGCATGGGCTCCTGGCCCACCGCGGCCACGAACTGCGCGGCGGCGGGGCGGTCCAGTCCGGGGCGCGCCGCCGGGGAGAGGTCCTGCCACTCGATCTCGTACCCCTCGAACACCTCGCGCACGTGCTGCTGCGCCTGCTGCAGCGTCTTGTCCGGGGCAAATCGGTAGTTGACCTCCACCCACGCGGTGTCCGGGATCACGTTGCCGGCCACTCCCCCGCCGATCCGGATGGCGTTGAGCCCCTCGCGGTAGTCCAGGCCCTCCACGGTGACGGTCCGCGGCTCGTAGCGCGCCAGCCGCTCCAGCAGCTCCGCCTGCTTGTGGATCGCGTTGTCCCCGATCCAGGCGCGCCCCGAGTGCGAGGCCTTGCCGTGGGTGGTGATCCGGAATCGCATGGTGCCGTTGCACCCGCCCTCCACCGTGCCGTTGGTAGGCTCCAGCAGCACCGCGAAGTCCGCCTCGAGCAGCTCGGGCCCGTTGCGCATCACGCGCCCCAGACCGCTGGCGTCGCTGGAGACCTCCTCGTGGTCGTAGAACACGTACGTGACGTCCCGGTTCGGCTCCCGCAGCTGCTGCACCAGCGCGAGCTGCACCGCCACCCCGCCCTTCATGTCCGTGGTGCCGCGGCCGTAGATCACGTCCCGGTCCCCCTCACGACGCCGCACGGACGGCACCGCGCCCAGCGCCCCCTCCACGGTGGGCAGGGGCACGGTGTCCAGGTGCCCGGCCAGGATCACCCGCTCGTCCCGTCCCAGCTCGGTGCGGGCCACCACGGTGTCCCCGTCCCGGTGCACCGTGAGGTGCGGCAGCTCGCGCAGGGCCGCCTCCACGGCGTCGGCGAGCGGCCCCTCGTGGTCCGAGACGGACTCCACGTCCACGAGCGCGGCCGTGAGGTCCGCGGGGTCCATGGTGAGGTCGAGTACGGGTGTCTGCTGATCGGATGCCATGGCGGCCAGCATAGTCACCGGGGCCCTGCAGCCCGCCGGGAACGACCCGACTGCCGCCCGACCAGCTGGTGCCGCGGCGTCGGGCGCGGGAGGGGCGGCACGCCTGCCCGCTTAGGATGGAGCCATGACTTCAACGAGCGAGAGCACCGTCAATTCCCGCGTCGCCTCGGGCGTGGGCCTGGCCACCGTGGTGGACGCCGGCGAGCGCGCGGGGACCGTCCTGGACGTCTTCTACCCCGCCCCCGCCCTGAGCGCGAACCCGGACGCCAGCTACGAGGCGGACCTTCGCGTGGCCGCGACCACGGACCCGGACCGCAACGTGCGCTCGGAGATCGTGACCACGGTGATCGACCTCGACGAGGCCCCCCGCGACGCTGCCGACGCCTACCTGCGGCTGCACCTGCTCTCCCACCGGCTCGCGCAGCCCAACACCATCAACCTGGACGGGGTGTTCGGGCTGCTCGCCAACGTGGCGTGGACGAGCCGCGGTCCGGTGCTCGCCGAGGAGCTGACCCGGTCGCTGCTGCGGCTGCGCGCCAGCGGGGCCGTCACGGTGTTCGGCGTGGACAAGTTCCCGCGCATGGTGGACTACGTGGTCCCCTCCGGTGTCCGCATCGGGGACGCGGACCGCGTGCGCCTGGGGGCGCACCTGGGCGAGGGCACCACGGTGATGCACGAGGGCTTCGTGAACTTCAACGCGGGCACCCTGGGCGCTGCCATGGTCGAGGGCCGGATCTCCGCCGGCGTGGTGGTCCACGACCACACGGACATCGGCGGCGGCGCGTCCATCATGGGCACCCTCTCCGGGGGCGGCAAGCAGCGCATCACCCTGGGCGAGCGCTGCCTGCTGGGCGCCAACGCGGGCGTGGGCATCTCCCTGGGCGACGACTGCGTGGTCGAGGCCGGTCTCTACGTCACCGCGGGCACCCGGGTGTCCCTGCTCGACGCCGCCGCGGAGCCCCGCGTGGTCAAGGCCTCCGAGCTCTCGGGCGCCGACAACCTGCTGTTCCGCCGCAACTCGACCACCGGTGCGGTGGAGGCCCTGCCCCGCCGCAACGGCACCGTGGAGCTGAACGCGCAGCTGCACGCGAACTGACGCCGGCGGGCACCTTCACGCTGGGCGGCGTGACCGGGCCCCGGTCAGAGGGCGAGCAGCCGCCGGTGAACATGGCGCTCGCCCAGCCCCGCGGCGGTTGCCGATGCCGCCCGCTCCCGTCGGGGCCGCAGCGCTCCCCGCGGGGGGGGCCGTGCGCGCGGACCGGCGCGAATGGCGTCGTGAGCCGCACACGGCCGGGTTCCCGGGAGACCGGGAGCCCGGCCGCGCGTGTGCGCCCCGGCGCACTGGATAGGGTGGTGACCATGAAGATTCTTGTCACCGGGGGAACCGGCTACATCGGCTCGCACACCGTCCTGGCCCTGCTGGAGGCGGGCCACGACGTGGTCGTGCTGGACAACCTCTCCAACTCCTCCCGCGCCTCGCTGGAGCGCGTCGCGGAGCTCGCCGGGCGGGACGTCACCGCGTTCGAGCAGGTGGACCTGCTGGACCGCGCGGGCCTGGACCGGGTGTTCCGGGAGCACCGGCCCGAGGCCGTGATCCACTTCGCCGGGCTCAAGGCCGTGGGCGAGTCCGCCGAGAAGCCCCTGTGGTACTACACGAACAACGTCTCCGGCACCGTGAACCTGCTGTGGGCCATGGAGGAGAACGACTGCCGCAGCATCGTGTTCTCCTCCTCCGCCACCGTGTACGGCGCGCCGGAGACGATGCCCCTGACCGAGAAGCTGTCCATGGACGCCCAGAACCCCTACGGGCGCACCAAGGAGCACATCGAGGACATGCTCGCGGACCTCGCCGCCTCGGACGAGCGCTGGTCCGTGGCGCTGCTGCGCTACTTCAACCCGGTGGGCGCCCACGAGTCCGGGCGGATCGGCGAGGACCCCTCGGGCATCCCCAACAACCTCATGCCGTTCGTGGCGCAGGTGGCCGTGGGACGGCGCGAGAAGCTCATGGTCTTCGGCGACGACTACCCCACCCCGGACGGCACCGGCGTGCGCGACTACATCCACGTGGTGGACCTCGCGGACGGCCACCTCAAGGCCCTGGACCGGATCAGCGAGGACCCGGGGGTGCACGTGTGGAACCTGGGCACCGGACGCGGCTACTCGGTGCTGGAGGTCCGCGAGGCGTTCCAGAAGGCCTCGGGCCGGGAGATCCCCTACGAGATCGCCCCGCGCCGCCCCGGCGACGCCGCCGTGTCCTACGCCGATCCCGCCTCGGCCCTCGCGGAGCTGGGCTGGTCCGCGGACCGCGACATCGACACGATGTGCCGGGACCACTGGAACTGGCAGAAGAACAACCCGAACGGCTACGAGGGCTGAGTCCCTCCCCCCGGGCCCGACGCCGCCTACGCGCCGGTCCGGGGCAGGGGCGCCTTCGTGCGCACCGGCTGCCGGGCGCGCACCCGGCAGCGTCCGACACGACACCGCACCAGGCCCCACGAGAACGCCGCCCCGGTCACCGAGAAGGTGACCGGGGCGGCGTCGTCAGCGCAGGGCGCTCAGCTGGTGGTGGGGTAGTGGCGCTCGCCCTCGCCCACGTAGAGCTGGCGGGGGCGGCCGATCTTGGTCTCCGGGTCCTCGATCATCTCGCGCCACTGGGCGATCCAGCCGGGCAGGCGGCCGATCGCGAAGAGCACGGTGAACATCTTCTCCGGGAAGCCCATGGCCTTGTAGATCAGACCCGTGTAGAAGTCCACGTTCGGGTAGAGCTTGCGCTCCACGAAGTAGTCGTCCGCGAGCGCCTTCTCCTCCAGGCCGATGGCCAGGTCCAGCAGCTCGTTGTTGCCGCCCATCTTGGCCAGGACGTCGTGCGCGTAGCCCTTGATGATGCGGGCGCGGGGGTCGTAGTTCTTGTAGACACGGTGCCCGAAGCCCATGAGGCGGACGCCGTCCTCCTTGTTCTTGACCTTTTCCATGAACTCGTCCGCGGAGAGCCCGCGGTTCTGGATCTGGTCCAGCATGGCCAGCACGGCCTCGTTGGCGCCGCCGTGCAGCGGGCCGTAGAGGGCGTTGATACCCGCGGAGACGGACGCGAACATGTTGGCGTGGGAGGAACCCACCAGGCGCACCGTGGAGGTGGAGCAGTTCTGCTCGTGGTCCGCGTGCAGCATGAAGAGGATGTCCAGCGTCTTGGCGACCACGGGATCCACCTCGTAGTCCTCGGCGGGCACACCGAAGCACATGCGCAGGAAGTTCTCCGCGTAGTTGAGGTTGTTGTGGGGGTACAGCTGCGGCTCGCCCACGGACTTCTTGTACGCGTACGCGGCCAGAGTGGGGACCTTTGCGAGCAGTCGGATGGTGGAGATCTCCACGTGCTCCTTGTTGAACGGGTCCAGGGAGTCCGAGTAGAACGTGGACAGCGCGGACACGGCCGAGGACAGCACGGGCATGGGGTGCGCGGAGCGGGGGAAGCCGTTGAAGAACATCTTGATGTCCTCGTGCACCATGGTGTGCGTGGTGATCCGGTGCTGGAAGTCCTCGTACTGCTCACGCGTGGGAAGCTCGCCGTAGATCAGCAGGTAGGCGGTCTCCAGGAAGTTGGAGTGCTCCGCAAGCTCCTCGATGGGGTAGCCGCGGTAGCGCAGGATGCCCTGGGCGCCGTCGATGTAGGTCACCGTGGAGCGCGTGTTCGCGGTGTTCACGAACCCGGGGTCGAAGCTGACGTTGCCGGTCTCCTTGAGCAGCGAGCCGATGCCGTAGCCCTTATTGCCCTCGGTCACCTCCAGCACGGGGAGGTCCAGGGTCTTGTCCTTGTCGTAGCTCAGTTCCACCTTGCCGGTGTTCTTCTTGGCCTCTGCCATGGTGAGTCCTTCACGGTTTTCTCGGGTGTTCCGCTGATCGGTGTGTACTCGCATGCCGCCACACCGTCGTGGCGGCGGGAGGGCACGGACACCGGACGGGACACGGTGTGATCCTGCTCCAACCTACTCGCTAGTGCGATCCTGATTCCACTTGCCCCGGCGCGCGGGGCCCCCTCAGACCGCCCGTTCCAGGCGCTGCACGGCCGCGGCCATGCGCTCGTCCGTGGCGGTCAGGGACAGCCGGACGAAGCCGTGCCCGGCCTCGCCGTAGAACGTCCCGGGGCCCACCACGATGCCCAGGCGGGCGAAGCGCTCCACGGTGGTCCAGGTGTCCTCCCCCGCCGAGCCCCACAGGTACAGCCCCGCCTCGGAGTGCTCGATGCTCAGCCCGAACGCCTCCACCGCGGGCTTCAGGGCGGCACGACGCTGCCGGTACAGGCTCTTCTGCGCGGCCACGTGGGCGGTGTCCCCCAGGGCCACGCGCATGGCCTCCTGCACGGGGTAGGCCACGATCATCCCCGCGTGCTTGCGGGAGTTGATCAGGGACGGCATGAGCGCGGGGTCCCCGGCAAGGAACGCGGCGCGGTAGCCGGCCAGGTTCGACTGCTTGGACAGGGAGTAGGCGCTGAACAGCAGGGACATGTCCCCGCCGCTGACCCGCGGGTCCAGCACGGAGGGCACGGGCTCCCCGCCCTCCGCAGGATCCCACGCTCCCCAGCCCAGCTCGGCGTAGCACTCGTCGGAGACCACTACGGCACCCTGCGCGCGCGCCTGGTCCACGAGCTCACGCAGCGAGGCGGCGTCGCGCACGATGCCCGTGGGGTTGCCCGGAGAGTTGACCCACACCATGCGCACGCGAGCGCGCACGGAGGGTTCCAGCTCGTCGAGGGAGTCGGCGGCCACGGACTCGGCGCCCGCGAGCCGCGCACCGATGTCGTAGGTGGGGTACGCCACCACGGGACGCACCACCACGTCGCCGGGACCGAGACCCAGCAGCAGGGGCAGCCACGCCACGAGCTCCTTGGAGCCCACGGTGGGCATCACGGCGTCCGGGTCCAGCCCGGGAACACTGCGGCGCTCGGCGTACCACGCGGCCACGGCCTCCCGCAGCGCGGGCGTGCCGTGCGTGGTGGGGTAGCCGGGGGCGTCCGCGGCGGCGGCCAGGGCGTCCTGGACCACGAGCGGTGTGGGATCCACGGGGGTGCCGATGGACAGGTCCACCACACCGTCCGGGTGCTGCTGCGCGAGCTCCCGGTACGGGGCCAGCGCGTTCCACGGGTAGTCGGGCAGGTCCAGGCCGAAGCCGCGCCGCTCGCTCACCGGATCAGTCCTGGTTCTGCGGGGGCAGAGCGGCGATCAGCGGGTGGTCCTTGTGGGTGTTGCCGAGCTTCGCGGCCCCGCCCGGGGAGCCGAGGTCGTCGAAGAACTCCACGTTGGCCTTGTAGTACTCGGCCCACTCCTCGGGGGTGTCGTCCTCGTAGTAGATGGCCTCCACGGGGCACACGGGCTCGCACGCACCGCAGTCCACGCACTCGTCGGGGTGGATGTAGAGCGTGCGCTCACCCTCGTAGATGCAGTCCACGGGGCACTCCTCCACGCATGCCTTGTCCTTGACGTCCACGCAGGGCTGAGCAATCACGTAAGTCACGGGTGACGGACCTTTCCTTCTGTTCCCAAGTTGTCGTTCATTCTAGCGACGGGCTCCCGACGCTACCGCGCCCGCTGACGCACGAGCCAACGGCCCGTCACAATCACGGAGCACATGACGGCGGCGAAGACCACCACGAACCACAGGATGCCCACGATGCCGATCGGGGCCTGCCACGTGGTGACCACCAGTGCGGAGCCCTCCCGCAGGTACGCCCCGGCCCACGCGATCACGTAGGTCACGAGCCCGGGCACCGCCGCGGCCCACACCCGCCGGGTGGAGGTGCCGCACCACACGCTCGCGCTGAGCAGCAGCGCACCGGAGAACACGAGTCCCCACGGCAGCCACCACCCACCCAGGTACCAGATGCCCCCGTGCAGCGCCGTGGCCAGCGCCCCGGCCAGCACGCCCGTGAGCACGGCGGTCAGCACCGACGACGCCGTTCCCGGCCGTTCGCGGGCTGCTCCGGTCCCCGCGGGGTCACCGGGTGCGACGGTTTCCCCGTCGACGTCCGCCCCGCCAGGGCGCTCGGCCGAGGTGCCGTGCGTGGTCGCGGTGGTTGTGCCGTCCATGCGTCCCGTGACGGCACGCTCCGAGGACCCGGCGGGCACCTGGTCGGTCGGCCCGGTGCGTGCCTGGTCGGCCGGGCCGGTGCGAGGGACGGAGGAGTCTGCCGCCCAGGGCGCGGCGCGGCGCGGGGTGTCCTGCCCGCTCATGCCCGGTCCCCTCGCAGCAGCCGGAAGGTCTCCGTGGCACTGAAGGTCTGGGGCACGCCGTTGGACATCGTGTACGAGGGATCGGCGGGGTCCTGCGCGAGCACGATCTGGGTGGCGTGCGCAGCCATGGCGGCGCGCTTGACCGCGAGGTCCCCGTGGATCGCGGCCTGGGGACGCGCATCCGCGGGGTCCACCTCGGACTCGATCCCCCACGTCAGGGGCACGTCCCACGCGGGGTACTCGGCGTCGTCGGACGCGGCGGCCGCCTCGACGGCGCGCACGGTGATCCGGTGGGTGGCCACGTGGTCGGGGTGGCCGTAGCCGCCGTCGTCCGCGTAGCTGACCACGGCGTGGGGCCGCAGCGCCCGGATGGTGGCGGCCACGTGGGCCGCGGCCTCCTCCGGGTCCGCGGCCGTCAGAGCGGCCGGGGACACGTCCGCGGCCGGCTGGGCGAAGCCGTCGGGGCCCCAGCTCATGCCGGAGTCCACGTACTTCCCCGCACCGTTGGCGAAGCCCACGGAGGCGTCCAGCGCGGGGGGCTCCCCCGCGTAGAACCGGTCGGTGAGACCCGTGGCGGCCGCGGCGTCGTCGAGCTCGGAGATCCGGTACAACCCCAGGGCGGTGCCGTCCGTGTCCGGGCAGCCCGGCTGGCCCACCTCGAGGTGGCGCAGCGCGGGCGGGATGACCTCCCCGCGCTCACCGCGCGTCATGGTCAGCAGCACCGTGGTGGCCCCCCGGCCGCTGTAGTGGCCCATGGTGGCCGCGGTGTTGATCGCCTCGTCGTCCGGGTGGGCGTGCACGAACAGCAGACGCGCCCGGGCGGGGTCCACGCCCGCGGGCAGCAGCGTGTCCGCCGCGCCCGCGATGGCGTGTCCCCCGCCCGGGTACTTCGGGTCGACCACGATCAGGCGCGGGCCCGCTGACGGGCGACCTTGAGCCGCTCGTTGGCGTCCAGGACCACCTTGCGGATGCGGATGGCCTCCGGGGTGACCTCCACGCACTCGTCCTCGCGAGCGAACTCGAGGCACTCCTCGAGCGTGAGCTTGCGCGGCGGGGTGAGGTTCTCGAACGTCTCCGAGGAGGCCGCACGCATGTTGGTGAGCTTCTTCTCCTTGGTGATGTTCACGTCCATGTCGTCCGCACGGGAGTTCTCGCCCACGATCATGCCCTCGTACACCTCGGAGGTGGGCTCCACGAAGAACGAGCCGCGCTCCTGCAGGTTGATCATGGCGAACGGGGTCACCACGCCAGCGCGGTCCGCGACCATGGAGCCGTTGGTGCGGTACTCGATCTCCCCGGCCCACGGCTCGTAGCCGTCTGCGTAAGAGGAGGCGATGCCTGCGCCGCGGGTGTCCGTGAGGAACCTGGTGCGGAAGCCGATCAGGCCGCGGGAGGGAACCTTGAACTCCATGCGCACCCAGCCGGTGCCGTGGTTGCTCATGCCCTCCATGCGGCCCTTGCGCCCGGCCATCAGCTGCGTGACCGCACCCAGGTACTCCTCGGGGACGTCGATGGTCATGTGCTCGTAGGGCTCGTGGACCTTGCCGTCCACGGTCTTGGTGACCACCTGGGGCTTGCCCGCGGTGAGCTCGAAGCCCTCGCGGCGCATCTGCTCCACCAGGATGGCCAGCGCGAGCTCGCCACGGCCCTGGACCTCCCACGCGTCCGGACGCTGGGTGGGGAGGATCTTCAGCGAGACGTTGCCGATCAGCTCCTTGTCCAGACGGTCCTTGACCTGGCGGGCCGTGACCTTGGCGCCCTTGACGCGCCCGGCCAGCGGGGAGGTGTTGATGCCGATGGTCATGGAGATCGCGGGATCGTCCACGGTGATCAGGGGCAGCGGCTCCGGGTTCTCCAGGTCCGTGAGGGTCTCACCGATGGTGATGTCCTCGATGCCCGCCACGGCCACGATCTCACCGGGGCCGGCGCTCTCCGCGGGCACGCGGTCCAGGCCCTTGGTGGCCAGCAGCTCGGAGATCCGCACGCTCTTGATGGTGCCGTCCTGGCGCGCCCAGGCCACGGTCTGGCCCTTCTTGAGGGTGCCGTTGAAGATGCGCAGCAGCGCGAGACGGCCCAGGAACGGGGAGGCGTCCAGGTTGGTCACGTGGGCCTGCAGCACGCCCTCGAGGTTGTAGGACGGCGCCGGGATGTGCTCGATGATGGTCTTGAACAGCGGCTCGAGGTCCTCGTTGTCCGGCAGCTCGCCGTTGGCGGGCTGGTCCGTGGAGGCACGCCCGGCCTTGCCGGAGGCGTAGACCACGGGGACGTCCAGCACGGCGTCCAGGTCCAGGTCCGGGTTGTCCTCGGCGATGTCCGAGGCCAGGCCCAGCAGCAGGTCCATGGTGTCGGAGACGACCTCTTCGATGCGGGCATCGGGGCGGTCCACCTTGTTGACCACCACGATCACGGGCAGCTTGGCCTCGAGGGCCTTGCGCAGCACGAAGCGGGTCTGGGGCAGCGGGCCCTCGGAGGCGTCCACGAGCAGCACCACGCCGTCCACCATGGACAGGCCGCGCTCCACCTCGCCGCCGAAGTCCGCGTGGCCCGGGGTGTCGATCACATTGATGGTGATGGTCTCGCCGTTCGCGGCGGGGCCGTCGTAGAACACCGTGGTGTTCTTGGCGAGGATGGTGATGCCCTTCTCGCGCTCCAGGTCGCCGGAGTCCATGACCCGCTCCTCGACCTCTCCGTGGCTGGAGAACGCGTGCGTCTGCTGGAGCATGGCGTCGACGATGGTGGTCTTGCCGTGGTCAACGTGGGCCACGATGGCCACGTTGCGCAGATCGGCGCGCTGGGCGGTGGTTTCAGACATACACAGTTCTCTCTTCGCGAGTTGAGGCAGAGGGGATCGTGGTGATTCTACTCCCCTCCGTCCGCACGCCCGCGCACGCGTGGTGCATCTCTCCGACGACGCCGCCGCCCCGCCCGCCGCACGCGCGCGCCGGTCACCACGTCGCGCCGCCCGCCGTCGCGTGGCCCTCCCGGCGCGTGGCGCCGCCCGCGGGAAGCCATGGCAGTGCCCGCGGGCGACGACGCCGCTCAGCCCAGCAGCTCGGGCCGCTCGCGCCGGCGTCCCAGCACGTGCTCGTCCACGAACGCGAGCACGGTCTCGTACCACGTGCGCGCGTTGGCGGGCTTAAGGATCCAGTGCCCCTCGTCCGGGTAGTAGAGGAAGCGGTGGCCCTCGACCCGGGTGCGCTGCTGCAGGTCCGCCCACAGCTCGATGCCCTGAGAGATCGGCACGCGGTAGTCCTTGTCCCCGTGGATCACCAGCAGCGGGACCTCGATGCGCTCCGCGAACCGGTGCGGCGAGTACGTGGCGGCCTGGGAGGGCCCCATGGCCTCGCGCCACTGCGTGTTGTCCGTGGTGGCGCCCATGGTGTCCAGGTTCCACAGGGAGGCGTGCGTGACGATGCACCGGAACCGGTCCCCCGTCTGCGTGGCCACCCAGTTGGCCATGTACCCGCCGTAGGACCCGCCCATCAGCGCCTGCCGCTCGGGGTCAATGTCCGCGCGCCGCGTGGCCGCCTCGGTCAGGGCCATGACGTCCGTGAACGGCGCCCCGCCCAGCTCCTGCTGACCGCGGTCGATCATGGCCTGGCCGTAGCCCGTGGAGATCGCCGGGTCCGGCAGCAGCACCGCATAGCCCGCGGCCACGAACGGCCACGGGTTCCAGCGCCAGCTCCACTGGTTGTTGGAGCCCCAGGGCCCGCCGTGGACGGACACGAGCAGGGGGTGGGGTGCGGCGTCGTCGTCCGCGTGCGGCAGGGCGAGCCACGCGCGGACCTGTGTGCCGTCCTCACCGGTGGCGGTGACCTCCTCGACCCGGCCCGGCACGGTGTCCTCGGGGACGAGCCCGGCCACCGGTGCGGGCTCCTGCGCGCCCGTCAAGGGCCACCGCACGAGCTCGGAGGGGTGCGTGTAGCTCGCGCGCAGCCCCACGATCTGCTCCCCCGCCGGTGCCACCGCCGAGTACGTCCAGTCCTGGTCCGCGCCCCCGGCGATGGTCTCCACGCGGGTCCGCCCACCCCGCGGGCAGTGCACCCGCAGCACGATGCCGCGGCCGCGGTGGTCGGAGGTGCACACGAAGCTCTCGTCGTCGATCCACCGGGGCTCCTGCGCCCAGTGATCGTCCGCGGGCACCACCTCGGTCTCCTCGCCGGTCGCGACGTCGTGCACCCACACGGACACCGCCATGCTCACGCCCTCGCGCCACAGCCGCTGGCGCCCGAGCAGCACGCGCGTTCCGTCCGGGCTCACGGCCGCGGGCGCCCACATCTCCGCCTCGTCGGTGTCGTGCAGCAGGACGGCCTCGTCCCCGTGCTCGGGTGCCACCGGCAGCCGCCACAGCTGCGAGCGCTGCGTGCCCGCGGGCAGCAGCGTGGAGATCTCCGCGAGCACCCAGGTGCCGTCCGGGGCCACCGAGAACTCGCCCAGCCGCCCCTCCTGCAGCTCGACCCGGTGCACGGAGGCCGCCGGGTCCGCGCCCTCGGCCACGGCCGCGGTGTCCAGGAACCACAGTGCGTCGTCCGCGGCGGGGAGGTCGTGGTCCCAGTACCGGAACGGGGCACTGTCGTAGAGGATCCCGCTCACACCGGTCTCGTCGCGGCGGTCGTGGATCTCGCGGTTGCGCGCGAACTCGTCCTGCGCGCCGCGCGCCGCGGGGTACAGACCGGAGACGAAGAACAGCCGGTCCCCGCCGAGCTCGAGGCTCGAGATCCCCTCCGGGGCGTCCAGGACCATGCGCGCCTCACCGTGCTCGGGCAGCAGCCACAGCCGCGTGCGCTTGTCCTCGTCACCGGCCACGGGCCGCTCGCTGGTGAACCACACCGCGCCCGACGCCCCCGGGCGCACCTCCTGCACGCCGTGGTCCCCGTGGGTCAGCTGCACGGGCGCACCGTCCCGGGGCACTGCCCACGGGTGGGTGACGTAGCGCTTGCCGTCGGAGGAGAGCTCCTGCCGCAGGGCGAGCACGGGTCCGTCCCGGTGCACCACCAGGCCGGCCAGTCGGGGAACGGTCACGAGCTGCTCGGGGAGCGAGTAACGGGAAGTCATGTGTCGTACATTACAGACGGCCGCACCCGCCCGCGGTCCTCGCGGGCCCGCCCACCGCGCTACCGTGACCCAGGATCCCCACCACCGAGCAGCGAGGAGCGCGCGGCATGAGCACGCAGAAGGGCACCCTGGGCTGGGCCCTGCGAGCCACCGTGCCCGTGGCCATGGGGTACCTGCCCCTGGGAATGGCCTTCGGCGCGTACTCGGTGTCCCTGGGCTTCGCGCCCTACCTCGCTCCGCTGACCGCCCTGGTGGTCTTCGCCGGGTCCATCGAGTTCCTGCTCGTGGGGCTCGTGGCCGCCGGGGCCGGATTGGCGCAGATCGCCGTGACCACCCTGCTGGTCAACGCGCGCCACGTGTTCTACGGCTTCTCCTACCCCACGCACCTGCTGCGCTCCCCGTTCGCGAAGTTCTACGGGCCCTACGCGCTCACGGACGAGGCCTACGCCCTGATCAACAGCGGGGTGCACCCCACCACCCAGCACCAGCTGCTGCTGGTCCAGGGGGTCTCACACTTCTACTGGGTGCTCGGCGCGGCCGTGGGCGCCCTCGCCGGCGGTCTCGTCCCGGAGTCCTTCGACGGATTCGACTTCGCCCTCACCGGCCTGTTCGCCCTGCTCTTCGTGGGTGCCATCACCGCCGCGACCCAGCGGGTCAAGATCCTCGCGGCCGCCCTGTTCTCCATCGGCGTGGGCCTGCTGCTGCCGCGCAGCATCTTTCTGCTGAGCGCCATGCTCTGCTACGCCGTACTGTGCGTCCTGATGGTGCGGCATCCGCGCCGGGGCACGACGCCGCGCGGTGCCGAGAGCGGGGCGTGACGTGATCGCCGCCCTGCTCGTGTGCGCCGCCGTGACGTTCGCCCTGCGCTCCCTCCCCATGCAGGTGGCCCACCGCTACCGGGACCGCGAGGACCTCCGGGAACTCTCCACGCTGCTGCCTGCCGGACTCATGCTGATCCTCGTGGCCTACACGCTGCTGGAGGCGGACTCCGGGGTGCAGCTGAGCCGGCTCGTCCTCGCCGCGGTCGTGGCCGTGCTGGTGAACCTGGGGTCCAGGAACTTCCTGCTGGGCTTCCTCGCGGGCTTCGCGGCTTACTCCCTGAGCGGGCTGGCGCTGGGCTGAATAGGAAAAGAATTGTTTTCCTAATAGCGCAAGCGGCCACTTCCTTTACTGAGGCATGCCTTACCGGGATTAGAAAAAAATGCCGTGCCGTAAGGTAAAACTTACTAGCCAACGATCAAAACTGCCTTTAGTGTTCTTTTCAACACGACCGACAGTACGAGCACCCCTCGAGTCACAGGAGAAGATCATGGCCACTCTCACCGCTGTTTCCGCCTGCACCGCCACCGGCTGCGCCTTCAACGACAACGGCTGCACCGCGCCCGCCATCACGGTGGGCGGCCAGGGCGCCACCGCGTCCTGCACCACGTTCATCTCCCTCGACGCCCGCGGCGGGCTGCCCACGGCCCACGGCCAGGTGGGTGCGTGCCAGCGCCTCGAGTGCGCACACAACAAGGACCTGCTGTGCACCGCCTCCTCCATCGAGGTCACCGCGGACGCCAACTGCAGCAGCTACGAGGCCGAGTAGGCCGTTCTGCGCCGGAGCACTCCGGCGCCCCCGGTCCCAGGACCTCACCCATGACGAAAGACCGCGGATCTGCCGATCCACGGTCTTTCGTCATTCCCCCTGCTGCCCGGTGGACACCGGACTCAGGCGGCCACACCCGCCCCGAGCAGGGTGGACACACTCGCCGTGAGCCCCTCCGGGGACGTGCGCCCCCGCTCGAACGGCACGAAGTAGACACTGGTCACCCGTGCGCCGTGGCGCAGCACGGTGATCCCGGTGAGGTCCACGTCCACGATGAAGTCCCGCTCCACCGTGTGGGCGCAGCCACCCGTGGACGGCTTCTGCGTGAGCAGGTGCGCGGGGATCCAGCCGTTCTCAGCGGCATCGCACAGACCCGCCAGGTCCACGCGGTCCACGTCCATGGCGGCGTCCAGACCCGTGGACTCCACCTCGCGGCACGCGTCACCCGGTGCGGCCCCGACCGTGCCGTGGTGCACCACCAGTTCCCGGTGCTCCACCGGCGTGACCCCGGACCCGTCGTGGAGCACCACGCGCTCGGCCTCGAGCACGGCCAGCCGCCCGTTCGGGGCCCCGGCCACGGCCGCCACGAGCTCGGGGATCTCCCCCGTGCCCAGGAGCAGCTCCGCGTCCAGCGGGTCCAGCCACTCCAGCCGCGCGAGCAGGTGCGCGCTCGCCGCCACGATGCGCACGTCAGGCTCCGGGGCCACCTTGGTGACGTCCATGCGGACCTCCACCGGCTCGCCGGTGACGAGCACCGCGGGATCCATCTCCTGCGGGTCCACGGTGGCCGCGAGGACCAGTTCCCCGTTGCGGGTGAGGCCGTGCGCCACCGAGTCCAGCACGGGCTGGCCCGGTACGCGGTACGCCACCACCTGGGCCTCACCGGCACCCGAGAGCATCCGGTGGGCGAGGGAGACAGCACGCTCCCGCACCCCCGTCCGTGCCCCGCTGTTGCTTGGACCCACGACCGCCCCGCTCTCCTCGACTTCGAAACTTAGGAAAGCCTAACCTCCGCCGGGGCCCGAACGGAAGCCGAAACGAGCAATTTGGTCAGATTTTTCTGACCTAAATGGGCGTGGTGCTCGTCACGTGCGTTCGCGATAGCATCGCAGGATGCTGACGAGTACCCGCCACCGCTCCGCATCCGCCGCGCGCACGTCACTGGCGCTGGGGGCCGCTGCGCTGCTCGTGCTCGCGGGCTGCTCCTCGCCCTCCGAGAGCCCCGGCACCCCGGCGGCGAGCGGAGAAGCCGGCGGGGCGGCGTCGTCGTCCGCGCAGGGCGGGGCCACGCACCCGAGCGGACCGGGGAAGGCGCCCGAGTGCCCGGAGGACACGTGCATGAGCCTCGCGGTCTCCGGGGACCTGCTGCTGCACGAGGGGCTGTGGAGCCGTTTCGCGGTGGACCCCGCCACGCACGACGGCGCGAACTTCGACTTCGCTCCCCTGTTCGCGCACCAGAGGCCCTACCTCGCGAACGCGGACGTGGCGGTGTGCCAGGCGGAGACGCCCGTGGCCCGGGCCGGCGGTCCGTACACGGCCTACCCGGAGTTCAACGTGCCCCCGGAGATCCTGCGGGCCGCGAAGGACGCCGGCTACGACGCCTGCACGTCCGCGAGCAACCACGCGGTGGACCAGGGTGTCGAGGGCGTGGAGCGCACCATCTCCACCATGGACGCCGCGGGGCTGCAGCACACGGGCAGCTACGCGAGCGAGCGGGACGCCGAGCAGCCCATGATCGTGGACACGCCCACCGGCCGGCTGGCGGTGGTCACGGGCACCAACAGCCTCAACGAGAAGTCCCAGGACACCCCGTGGCGCATCGACCGTCTGCGGGACGGCGCGGACCCGCGGATCGGCGAGGACACCGCACGGGCGGACGTGGACCACGCGGTGGCGCAGGCGCGCAGGGCCCGCGAGCAGGGCGCGGACGTGGTGGTGGCCGCCATGCACTCGATCATCGAGTACACGGACACCGCGGACGAGTACCAGCAGCGCACCGCGCACGCGCTCGCGGACTCCGGGGCCTTCGACGCCGTGTACGGCCACGGTTCCCACAGCGTGCAGCCGGTGGAGAACCACCACGGCACGTGGATCGTCTACGGGGTGGGCAACAACGTGACCGAGACGGCCCCGCCCGTGAACGAGAGCAACAACCAGGGGATGCTGGCCCGGTTCCAGTTCGCCCGCGGCGGGGACGGGACGTGGCGCGTGAGCGACCTCGCGTGGGCCCCGAGCTCCAACACCCGGGGCGGGGACTACGCGTGGTGCCCCGTGGCGTCGGACGCCCCCGCGGGCGTGTGCCGCTCGCAAGCCGAGGACCGCGCGATCCGCGAGCGCATCGCGGGCATCGTCTCCACCGGCTCCGCCCGGGAGCACGGGCTGCACGAGTGGAAGCTCAGCGAGGACCGCGCGGGCTGACCCCCGGGCACCCCTGAACCCGCTCGGGCACCCTGGACCCCTGCGGGCGCCCGGGCGCTTTTCCGGCCCCGCCCGCGCCCACGGGTCCGGTGGTGGCGCGTCCATGGGTCCGCCTCCGAGCGGGGGCGCCTTGCCCAGCCGGCCGACAGGAGGGGCGCGTCCCTGGGCCCGCCTCCGAGCACTGCACACCACTGGCGCGGCTCACCTGCCCGGCCGGCCGGCTGGGCAGGTGTAACGCTCGTGGAACCGGACCGGCCCGGCTCCCTGTGCGGGGAGCCGGGCCGTTGCCGACAGGAGCGCGAGGGCGTCAGCCCTGCACGCCGAGCTTCTCCAGGATGATCTGGCGCACGCGACCGGCGTCCGCCTGACCGCGCGTGGCCTTCATGACGGGTCCGATCAGGGCACCCACGGCCTGCACCTTGCCGCCCTTGATCTTCTCCACGACGTCCGGCATCTGGGCCATGGCGTCGTCCACCGCGGTGGACAGGGCGCCGTCGTCGGAGACGACCGCGAGGCCGCGGGCCTCCACGACCTCCGCGGGGGTGCCCTCGCCCTCGACCACGAAGCCGAGGACCTTCTTGGCCAGCTTGTCGTTGATCTTGCCCTCGGAGATCAGACCGTCCAGTTCCACCACGTGGGCGGGGGTCACGGGCAGCTCGGCGATCTCCACCTCGCGCTGCTTGGCCAGGCGGGCAATCTCGCCCATCCACCACTTGCGGGCCACCGCCGCGGTGGCACCCGCCGCGATGGTCTGCTCGATCTGGTCCAGCACGCCCGCGTTCACCACGTCCCGGAACTCCTCGTCCGAGTAGCCCCAGTCCGCCTTGAGCCGCTTGCGGCGCTCGGCGGGCGGCTCGGGCAGCGTGGCCCGGATCTCCTCGATCCACTCCGCGGTGGTCACCACGGGCACGAGGTCCGGTTCGGGGAAGTAGCGGTAGTCGTCCGCGTCCGACTTGGGACGGCCCGCGGTGGTGGAGCGGGTGTCCTCGTGCCAGAAGCGGGTCTCCTGCGTGACCTTCTCCCCGGCGGAGAGCACCGCGGCGTGGCGCTGGATCTCGTAGCGCACGGTGCGCTCCACGGCGCGCAGCGAGTTCACGTTCTTGGTCTCGGAGCGCGTGCCGAATTCCGTGGCGCCCTTGGGCATCAGGGACACGTTCGCGTCGCAGCGCACGTTGCCGCGCTCCATGCGGGCGTCCGAGATGCCGAGGTTCTTCACGATCTCCCGTATGGCGGCCACGTAGGCGCGGGCCAGCTCCGGCGCCCGCTCCCCCGCACCCTCGATGGGCTTGGTGACGATCTCGATCAGCGGCACACCCGCACGGTTGTAGTCCACCAGGGAGTACTGGGCGTTCTGGATGCGCCCGGCGTCACCGCCCATGTGCGTCAGCTTCCCGGCGTCCTCCTCCATGTGGGCGCGCTCGATCTCCACCCGGAACTCCGTGCCGTCCTCCAGCTCCAGGTCCAGGTAGCCCTCGTACGCGATGGGCTCGTCGAACTGGGAGGTCTGGAAGTTCTTGGGCGTGTCCGGGTAGAAGTAGTTCTTGCGGGCGAAGTGGCACTTCTCGGCGATCGAGCAGTTCAGCGCGAGGCCCAGCTTGATCGCGGACTCCACGGCCTTGCCGTTGACCACGGGCAGCACACCGGGCAGCCCCAGGGACACCGGGGTGGTGTTGGTGTTGGGCTCGTCCCCGAACACGTTGGGGGCGGCGTCGAACATCTTGGTCCTCGTGTTCAGCTCCACGTGCACCTCGAACCCCAGCACGGGGTCGAAGCGCTCGAGGGCCTCCTCGAAGGACAGCACGTCCTGGCTCATCACTTGCCTCCCTGCGCGGCGGTGGCCGCAAAGTCACGAACGGTCCCGGCCACGTCCCCGCGGTGCTGCCACAGCGGGCCGCCCCACTGCTCGGCGAGCAGCCGCTCGAGCCCCGCACCGGCGCGGTACACGCGGGCGTCCTCGCGGGCCGGTGCCATGAACTGGATGCCCACGGGCAGCCCGTCCTCCGGTGCCAGCCCACCGGGCAACGAGATCGCGGGGATCCCGGCCAGGTTGGTGGGGATCGTGGCGATGTCGTTGAGGTACATCCGCATGGGGTCCGCGGACTCGTCCACGCCGCCGATGTCGAACGCGGTGGTGGGGGCGGTGGGCGAGATCAGGACGTCGGCCGTCTCGAACGCCGCCGCGAAGTCGCGCTGCACCAGGGTGCGCACCTGCTGGGCCGAGCCGTAGTAGGCGTCGTAGTACCCGGCGGACAGCGCGTACGTGCCCAGGATGATGCGGCGCTTGACCTCGTCCCCGAAGCCCGCGGCGCGCGAGGCACCCATGACCTTCTCGATGGTCGGCGTGCCCTCGGGCGTGACGCGCAGACCGAAGCGGACGCCGTCGTACTTCGCCAGGTTGGAGGAGACCTCGGAGGACATGATCAGGTAGTAGGCGCCCAGCGCGTACTGGAAGTTGGGGGTCTCCACCTCCACGATCTCCGCGCCGGCACCGCGCAGCAGCTCGAGGGACTCCTCGAAGCGCTGCTGCACGCCGGCCTGGAAGCCCTCGCCCGTGAGCTGCTTGACCACGCCCACGCGCAGGCCCTTGAGCCCGCCGTCCGCAGCACCGGCCCGTGCGGCCTGCGCGTAGCCGCCCACGGGATCCGGCAGCGAGGTGGAGTCCGCGGGGTCGTGGCCGCCCACGACCTCGTGCAGCAGGGCGGCGTCGAGCACCGTGCGCGAGCACGGGCCCACCTGGTCCAGCGAGGACGCCATGGCGATCACGCCGTAGCGGGAGACCGAGCCGTAGGTGGGCTTCACGCCCACGGTGCCGGTCACGGCGGCGGGCTGGCGGATGGAGCCGCCGGTGTCCGTGCCCAGGGCCAGCGGGGCCTGGAACGCGGAGACCGCCGCAGCCGAGCCGCCCCCGGAGCCGCCGGGGATCTTGGTCAGGTCCCACGGGTTGCGGGTGGGTCCGAACGCGGAGTGCTCCGTGGAGGAGCCCATGGCGAACTCGTCCAGGTTGGTCTTGCCCAGGATGGGCATCCGGGCCGCGCGCAGCTTGCGGGTCACGGTGCCGTCGTAGGGGCTCATGAAGCCCTCGAGCATCCGGGAGGCCGCCGTGGTGGGCTGGCCCTTGGTGACGATGAGGTCCTTGACCGCGACCGGCACACCGGCCAGCTCGGGAAGCTCCTCGCCCTTCGCGCGGGCCTCGTCCACCTCGCGGGCGACGCGCAGCGCCTCTTCGGTGTTGCGGTGCAGGAAGGCGTTCAGCCCGTCCGTGCCGCGGGAACGGTCCTCGGTGTCCAGTGCCGCGCCGTCCGTGGCGTCGATCTGGTCCAGGTGCGCCTGCACGGCCTCCACCGAGGACACCTCACCGGAGGCCACCTTCGCCGCGAGATCGGCGGCGGAGAGTTCGATGATCTGCTCGCTCATGCTCACTCACCGTCCAGGATCGCGGGAACACGGAACTTGCCGTCCTGGCTGTCCGGGGCGTTGAGGAGGGCCTCCTCCTGGGTGAGCATCTCGCCCACCACGTCCTCGCGGAAGACGTTCTGCAGCGGCAGCGGGTGGCTCGTGGCGGGGACGTCGGGCCCGGCGGCCTGGCTGACGGAGGCCACGGAGGAGACGATGAGCTCGAGCTCGCCGGCCACCCGGGCCAGCTCCTCGTCCGTCATCTCGATCCGCGCCAGCTCCGCCAGATGTGCCACCTGTTCGCGATCGATCGCAGACATGCATGCTCCTGGGATTGCTGTGAGTGGTTCCGATCCAGTCTAGCGAGCGCCTACCCTGGACTGAGCACACCCCTCACTCCCCGAAGGAGATCCCCTCCGTGGCCCAGCCCTCCGCACACTCCTCACGACGCCGCTCCACGCCTTCCCGGGGCACGTCCCGGATGACGAAGGCGGAGGCCGCCCGCGCCCGGGCCGACCACGACAACGCCTGGCGCCAGTGGGTCTCGGACGCGGCCGTGGAGGCGGTGGACACCGCGCTGAGCCACGTGCAGGCGGTCGTGGAGGACCAGGTCGTGCAGTACGGCGCGTTCCCCGCGTTCCTGATCACGGGCCGCAAGGACGGCGAGTTCGAACTCGACTCCGTGGACCCCGAGGGCCTGTCCCCCGAGGAGATCCTGGACTCCCTGCGCGCCACCGCCCGGGAGAAGGCCCCCAGCATCCTGGTGGCCGCCCTGGCCTACCCGGCCACCCTCCCGGACCGCTCCGGGGCCACCGCCGTGATCGCCGAGGTGGAGCACCGCGAGCGGCTGAGCCTGGAAGTGGTGCAGGAGTACCAGGCCGTGGAGGCCAAGGGGCGCACGTTCGTGAACTTCGACGACCCACACACGGACCGTGCGGAGCCGTGGCTGTTCGGGGTCAGGGACTGAGCCCCTCCCCCGGGAACCTCACCAGGCAGGCAGCTCGGGCAGCGCTCCCTCGCTGCGCACGCCCTCGGTCCTGCCGCGGGCCAGCCAGCCCAGCAGCGCCACGCGGTCCCCGGTGACCAGCTGACCGCCGTCACCGACCACCCACTCGTCGTGCTCGGTGGTGCGCAGCGTCATCCCGGGTGCGCCCTTGGCCCGCATGGTCCGCACCGCGCCCTCCAGGGTGTCGAGCACCGACTGCGGGTCCGCGTCCGCGAGGGTCCACGAGGTGTCGAGGTCGTCGTGGTGCATCACGAGCTCCGCGACGCGCACGGACGGGATGGCGGCCGCGGTGATGGGCTTGCCGTGCAGGTCCAGGTCCGTGACCCGCAGCGGACCGGCTAGGCGCTCGCACTGCCGGGCGAAGTGGGCGGCGTTGTCCGCCGAGCGCCGCAGCAGCTGCTCCCGCGGCAGCGCGGCGAGCTCGTCGATCTCGGCGTCCCGCAGCTCCCGGGACGTGTAGGGCTGCTGCCGCTCACCGGTCACGGCCCAGTCCACGAGCTTGGCGATGGCCCGCGCGTTGGACGCGAGGTGGGCCACCACGTGGGCCCGGTCCCACGACCCGCACAGAGAGGGCTCCAGCAGCTGCTGCTCGGAGAGGGAGTCGACGGTGGCCAGATAGGAGTCCGTCTCGTGCTGCAGCCGGGCGAGGTCGGACGAGAGACGCGTGGGGTTCACCATGGCGTCAGCGTAGCGAGGCCACCCCGGTGGCGCCACGGACACGGGACGCCATCCGTCGGACGACGTCCCGTTCCGCACTCCGGCCGCGCTAGGACACGTGGTGCACCATCTGCTGCCGCAGCTCGCGCCGCACGCGCTGGGCCTCGGGCGAGGGCACCGGCACGGCCGCGAGCAGCCGCTTGGTGTACTCCTGCTCCGGGTGGCGCAGCACGGCCTCGCGGGAGCCCTGCTCCACGATGTGGCCGTGCTGCATCACCACGATGCGGTTGGCCAGCCGGTCGATCACCGCGAGGTCGTGCGTGACGAACAGGCACGCGAAGCCCATCTCCGCCTGCAGCTCCTCGAAGAGGTCCAGCACCGTGGCCTGCACGGACACGTCCAGCGCGGACGTGGGCTCGTCCGCCACCAGCAGCTTGGGTTTCAGGGACAGGGCACGGGCGATGCCCACGCGCTGCTTCTGGCCGCCCGAGAGCTCGTGGGGGTAGCGGTTGCGGTAGTTGCGGGGCAGCCGCACCTGGTCCAGCAGCTGCTCGATGCGGTGCTGCAGCTCCCCGCCCTTGGCCACGCCGGCCAGGTACATGGGCTCGCCGATGGACTCGCCGATCGGCAGCCGCGGGTTCAGTGACGAGGACGGATCCTGGAAGACCATGCCCACGTCCTTGCGCACTTTGTTCAGGGTGGCCCGCGATGCTCCCGCGAGCTCCACGCCGTCCACGATCAGCGAGCCCTCGACCACGGGCAGCAGCCCCACGGCGGCGCGGCCGATGGTGGTCTTGCCGGAACCGGACTCGCCCACCAGGCCCACGGTCTCCCCGGAGGCCACCGTGATGCTCACGCCCTCCACCGCGCGGAACGCGGGGTTGCGGCCCTGCTTGGGGTACTCGATGGCCACGTCCTTGAGCTGCAGCACCGGGGCCACCACGCGCTGGGCGAGCGTGTCCATGGAGGCTTCTTCTGCGGCGGTGCGGTCCACCACGGGGGACGCGATGGAGCGCTCGAGCACGGCGGCGAGGTCCACGGACTCGTCGTTCTCGCTGCCCTCGCCCAGGTGCGGCACGGATTCCAGGAGGGAGATGGTGTAGGGGTGCTGCGGCGAGGAGAAGATCTGCTCCGCCGAGCCCTGCTCCACGATCAGGCCCTTCTGCATGACCGCGATCTTGTCCGCGAGGTCCGCCACCACGCCCATGTCGTGGGTGATGAGGATGACCGCGGAGTCCAGCTGGTCCTTGAGGTTGCGGATCAGGTCCAAGATCTCGGCCTGCACGGTCACGTCCAGCGCCGTGGTGGGCTCGTCCGCGATCAGCAACTTGGGGTCGCAGGACAGGGACTGCGCGATCATCGCGCGCTGGCGCTGCCCGCCCGAGAGCTGGTGGGGGTAGGAGCGGAACGCCTTCTCCGGGTCCGGCAGCTCCACCATGGTCAGCATCTGCATCGCGCGCTCCGTGGCCTCGGCCGGCGAGAGATCCCGGTGCAGCCGGATGGTCTCCACGATCTGCTGGCCCACCGTGTACACGGGGTTCAGCGCGGTCATGGGCTCCTGGAAGATCACCGCGATCTCCTCGCCGCGCACGCGCCGCAGCCCGTTGCCCCGCAGCCCGATCAGCTCGGTGTCCCCGAGCTTCGCGGACCCGCTCACGCGGGCGTTGGAGGGCAGCAGGCCGAGCATGGACATCGAGCTCGCGGACTTGCCGGAGCCGGACTCACCCACGATGGCGAGCACCTCGCCCGCGGCCACGTCGTAGTTGAGGTCGATCGCCGCGGGCACCCACTCGCGGTCCACGCCGAAGTCGACGGACAGCCCACGCACGCTCAGCACGGGCTCCCCGCGGGCCACGGTCGTGCGCGCGCGGCCCCGGCGCGCGGCCGGCTCGCTCCGCTGGGCCCGGCGCCCGCGCCGCTTCTCGGTGCCCGCCGCGGTGGTCCCGGCGGCACCGGCCGCCGTGGCCCCGCCCGCGGTCGCGACGCCGCCCGGGGCACCCTGCGCCGCGGCGTCGGCGTCCGGGGTGGCCACCCGGCCGTCACCGGCCTGCGCTCCGTTCCACGGCGCATTGTGCTCCGCGGCCGTGGGCTCCGCGGCGGGCTCCGCGGCGGTGGGCTCGGTGCGGGGCTCGCCGGCCGCGGCACCCGCGGCACCTGACGACGACGCCGCCGCACCCGGGTGGGCCGAGGCACCGGCCGACCGTGCGGCGTCGTCCCGGGTCCCGGAGGTGTTCCCGGGCGTGCCGTGGGGCTCGTAGGTGCCCTCGGGGAGGCCGTCGGGCTGGTGCGAGGTGCTCATCGTGTGTGCTCCATCGTGTCGAGAACTGGGCGCGCGGCCGTGGCTCGTGCGCATTGCCTAGCATGGTGGTCATGCCGAGAACCGAGGGACCCGACCGTGACCGCGAGATCTTCCGAGCGGCGTCGGCCCCGTGGCTCACGGGCTTCCTGGCACTGCTGGGAGTGCTGGTGCTCGTGGCCGGCTGGGGACACACCGCGGCCCACCACGGCGCGGCGGTGTGCGGGGCTCTGGCGTTCGGCGCCCTGGCCTTCACGCTGTACTGGCGACCGCGCCTGGAGATCCACGAGGGCGGGGTGCGCCTGGTCAATCCGGTGCGCACCGTGGGCATCCCGTGGAGCCGCATCGTGGACGTCCGCACGCGCTTCGCCGTGACCGTGGTGACCGACCGGGGCTCCCACTCCAG
Source organism: Kocuria rhizophila DC2201 (assembly GCF_000010285.1). NCBI lineage: Bacteria > Bacillati > Actinomycetota > Actinomycetes > Micrococcales > Micrococcaceae > Kocuria > Kocuria rhizophila. Next base: position 873,554 of record NC_010617.1, on the reverse strand, counting down.
CTTCGCGCTGCCCTCCGCCGGTGCGGGAGCCGTGTTCCGCGCGGACGCCGCCGCCGTGGAGCGCAACCACCCCATCGCCCGCCCCGAGGGCTCGGTGCGCGTGGGTGACCTCACCTCCACCGCGTCCGGGGCGGCCGCCCACCGGGTGCGCGTCCTGTGGCAGCGCCGGGTGGACTCCGGAGAGCTGGACGTGTTCGCCCGGCAGGGCGAGCCCGAGCCGGTGACCACCCGTGTGGTGCCCGGCCCGCTCGCGGCGGTCGTGGTGCTGACCGCCGCGAGCGTGGTGCTGTACACGGTGTGAGCGCGCGCAGGTCACTGCGCGACCTGCGGTGACGCCGCGGGGGCAGCGGTGCGGCTCGCACCCGCCTCGCGCGCCCGCCGCGGGTTGAACTTGCGCTGGCGCGGGTCGAACGCGTCCCGCAGACCGTCGCCGATGAAGTTGATCGTCAGAGCGATGGTCACGATGAACACGCCCGGCCACCAGAACAGCCACGGCCGGGTGGCGAACGCCGTCTGGTTCTCGTTGATCAGCCGTCCCAGGGACCAGTCCGGGGCCTGGATGCCCAGACCCAGGTAGGACAGGGAGGTCTCCAGCAGGATCGCGGAGGACATCAGCAGCGTGATGTTCACCGTGATCACCCCCACCGTGTTGGGCAGGATGTGCTTGAAGATGATCCGCCCGCTGGAGGCACCGGCCAGGCGCGCGGCGTCCACGAACTCGCGCTCGCGCAGGGACAGGAACTCGCCGCGCACCAGACGCGCGAGGCCCGGCCACGCCACGAGGCCGATCAGCAGACCCAGCGCGATGACCGTGGCGAAGGACGGCAGCCCGTGCGCACGGACCCACGAGATGGCCATGCGCCCCAGCAGTGCGGCCATGATCACCAGCGGGATGATGATGATCACGTCGGTCAGCCGCATCAGCACCGCCTCGGTCCAGCCGCGGAAGTACCCGGACAGACCGCCGATCACGGTGCCCACGATGCCCGTGATGAGCCCCACCACGATCATGACGATCAGCGAGTACTGGGTGCCCTGCATGACCATGGCGAACAGGTCGCGACCCAGGTTGTCCTGGCCGAAGGGGTGCTCCCCCAGGCTCGGGGGCAGCAGGGACAGGGTGGGCCGCCCGCCGTCGACCACGGAGCCCGTGACGTCCGGACTCCACTTCCACCAGCCCGGGACGGGACCGATGCCGATGGACGTGACGGAGAGCAGCACGATGAACAGCAGCACCGCGAGGGAGATCACCGCGCCCGTGTTGCCGAAGAAGCGACCCCGGACCAGCTGCCCCTGGCTCTTGCCGCGCACGTCCTGGGGCGGCTGACCGTCCTCGGGGTGCTGCTCCACGGTCTGGGGGATGTCGATGGGTTGGGGCTGGCTCATGATTTCACCCTCACGCGTGGGTCGAGTACGGAGTAGACCAGGTCCGCGACCAGGTTGAAGACCATGGCCACGATGCCGGTGACGAGGAAGACGCCCATCACCGGGTTGGGATCCACGTTGCGCACCGCCTGGACGAACAGCTGGCCCATGCCGGTGAAGGCGAACACGGTCTCGGTGATCACCGCGCCGCCGATCAGCCCGCCGATGTCGAAGGCCACGAGGGTGGCCAGCGGGATCAGGGCGTTGCGGAAGGCGTGGCGCATGACCACGGTGCGCTCGGACAGGCCCTTGGCCCGCGCGGTGCGGATGTAGTCCTGGCTCATGATCTCCAGCATGGACGCCCGCGAGTACCGGGAGTAGGAGGCCAGCGCCAGCAGCGTCAGACAGATGGTGGGCAGCAGCAGGTGGGTGAAGCGGTCCAGGCCCGTGACCCAGAAGTCACCCGAGAAGCCCGGGGTGGCGGAGTTGGCCGTGGCGATCGGGCGACCGCGGATGTGACTCGAGTTCACGTAGTTCGGCCACGACTGCATGAACCGGTCCAGGACGACCAGCAGGGCCACGAAGAACCCGGTGACCCCGGCCACCCGTGCCCCCTGGCCGCGGTCGTAGCCGCCTGCGAGGTATCCGATGCCGGCGCCCACGCCGATCATCACCACGGTCAGGAGCAGCACGGTCAGCAGACCGCCGTCCGCGAACAGGTACTGCACCGGCCAGTAGACGATCAGCCCCACCACCACGGTGCCCAGTGCGGCGTACAGGGCACGCCGGTTGCGCAGCCCCGAGATCAGCACCGTGGCGATCACCGCCACCAGGATCCCCGTGAGGGCGATCAGCGGGATGCCCAGGAACGGGCGGTTGAGCCAGTTGGTGGCCAGCACGAAGTAGATGATCCCGAAGGTCACGGCGAAGCCGAGGGCTCCCATGACCAGGCGGGTGCGCAGCTGCCCGAACGAGACCATGAACCAGATCACGCCCGCCACCAGCGATATCGCGGCGATTGTGCCCATGGACATCACGGGGTCCTGCAGGAAGTCGTTGAACTGGATGGCCACGATCTCCTTGAGCAGCACCGCGAGCCAGAAGCTCGGCAGGGAGAAGCACAGGAACGTGAAGAACGTGATCCCGTAGTCCAGGCCCGAGTACTGGCGCAGGGCGGAGACGATGCCCAGGGTGATGCCCACCACGATGGCCAGGATGGTGCCCACCGTGACCAGCATGATGGTCTGGGTCATCGCGAAGCCCAGCAGCTCGGTGACCTGCTGCCCGTCACGGCTCACGCCCAGGGAGCAGGTGTCCGCGAAGGGCACCAGGCACCCGGCGGCACCGCCGAGCCACGTGAAGTAGCGCAGCACCGGAGGGGTGTCCAGGTGGAGGGCCTCCACACGCGCGGGGATGAGCTGCGGGGCGTTGGGGTTGCCGTAGAGGTCCCACAGGGGGTCACCGGACGCCGCCGTCATGAGGTAGACGATGAACGATGCGCCCAACAGGATGAGCACGGCCGTGATGAGCCGTCTGAGAATGTATGAAGTCATGTTGCTGCCTCTGGACGAGTGGTGGTCACGACGCTGCGCGGGCGCGGGAGGCCCGTGCCCGCGCAGCGGTCATGAGGGGTGTGCCCCGGTCGACAGGTTCTCGACCGGACTACTTGCGGCTCCACTCGGAGACGTTCCAGAACACGCCGGTCTGGTTGGGCTGGTAGGTGTCCACGCCGGCGATCTTGTCCGAGGTGGCCACGTAGCCCACGGACTGGAACAGCGGCAGACCGTAGCCGTCCTCAAAGGTGTGCTTGTCGATGTCCACGATCTGGTCCACGCGGGCCTTGTCGTCGAGGTTGGTGCGCGCCTCGTCCACGAGCTTGTCGACGTCCTTGTTGGAGTACTTGGTGTAGTTGCCGCCGCCGTCGGTCTTGAAGATCTGCGAGAGCATCTCGGTGCCCACACCCGGGGAGACCCAGCCGAACAGGGAGGCGTCGTAGTCGCCGTCGGAGAGCTTCTCGGACCAGTTGGGGTCACCCAGGTCCTGCACCTTGAAGCCGGCCTTCTCCGCGGACTCCTTGATCAGCTGGAAGGTGTCCACGCGCTGCGGGTTGCCGTTGTTGTAGAGGATGCGCACGGTGGGCTTCTTGTCGCCGAGCAGCTTCTTGGCGCCCTCGATGTCCACGTCCCCGTACATCTTCTCGGCCTCGTTCTTCTCCACGGCCTTGCCGTACTCCTCCTTCTGGCTGGAGACGTACATCTGGGAGTTCAGTACGGAGGCGTCGTCCTTGACCGGCTTGATCAGCTGCTCCACGATCTTCTGGCGCGGGACGGTCTTCAGGAAGGCCTCGCGGACGTCCTTGTCCTTGAAGGTGTCGGCCCCGAAGTTCAGGTCCAGGTGGTCGTAGGCGAGCTGGTCGCCCTTCTGCACGTTCACGTTCTCGATCTGCTGGACCTGGTCCAGGGTGTCCTTGTTCACGTTGCCCGGCTGCATGATGTCCACTTCGCCGTTGCGCAGCGCCTGGATCTGGGCGGTGGGGTCCGAGATGGTGCGCACCGTGATCTCGTCCAGCTTGCCGGGCATGGTGCCCTTGTAGTTCTCGTTCTTCTTCACCGTGACGGAGTTGTTCTCCACGATGTTGTCGATCTTGAACGGGCCGCTGGAGACTAGGAGGTCCTTGTCCTCGGGCATCTTGGTGAAGTTGAAGGCGGTGTCCCAGGCCTTGCCGATCTTCTCGAGCTCGGGCTGCTTCTGGGGGTTCTTGGGGTCGCCCTTCTTCTGGTTCTCCAGCACCTTGAGCAGCTCGTCCTCGGTCATGCCGGCCTTCTTGGCCACCACGTGGGCCGGGGTGGACGCGCCACTGATGCCGATCTCCCAGTCTGCGTTCGGCTTGCCCCACGTGAGGGTCATCTTCTTGCCGTCCGCGGAGAACTTGGGCATGTCGGTGGTTCCCAGAATGTCGGTGGAGCCGGCAATCGAGAAGTAGTCCTTGCCGGACTTGCCCTCCTCGTCGGCGTCGTTCGCGTAGCCGGAGAATACGGTCCACTCGAGCAGGAGGTCCGCCTTGTCGATCTTGTTGCCGTCCGACCACTGGGTGTCGTTGAGCGTGTACTCCACGGTCAGGGGGTCGTCCGAGATTTTCTTGTAGCTGCCGAAGCCCTCGTTGGGTTGGATTTTCTGCTCCGTGTCCACGTTGTAGAAGGAGTCGTGGGTCATGGACCAGATCTTGTTGTTGATGTCCAGGTTGGTCTTCGTGTAACTCGGGTTGGCGCCGGTGAACGCGTTGGTCTCCGCCACCGTCACCACGCCGCCCTCCTGGGCGCTGGCGCTGCTGTCACCGCCGCCCTTGTTGTCGTCCCCGCCGCCGCCCACGCTGGCGCAGCCGGAGAGAGCGAGTGCGGCGATCGCCGCGACAGACACGGCAGCCTTCCCCTTGAAGGTGTACTTTCCCATGACGTTTCCTCCTGATGTGGTGCCCATGGAATGTGCGTTGCACCCCGGTGCTGGTTGAAGCAAGCCGTGGCTGGCGTCACCGTTGAGTGTGGTGCGTCTCACAGTGAACGTCAGGTTACCCGTGGTTCACCGATTCCGGGCGAGGAGTCAGCGTGTCGTGAGCGTGTCCTCATTTTTTCGTGCTCCCCGTCCACCGCGGGCACCCGTCGCCGCCCGGGATCCTGGCCTACGCTGGTGCCATCACCACGCAACCGCCCGGGAGGCCCCCAGTGAGCAGCACACCGCACGACCGTCCAGCCGCACCCCGCGTCCCCGCCGACGACGCCGCTGCCGCCCCCTCCGGCGGGGGTCCCGTTCCCGGCGGAGCGCCTCGGGACAGCCGGGGGCACGCCCCCGCGGAGCACACCGGCGCGGACCTCGACCGGCAGCCGGGCCCGGTGGGCGGTGCGCGCCGGACCGCGGGCGCCGACGTCGCCGGGACCGAGCCCGCGGGAGCCGGGCGGGCGGCGTCGTCGGCCGAGGACACCTCCCCCGGTGCCGGGACGGGCGCGCGCGAGGTCACGGGCAGCCACGAGCCCGTGGTGGACCCCGCGCTGGACACTCCCGCGAAACGGGGAGTCTCCGGAACGGTCTGGGCCGCCCTCGTCGTGGGCGCGGTGGTGCTGATCCTGCTGCTGGTGTTCATCCTGCAGAACAACGTGAACACGCAGTTCGAGTTCCTCGCGTGGACCTTCTCCCTCCCCCTGGGTGTCGCCATGCTGCTCTCGGCCATTGCCGGGGCGCTGATCATGGCCCTCGTGGGGTCGGTGCGGATGTTCACGCTGGGCCACCGGCTGCGCAAGCTCGAGAAGGAGCGCGAGCGCATCAAGCACACCCTGGGCAGCTGACGCCGGAGAGGGTGGTCACACCCGCGGATCCGCGCCCGTCACGGCGGGTCCGCGCGGGCGGGACAGCGGTAGGCTGGCGGGTAGCCCCAGTGACCGTCGATGCAAGGAGTCATTGTCCATGCCCAAGATCATCTACACCGAGACCGACGAAGCGCCCATGCTGGCCACGTACTCGTTCAAGCCCATGGTCGAGGCGTTCGCGTCCACGGCCGGGGTGGAGGTCGAGACCCGGGACATCTCCCTGGCCGCCCGCATCCTGGCGCAGTTCCCGGACCGGCTCACGGACGCGCAGCGCGTCCCGGACACCCTCGGGGAGCTCGGGGAGCTCGCGAAGACGCCGGAGGCCAACATCGTGAAGCTTCCCAACATCTCGGCCTCCATCCCGCAGCTCAAGGCCGCCATCAAGGAGCTGCAGGCCGACGGCTACGACCTGCCGGACTACCCGGAGGACGCCTCCTCGGACGAGGCCAAGGACGTCCGCGCGCGCTACGACCGCGTGAAGGGCTCCGCCGTGAACCCGGTGCTGCGCGAGGGCAACTCGGACCGCCGGGCGCCCAAGGCCGTCAAGGAGTACGCCAAGAAGCACCCGCACACTATGGGCGCGTGGTCCGAGGACTCCAGGACCAACGTGGCCACGCTGGGCCACGACGACTTCCGCACCAACGAGCAGTCCGTCGTGATGCCCGCGGACGACACCCTCACCATCCAGCTGGTCAGCGACGGCAAGACCACCGTGCTCAAGCAGTCGGTGCCCGTGCTCGCCGGTGAGGTGGTGGACGCCACGTTCATGAGCGCCGCCGCCCTGGACGAGTTCCTGACGGCCCAGGTGGTCCGCGCCAAGGAGGAGGGCATCCTGTTCTCCGCCCACCTCAAGGCCACCATGATGAAGGTCTCGGACCCCATCATCTTCGGCCACGTGGTCAGCGCGTTCTTCCAGGACGTCATGGAGCGCTACGGCGCGGACCTGGCCAAGGCCGGACTCTCCCCCAACGACGGACTGGCCGGGATCCTCTCGGGCCTGGACGCCCTGGAGAACGGCGCCGAGATCAAGGCCGCGTTCCAGGAGGCCATCGACAACGGCCCCGAGCTCGCCTACGTGAACTCGGACAAGGGCATCACCAACCTGCACGTGCCCTCGGACGTGATCGTGGACGCCTCCATGCCCGCGATGATCCGCACCTCCGGCCAGATGTGGGGCCGCGAGGGCGAGCAGAAGGACACCCTGGCCGTGCTGCCGGACTCCTCCTACGCCGGTGTGTACCAGACCGTGATCGACGACTGCCGCGAGAACGGCGCGTACGACCCCACCACCATGGGCACCGTGCCGAACGTCGGTCTCATGGCGCAGAAGGCCGAGGAGTACGGCTCCCACGACAAGACCTTCGAGATCACCGAGGCCGGCACCGTGCAGGTGGTCAACTCCGCCGGGAACGTGCTCATGTCCCACGACGTCCAGCCGGGTGACATCTGGCGTGCGTGCCAGGCCAAGGACGCCCCCATCAAGGACTGGGTGCAGCTGGCCGTGCGCCGCTCCCGCGAGTCCGGGATGCCCGCGGTGTTCTGGCTGGACGAGTCCCGCGCCCACGACCGCAACCTGATCGAGAAGGTCAACACCTACCTCGCCCAGGAGGACACCGACGGGCTGGACCTCCGCATCCTCTCCCCCGTGGAGGCCACCCAGTTCACCATCGACCGCATCCGCCGCGGCGAGGACACCATCTCGGTGACCGGCAACGTGCTGCGCGACTACCTCACGGACCTGTTCCCCATCCTGGAACTGGGCACCTCCGCGAAGATGCTCTCGATCGTGCCGCTCATGAACGGCGGCGGCCTCTTCGAGACCGGTGCCGGCGGCTCGGCCCCCAAGCACGTGCAGCAGCTGCAGGCGGAGAACCACCTGCGCTGGGACTCCCTCGGTGAGTTCCTGGCGCTTGCGGCTTCCTTCGAGCACCTCGCCACGCGCTTCGACAACCCCAAGGCGCAGGTCCTCGCGGACACCCTGGACCGGGCCACGGGCACGTTCCTGAACGAGAACAAGTCCCCGTCCCGCAAGGTCAACGAGCTGGACAACCGCGGGTCGCACTTCTACCTGGCCATGTACTGGGCCGAGGAGCTCGCCCGGCAGACCGAGGACGCCGAGCTGGCCCAGGCCTTCCGGGAGGTGGCCTCCGAGCTGCGCGCCAACGAGGAGACCATCAACGCCGAGCTGCTCGGCGTGCAGGGCTCCCCCGCGGACCTCGGCGGCTACTACTGGCCCAAGCCGGAGCTGGTCTCGGGAGTCATGCGCCCGTCCGCCACGCTGAACCGGATCGTGGACTCCCTCACGGCCTGATCCGACCCGCACGCGGCGCACCTGTGGGCGCGCCGCGTGCGCCGCGCGGTCCTCGGACCGCTCGCTGCTGTGACGACGCCGCCGCGCCCCCTCGTCGGGGACGCGGCGGCGTCGTCGTGTCTGGTGTGGTGGGCCGGGCTCAGCCCGGCGAGGGCATCGAGCTCGCGCGGGGGCAGGGCACTACGCGCGGGTCAGGAGGGCGCGAGCTCAGTCCCCCGTCCGGCGCGGGAGCTGCCGGGTCAGGACAGGGCGGCCACGGCGGCGTCGTAGTCCGGTTCCTCGGTGATCTCGGGGACGAGCTGGGTGTGGACCACCCGGCCGTTCTCGTCCACGACCACCACGGCGCGCGCGAGCAGGCCCTCGAGCGGGCCGTCCGTCATGGTCACGCCGTAGTCCTCGCCGAACGAGGAGCGGAACGCGGAGGCGGTGACCACGTTGTCGAGTCCTTCGGCGCCGCAGAAGCGCGCCTGCGCGAACGGGAGGTCCTTGGACACGCACAGCACGGCGGTGTTCTGCAGCTCGGACGCGCGCTTGTTGAACTCGCGCACGGACTGGGCGCACACGCCGGTGTCCAGGGACGGGAAGATGTTGAGCACCATGCGCTGGCCGGTGAACTCGTCCGACGCCACGGGGCCCAGATCGGCGCCGACCAGGTCGAAGGCGGGGACGGAGGTGCCCTCGGCGGGCAGCTCGCCCACGGTGTGCACGGGATTTCCTTGGAATGCGGTGTCAGTCATGACTCCATTGTGGGCCGACGCGGTGCCGCGCGCACAGGTGCTTATGCCGTGCGCTGAACCGGTGCGCTGATACTGTCGGTCACACCGTGCCCGTTGTGACGCACCACACACGCGTTACGCACCCCAGGAGGAATCACCGTGAGCCTCACACCCGTCACCGTGGCCGTCACCGGAGCCGCCGGCCAGATCGGCTACAGCCTGCTTTTCCGGATCGCCCACGGGGACATGCTGGGCCGCCAGCGCCCCGTCCGGCTGCGGCTGCTGGAGATCCCCTCGGCGCTGCCCGCCCTGGAGGGCACCGTCATGGAGCTGCAGGACTGCGCGTTCCCGCTGCTCGCTGACGTGGAGATCGGCTCGGACCCCCGCGAGGTGTTCGACGGCGCCCAGCTGGCCCTGCTCGTCGGTGCCCGCCCGCGCACCAAGGGCATGGAGCGCGGCGATCTGCTGGAGGCCAACGGGGCGATCTTCACCGAGCAGGGCAGGGCGCTGAACGACGTGGCGGACCACGACGTCCGCGTGGTGGTCACGGGCAACCCCGCCAACACCAACGCACTGATCGCCCAGCGCAACGCCCCGGACATCCCCGCCTCCCGCTTCAGCGCGCTGACCCGCCTGGACCACAACCGGGCGGTGGCCATGCTCGCCGCGCAGACCGGAGCGTCCGTGGACGATGTGAAGCACCTCTCCGTGTGGGGCAACCACTCCGCCACCCAGTACCCGGACCTGGACCACGCCCGGGTGGCCGGTCGCCCGGCCCTGGACCTGGTCTCCCGCGAGTGGGTGCAGGACACGTTCATCCCCACGGTGGCCAAGCGGGGTGCCGCGATCCTGGAGGCCCGCGGGGCGTCGTCGGCGGCGTCTGCAGCGAACGCGACCATCGACCACGCCCGGGACCTCATGCTGGGCAACCACCGCGGCGACTGGACCTCGATGTCCGTGGTCTCGGACGGCTCCTACGGTGTGCCGGAGGGCTTGGTCAGCTCCTTCCCGGTGACCACGTCCGGAGGGGACTGGTCCATCGTGCAGGGCCTGGACATCTCCGAGTTCTCCCGGGCGCGCATCGACGCCTCCGTGGCGGAGCTGGAGTCGGAGCGCGCCGCGGTGCAGGAGCTGGGCCTGATCTGATCAGGCCGCGCCGCCGGGGCCGCACCGCTCGTGGACGCCGCCTCCTCCCAGGAAAAAGTGCAGGTTTTGCCGACACTGGGTCGAATTTGGGCAAAAGCTGAACTTAAGCCCATGTGGTGCGGGCGCGGGGGCCTTGCAGCAGTCCCCTACTGCTTCCCTCCGTCGTCCTCCTAACGCAATTACTCCGCTAATGCTGATTTGGGCTCGCCCATCTGCATTTACTCCACACGAGAGCTGGCCAACCCGTTCATGACCGCCCACGCCACCATCTGTCCTGCATGATGTCGTGGACCGAGCAAGCCACCGGAGAGGTGCCAGGTGAGTGACCACAGCATGGAGCGCGCCGAGCAGCCGGAGCTGGAGCCGGAGCCGGAGCCCGATGAGATATTCATCCGGCCTGCGTGTCTAGCGGACGACAGGATTCTGGCCCGTATCGACCACGCCGGATGGTCTCCGCGCACCGATCCCGGTGAGCACTGGAGTGCCGACCGGCCGTTCTTCGGAGCGCCCACGGGAACCACGGTGCAGGACGTGCTGGTCGCCTGGCAGTCCGAGATCATCGTGGGCTACATCACGATACGCCCAGAGTTAGGGCCGTTCGGCGACTGGTATATCGCCGGACTGGCGGCGGCTCCGGCAGCGCACAGACAGGGAGTGGCTCGCCAGCTCGTGCGCGCGGCGTTGGATCGAGCCGCTCAGCACGACGGCCACCAGGTCTGGCTGAAGGTGCTGTCCACCAATGTCCCCGCCATCCGGCTGTACTTGTCCCTCGGCTTCGTGGAACTCTCAAGGACCCGAGGGAGCTTCAGGCAACGACCGGGCGCGGATGACCTGCGACTCGCGCGGTCATTGCGGGGTCTTCCCACGGAATTCGTCGGTTGAGAATACCGCTCCCTGCCCGGCAGAGCTGGCATCTCCTGAGCGGATGTCCGCGCCCTTGTCACGTGAGCTTCGCGCGCGAGATGTCCTGACGCTCGGTGCATTGCGGAACACGGAGCGACACCTCCTTCGTCTCGGTCACCGGCGGGAATGGGCTCTGAAACGGAGGAGTGCACGGTACCGGCACCGCTCAGCCTTTTTTGCCGCCAGCGGCCCCAGGAAAAAGTGCAGATTTTGCCGAAACGGGGTCGAGTTTCGGCAAAATCTGCACGTAACCCTGGGTGGTGCGGGCGTGAGGGTGCCGCGGCGGGTCAGTTGCGCCGCGCCGGGTCAGTGGTGGCTGGTGGATCGGTTCCGCGCGGCGGGTCAGGCCCGCGCGGCCTCGAGGGCTGCTCGGAAGGCGGTTTCCGCGTCCGCCGAGAACGGCACGAACACCACGGTCTCCACCGTCGTGTCCGTGGCCAGCACCGTGTCCACCGCGATCTTTGTGGCGCTGTCCATGGGCCATCCGTAGATCCCCGCGGAGATGGCCGGGAACGCCACCGACCTCGCACCGATCTCGTCCGCCACGCGCAGCGACTCCCGGTAGCAGGACGCGAGGATGTCGCTCTTGTCCTTGGTCTTGGCGTAGACCGGGCCCACCGTGTGGATGACCCAGCGCGCGGGGAGCTCGTAGCCGCCCGTGGCCACGGCCTGACCCGCGGGGAGGCCGTCCTGCAGCGTGGTCTCCCGCAGCTTCCGGCACTCGGCCAGCAGCTGCTTGCCCGCGGCCCGGTGGATCGCCCCGTCCACTCCCCCGCCGCCGAGCAGCGTGGAGTTGGCCGCGTTGACGACCGCGTCCGTCTCGACCCTGGTGATGTCGCCCTTGCGGATCTCGATGTTCATGGGCCAACCCTACTGCGGCACCTCGCGGCGGGGGCGGCCGCGCGGGCGGGCCGGATCCGGGCGTGCCGCCTGCGGGGATGACGCCGCCCGCAGGCCTCGGTCCCGTCCGGCACCTCGCGGCGCGTTCCGGTGCCGCGCCGCACCTGCCGGGACGGGCGCTCAGCAGGCGGCCGGCCCCACGTACATCCAGCGGCCCGCGCGCCGCGCGAACTCGGAGATCTCGTGCATGCTGCCGGGCCGGCCGGCCGTGACGTGGTGTGCGGTGAACTCCACGATGCCGTGCTCGTCCTCCGGTCCCCCCGCGGCCACGCTGTCCACCTGCAGACCGGCCCAGCGGGTGTCCGGGTCCACCGTCGTGTCCGCCGGGCGGGTGCCGGGGTGCCACGTGCGGAACAGGTGGTCCTCCGCACCCAGGGCGAACGCCGTGTACCGCGAGCGCATCAGCGCCTCGGCCGTTTCGGGCCACGCATCGTTCGCGAGCGCCGGCCCGCAGCACTGCTCATAGGACGCACCGGCAGGGACACCACCGCAGGGACACACGTTCATGGTCGTCCAGCCTACCGGCGAGGCGCCGAACGCCACAGGGCCGCCCATGCCCGCCATCACGTGGCAGCGCGGCCGAGCCCACCGGGCTACCGCGTCACCGGGCCCCGGGCGCCTCCATGACAGCCGCCTCGGACACCCACGCCTCGCCCCCGCCGCGCCCCAGATGCCCTGACTCCATGGTCCGCGTGTTCTCCTCGCGCGCCCACGCCCCCTTCGCGCCCGCGAGACCGTGGCGCGGCACCACTCGCCCCGCTCGACCGGATCGCAGACCGTGCGCACCCGGGCGACCGGCCCCGCCACGTGCCTGGACGGGCGAGCCCGCCGGACTGCTGCAACACCGGGCCGTCGGGCACTCGGCGCCCCGATCAGGTGCCCGCCGAGGCGGCCAGGGCCAGGGCGCCGTCGAGCATCTGCTCGGTGAGCAGACCCGTGAAGGTGTTGCGCTGGCTCACGTGGTAGCAGCCCACCAGCCGCACGTCCCGGCCGTCGGGGGTGCGCAGGGGCACGACGACGCCGTGCCCGAACTTCGGGCGCGGCCGGGGCACTTCCCAGCCCATCCGCACGGCCGCGGCGAGCACGGTCTGCCACGCGATGCCGCCGAGCGCCAGGATGCCCCGCAGCTCGGTGAGCAGGGCGATCTCACGGTCGAACCAGCCACCGCACGCGGCCTTCTCGTCGGGCGTCGGTTTGTTGGCGGGCGGGGCGCAGCGCACGGGGGCGACCATGCGGACCCCGTGCAGTGCCTGGCCGTCGCCGGCGGTGCTCACGGTCTCGTGCTCGGCGAACCCCGCGCGGTGCAGGGCCGCGTAGATCCAGTCCCCCGCCCGGTCCCCCGTGAACATGCGCCCCGTGCGGTTCCCGCCGTTCGCCGCGGGGGCCAGCCCGATGACCGCCACGCGCGCCCGGGGGTCCCCGTAGGACGGCACGGGTCTGCCCCAGTACGGCTCGCCCGCGAAGGATGCGCGCTTGGTCTCCGCCACGTCCTCACGCCACTGCACGAGCCGTTCGCACGCACGGCACACGCTGGCCATCGCGTTGAGCTGGTCCACGTCCTCGGCGGTCGCGGCGAGATCGCGCACCGCGGCGGCGTCGTGCGCCACGGGGGTGTCTGTGGCGGCGGGGTCCTCGGGCCACCCTGTGCCGGGCGGCACCGGCGAGGGGAACGGCTGCCCGGTGAGGGGGTGCGGCAACGGGTGGGCGGCGTCCTGGGTCATCGCGGGTTCCTTCTCGCTGCTCGGTGTCTCGGACGGGGTGCGTGTCGGGGCTGGATCGAGAACGGGGCGCGATACTGCCCGGGACCGTTGGCGCACCCGGCGGGAACCGCGTCCTGCAGGGGTGATCGGGGCCCGGGGTCGTTTCCGGGCGCACGGCGCAGGGCGAGTCCGGATCGGGCCGGGACGGGACGGGTCGACCCCGCACGCGCGAGCGGCAGGTGCGCCGGGTGCGGGCCCGGACGGCGGCGGCGTCGTGCGCTCACAGCAGACCGTTCTCCCCGAGTCGGCGCAGGACCTTGCGGCGCCACTGCTCCGGGAACTCGGGCGCGGACGCCAGGCCACGGTATGCCTCCCGGTCCACGGTCCCGGCGGCCATGATGCGCACGACGTCGCCCACGGACACCGCACCCGAGGGCCGGCTCATGAATTCAAAGGCGTCCCCGGCGCCCACGTGGCCCTCCCGCAGGACCCGCAGGTAGAAGCCGGTACGGGCCGTCCGCTCCATCTCCCGCGGCAGGTCCCAGTCCGACCAGCGGCGCGAGATGGTGTTGCAGGGGGTCCGCGGCTGGGTGACCTGGACCAGTGCGGTGCCCACCTGGAACGTGTCGCCCAGGAACACGCGGTCCTCCGTGGCACCGCGCAGGGTGAGGTTCTCCGAGAACGCCCCGGGGCCGAGGTCCCGCCCCTCCGCGCACCACGCGTCGTAGTTCTCGGCCGCGTAGCAGCACACCGCCTTGTCCGGACCGCCGTGGTGCTGGAGGTCGCCCTGTTCGTCCCCGATGAACCCGGTGCCGCTCAGGAAGAGCCTCCCGGTACGCGGTGACTTCTCGGCGGCGGTCTCCAGCTCCCGGCCGTCCCACCGGTGAGCCCGCACCTCCCCGGTGTGCAGGGCGGTCACTGCGGCGTCGGTGACGGTGGGTTGAGGGTTCTCCACGGTGGTCTCCTGGTCTCGGGGTGGGTGACGGCGGCCGCCACGGGGTCGTGCGAGTGGCTGGTCCGTCAGGCGGCCACCGGGACGCAGTCCGCGCACCGGGTCCGGGCTCCCGCGCCCGTGCAGGTCTCGCAGCACAGGAACAGCCGGCGGCACTGCTGGTTGGCGCAGTTCACGTACCGGGGCGTGGCCTCCCCGCACTGCACGCACCGCCCCAGGGACCGGGCCGAGAGCGAGAACTCCATGTGCCGGCGCTCGTCGAAGACGTAGAGGGACCCGTCCCACAGGCCGCGGTCCCCGTAGGCCTCCCCGTAGCGCACGATCCCGCCGTCCAGCTGGTACACGTCCCGGAACCCGCGGTTGCGCAGCAGCCCGCTCAGCACCTCGCAGCGGATCCCGCCGGTGCAGTAGGTCACCAGGGCCTTGTCCTTGAGATGGTCGTAGGCGCCGGAGTCCAGCTCCCGCAGGAAGTCCCGCGTGGTCTCGGTGCGGGGCACGACGGCGCCGCGGAATCTCCCGATCTCCGCCTCCAGCTGGTTGCGGCCGTCGAAGAACACCACGTCCTCACCGCGCCGCTCCACGAGCTCGTGCACCTCGTGGGGTGTCAGGTGTGTGCCTCCGCCCTCCACGCCGTGCTCGGTGACGCGGATGAGGTCCGGGGCGTCGAACGTCACGAGCTCCGGGCGGACCTTCACGCTCAGCCGTGGGAAGTCGTCCCCCGCCCCGTCGGACCACTTGATGTCCGCGTGCTGGAACGGGGCGTACTCCTTGAGGCCGCGGACGTAGGCCTTCACGTCATGGATGTCCCCGCCCACGGTGGCGTTGATGCCCTGCTCCGAGACGATGATCCGGCCCTTCACCCCGGAGCGCTGCGCGAGGTTCAGCTGCCACAGCTTCACGGCCTCCGGGTCCGCGAGCGGGGTGAACACGTAGAACAGCACGATCTTGGGGACGGACATGGAACCAGCGTAGCGGGGGCCCTGCGGACGGAGAGGCGCACGCCCCGGCGGGCCAGTTCCGGGCTGGGCCGCCGAGACCCGTGTGCGTCATCTGGAGAGCGCAGAGGTGTTGTCCCCCCATCCAGCCCACAGGCCCGGGTAGTCTGCGACCGTGAGCATCCTCCCCCAGCACCCGAGCGCGCAGCGCCCCCTTCCGCCGCGCGTCCTTTGTGCGGTGGGCCGTGTGAGCGGGGTGCCCGCACTCGAGGGAGGGGCCCGTGGCACCGCGCGCCGGCCACGGCAGGGCCCCGGGCCGAGGCTCAGCCGCGGCGCGTGTGCTTGCCCGGCGTGGGGTGGCGCCGCAGCCGTTTCAGCGCCCCGGGGCTGAGGTTGGCGGGGCCGGGCAGGCGCCAGCCGAAGCGCCGCGCGGACACGCTGAGCACGGCGCTGAGCACGATGGCCCCGGCCATGCCCCACGTGGGGTGCCCGAGCACGGAGAGCAGGGCCATGAGACCGCTCGCGAGCAGCGCACTTGTGGCATAAAGGGTGTTGCCCCCGAAGATCGCGGGCAGCCGGCCCACGGCGATGTCGCGGATCATGCCGCCGCCCACCGCCGTGACCACGCCCAGCAGGATCGCGGGCGGCCACGCGAGCCCCGCGCCGAGCGCCTTGACGGTGCCGGTGGCGGCCCAGCAGCCCACGGAGAGGCAGTCCGCGACGAACAGCGCCCGGAAGGTCCACTTGCTGCCGAAGACCATGAGGTAGGCGACCAGTGCGCCCGCGAGCGCCGTGGTGAGGTACGCGGGATTGGTCAGCGCCACGGGGAACCCCTGCTGCAGGAGGGTGTCGCGCAGCATGCCGCCGCCCAGTCCCGAGACGATCGCGAGCACCACGAACCCCACGAGGTCCATGCGCAGCTGCCGGGCCACCACCCCGCCCAGGATGCCGTTGGTGAGCACGCCCAGCAGGTCCACGACGTCGAACACGGCCTCCGCCTCGAGCTCCACCGGGTGCCGCCTCCTCTGACCGTGTCCGCCGCTGTCCGGGGACCAGCATAGGGCCCGGCCGCACGGGCACCGCCGCTGCGCATGTCGGACGGGTGGGCCAGGATGGTCCCATGACCGACGTTCGTCCCGGATACACCCTGCTGGAGGGTCCGCCCTCCGTGGTCGACTACCTCGCACTGCGCCGGGACACCGGCATGCACCCCAAGACCCGCGAGCAGGCCGAGGCCGGCATTGCGGGTGCGTGGGCCGCCGTGCACGTGCGCCACGTCCAGAGCGGGGCCACGGTGGGCATGGGCCGTGTGATCGGGGACGGCGGGTGGTACTTCCACGTGATCGACATGGCCGTGCTGCCCGAGCACCAGCGTCAGGGCCTGGGAAGCGCCGTCCTCGAGCACCTGCTGGACACCATCCGCGCCTCCGCTCCCCCGGGCGCCTACGTGAGCCTCATGGCCGACGGTCCCGGCCAGCCCCTGTACGCGCGTCACGGCTTCGAGGACAGGGCACCGCGCACCGTCGGGATGAGCCTGCGTCTGGAGGGCCCCGGTGACTGAGACCCCCGCTGGCGCCGGAGCGCCCCGCTGGAGTGCTCCGTGCGGCACCGTGATCGGACGCCACGACGGCCCCGTGGACCGGGCCACCGGCATCCGGTACGCCCGCGCGGGACGGTACGAGCGTCCGCAGCCGGCAGCCGCGGCGTCGTCCCCCGTCCACGCCACGGAGCCCGCGCCCGCGTGCCCGCAGCCACCCATGCCGTTCCTGGACGAGATCGTGGGCAGCAACATCGGGGACCTGCCCCAGGACGAGGACTGCCTGAGGCTGTCTGTGACGGTACCGGCGGGCACCCCCGCGGATGCCTCGCTGCCCGTGATGGTGTGGATCCACGGGGGTTCCTACGCGGCCGGTGGAGGGGACGCCCCGTTCTACGACCCCGCCGCGCTCGTGGCCGAGCAGCACGTGGTGGTGGTCAGCGTGACCTACCGGCTGGGGCTGCTCGGCTTCCTCGGCAACGGGGAGGACATCCCCGCCAACCTGGGGCTGCTGGACATCGTGGCCGCGCTGCGCTGGGTGCGGGAGAACATCGCGGCGTTCGGCGGGGACCCCGGTAGCGTGACGGCTTTCGGGCAGTCCGCGGGCGGGGACGCCGTGGCGCACCTCATGGTCGTGCCGCAGGCCCGGGGCCTGTTCCGGAGGGCGATCATCCAGAGCGCGCCCTTCGGACTGCTCAGGGGCCGGGCGAGGATGAGCGCCCTCATGGCCGCCACCGCCGCACCGCTGGCCCGGGACGCGCCGCTGGAGCAGGTGCGCGCCGTGCAGCAGCGGGTGGCCCAGGCGGCCGTGCGGCACGGGCTCAAGGGGCAGATGCCCTTCGGGCTGCAGTACGGCCACGACCCCCTGCCCGCGGAGGCCGAGCTCGACACGGCGTGGCGGGAGGCGGCGCCGCACGTGGAGGTCCTCGTGGGCCACACCACGCGGGAAGCGGCCCTGTTCACCGCCCGCATCCCACCACTGCTCTCCCGGATGCAGCACCCCCGCAGGGCCAGACGCGTGGAGCGGCTGCTCATCACGCCCTTCACCCGGCGCCTCTACGGCCGGGGCGCGGAGCGCTTCGCGCAGCGCCACGCGCAGGCCGGGGGCACCGGGTACCGGTACGAGTTCTCGTGGGGTGTGGGCCGCAACCCGGTGGCAGGTGCGCACATCTCGGAGTTGCCCCTGCTGTTCCCGGGCCACGACGTGTGGGAGCGCACCCCGCTGGTGGAGGGGCACACGTGGGAGCAGGTCCTCTCCGACGGCGCCCGGCTGCGCCGCGCGTGGGCGGACTTCGCCCGGGGCGGCACACCGCGCAGCGACCCCCGAGCGGGGCTGCGGGTGCTGCCCCTCACCGGGGCGGCGTCGAGCCGCTGACATCATCGCGGATCGTTGTCGGCGTCACCCGGAGGTGACGCGCACGTGGTCCGGGCGTCGTCGTGCAACTGACCTCCGTGCGGACCGTTCACGCGGCGCCGGCAGGTGCAGCACGCGGTCCGGGGCGTCCGCGGGGGTCTCAGACCCGCAGCCGCTCCAGTCCGGGGTGCGTCATGATGCCGTCCGGCCCGTACACGGCATGCACCGCGGCCGCGCACACGTAGGGAGCCGCGGGCCCGTGGAGCATGAGGGGCTCGGTGTCCGGGAAGTCGAACACCACGTTCCAGTTCTCCGGCTCGGGGTAGAGGGCGGTGGCTCCGCCGTACCAGAAGCTGAGCCACCGCCCGTCCCCGCGCTGGCACAGCGCGCGCCGGTCGGTGACGATCACCCGGGCCTGCTGGATCTCCCGCCACTGGGTCTGGGCCGCCTGCTCGGCAGCCTTGCGACGGGACGAGTTGGCCAGGGTGGTGGCGCCGTAGGCCGCCACCACGTAGGACGTGCTGCCGAAGAAGAACCCGCTCGTGTGCTGGTACACCGCATCCGTGCCGTAGTACCGGGCGTAGTCCGCGGGGGCGTCGATGATCAGCCGCTCGCCCGGCTGGAGCACCACTCCCCACACCTGGCCCGCGTTCGGCACCTGGTCCGCGGCCAGCATGCGGGACAGCTCCTTGGCACCGGCCCAGTAGCTCTGCGCCTCGTCCTGGGTGGCCACGACGGCGCGCTCGCTCCTGGTGTAGCGCCCCGCGCGGTTCTCGTGCACGCGCCACGAGCGCCACAGGCTGCGGACCAGCAGCACGGCGAACCAGATGAATCCCACCACGGAGGCAATCAGCAGCACCCCGGCCAGCAGGACCACCGCCCCGCTCGACGCGAGCTGACCGGTGACCCCGCACACCGTGTAGAGCACCGCGCACGCGGCCATGCCCGCCACGGGTCGCAGCCACCGGTGAGAGGCCCATGCCGACCGGAACCGGTTCACGGCACCCGGCGAGGACGTGGGGGGATCTGCGTGCTCTGACATCGGCCGCCTTTCGGGGTCACCCGCGCGGCGCGTGGTGCCGGGCGGGAGGGGGGACTTCCGATGCTACCGCCGGGGTGCTACCGGCCCGGGAGGACACCCGCGGCCCGGGCGATCTCGGCGTAGGCGTGCGCAAGGTCGTCCAGGGAGGAGTGGGCGTTGAGTCCGCTGGGGTTGGGCGCCACGAACAGCGCGGTGCCCGGCCAGGGCGCGTCCTGCCTGCCCGTGGCAGCGCCGGGGCGCTCGAACGCCTCCCGGTAGGCCGTGATCCCCAGCACCGCCACCACGGCCGGGTGGTGCTCCCGGACGAGGCGGTCGAGCCGGCGGGCGCCCTCTCGCAGCTCCTCCCGGGTGAGTTCGTCCGCCCGTGCGGTCGCGCGCGGGCACACGTTGCTGATCCCGATCCCACGGCCCGTGAGCTGGGCGAGGTCTGCGGGGTCGTAGCCGGCCGCGGCGTCGATGCGCGTGTCCGTGATGCCCGCACGGTGCAGCGCCGGGTAGAACCGGTTGCCGGGACGGGCGAAGTGCGCTCCCGTGGCCGCGGTCCACAGCCCCGGGTTGATGCCCACGAACAGCAGCCGCAGAGGATCCGGCAGCAGATCCGGGACGGTGCGGTCCCGGTAGGAGTCCAGCTCGGCGCGTGTGAAGCCCATGGGCACCGATCCTAGGCCTGCGCTCCGACGCCGCACGGGCCCGGGCCCGCTCGCCGCGCCCCGGTGGCCTCGTGGCGTCGTCATCGGGGCCCCATCGTCTCAGCTCCGTCGTCGAGACCCCGTCGTCAAGGCTCCGTCGCGGGATGGCCCGCCGCGACGGAAACCCCGAGACAGCGGGCCACGAGACGGAGGGCCCCGGAACAGCGGCCCGCACGCACGGCCCGCAGATCCCCCCGACCGTGAGGTGACCCGGGATCAGGGTGCGGGTGGCAGGAGGTCCTCCGGGGTGCGGCGGCCCGGTCTGGGTCCGGAGCGCACCGCCGCCACGCTGGCGAGGATCACGAGCCCCATGCCGCACAGCTCGAGGGGCCCCAGGGCCTGCCCGAGCAGCAGCCAGCCCACCAGCGCCGCCACCGCGGGGGCCGTGCTGACCAGGATGGAGAAGGTCTCCGCGGCGAGCCGTCGCAGTGCCGCGAGCTCCAGCGCGTACGGCAGCGCGGAGGACATCACCGCCACCGCGAGCCCCACCAGCAGCACCCACGGCTGCAGCAGGGCCGCGCCACCGCTGACGATCCCGAACGGGGCCGCGAGCACCGCTCCGACCACCATGGCCATGGCAAGTCCCTGGACTCCCGCGAACGAGCGGCCCGCCTGCCGGGACATCAGGATGTACAGCACCCACATGCCCGCGGCGGCGAGCGCGAACAGCACACCGCTGAGGTCCGGGGCCCCGGTTCCGGGGCCCACCCCGCTGAGCAGCAGCACCCCTGCGAACGCGAGCGCGGCCCACAGCGCACCGCTCACTCGGCGGGAGAGCACCACGGAGAGCACGAGCGGGCCGAGCAGCTCGATGGTCACCGCCACCCCCAGCGGCAATCTGGCGATGGCCTGGTAGATCAGCATGTTCATGGCGCCCAGGGCGGTCCCGAAGCCCAGCACCACTGGCAGGTCCGCACGGGTCAGGGCGGACCACCGCGGGCGCACGACGACGCTCAGCACCACCGCGGCCAGCGCGAGCCGGAGGAACACGGCGCCCAGCGCTCCGACCTCGTCGAAGAGGGATACGGCGACCGCAGCCCCCGTCTGGGTCACGAGGGCGGCCGCGAGCACCAGGACCACGCCCTGGGTGGTGGCGCTGTCCCCGCCGGCGGAGCTATCGGGCGGGCCGCTCACGCCCGGTGGTCTGCGAGCAGGAACGTGCGCAGTGCCTTGGTGAACTGCTCCGGCCGGTCCGCGTGCACCCAGTGGCTTGCGCCGCGCACGGTGATCCGCACGGTCTTGGGGAACAGCGCCCGCATGGCCGGGGCGTCCGCCTCCTGGATGTACGGCGAGTTCTCCCCCGCCACCCACAGGACGGGGCCCGGGTAGCTGAGCCCGGCGACGTCGTCGGCCGGCCAGGCCCCGATCACCCCGAGCTCGTCGTGCAGCAGGTCCAGGTTGGGCTGCCAGCCGAAACCGCCGTCCCGGTGCCGCAGGTTCTGCAGGAGGAACCCGCGGACGGTGTCATCGGGGATGTCGGCGCGCAGGGCGGCGTCGGCCTGGGAACGGTGGGTGATGCCGGTGAGGTCCAGGCGCTTGAGCGAACCGAGCAGGTGCTCGAAGTTGCCGCGCGAGGAGGTGGTGTCCGCCTCCTGCGAGTCCACGGGGGCGATGTCCTCGACCACGAGCCGGCGCACGAGATCGGGGTGGCGCAGCGCCAGCACCATCGCCACCTTCCCGCCCATCGAGTGCCCCACCACGTCCACGGGGCCCGCGGCGGCGAAGTCCGCACTCAGCTGCTCGGCCACGGTGTCCGCCATGGCGGCGTAGCCGAAGCTCTCGGTCCACGCGGACTCACCGTGGTTGGGCAGGTCCACGAGCAGGCAGCTGAACTCGGGCTGCAGCCCCTTGGCGATGTTGGTGAAGTTCTTGCCCCGCCCGAACAGTCCGTGCAGGAACACCACACGGTGCTCCCCCGAGCCGATGAGCGTGGTCTTCAGTGTGGGTCTGGGGTCCTGGGGCACGGGGGTCAATCTACTGCGCGGGCGCGGAGCCCGGCAAAGCCGACGACGACGCCGCCAGCGCGCCCCGGCGTCGTCGGGCCCGGTTGTTGTCGGGCCGGGTTGGTGCCCGGCCGGGCTGTCGCCGGGTAGGGCTGTCGCGGGACGGGGCATCGCCGCGCGGTCGCCAGGCGGGCTGTCCCCGCGGCGTCGTCGGGCCGGCTACCCACCGCGCGCGGGTCAGCCGGGGAAGTCACCCCACACCAGCTGCGCCCCGGCGTGGCCCGTGAGCGCCACCATCACCAGGGAGAAGGCCGCCGCGAGCACCGCAAGCACCCGCAGGGCCAGCAGCACGGTCTCCCGGCGGGCGAAGCGGTCCGCAGTGAGCCAGCGCTGCGCCGCGTAGAGCAGAACCGAGATGCCGAGGCACAGAGCCACGGCCACCACCAGCAGGTCCGCGTACTGCGCGTGCGGACCCACCTGACCGGGGGCGTGCTCGCTGAGACCCATGGCGGGCAGCAGGGCCTCGCCCGTGCTCTTGGCGAGCAGGGAGGCCGCGAAGGCCACGGCGCTGACCCCCACCGTGACGGTGCCGAGACGGGCGCGCCAGCGCGGCACGGTGGCCCAGAGGAGAAGGAGGACCGCACCCACGGGAGCGGCGACGACGGACAGGTGGACGAGGAGCGGATGGGCGGGCAGTCCCGCGATCGATGCGAACACGCGATCATCATCGGCCGGGAATCGGTTGCCCACAAGCAAGTTGAGGCTTTCCTGTCTCGGCAAACACCCAGGATGGCCCGGCACACCGGGTGGAGCTGTGCGCCGCATGGAAAACGCCCCGCAGCGGCCTGGACGTCAGGCGCGCGCGGGGCGTGGTTCCGGCAGCGGGGTCAGTTCGAGGAGCCCTTGAGCCGCTCGATGTGCTCCGAGGCCTGGGCCTTGGTGAGGTCCGCGGGCAGCTCCTCGCCGGCCTGCTTGGCGAGGGTGTCCAGGTAGGACTTCTGGGCCGCGGTCATGGGCTCGTCGCCGCTGACCCAGTCCGAGGGGTCCTTCTCCAGCGACGAGTCCTGGGCGTCACCGGTGGCGCCGATGGTCTCGCCCTGCGGCGCACCGTTCTGGGCGGCTCCACCCTGCGGCACGGAGCCGTCCGGGGTGCCGTTCTCGAGCGGGGGCTGCTCGTTCTGCCTCTGGGGATCCTGGGCGGGGGTGTCGGTCATGGGTGCTCCTCCGTGCTCGTGCGGGCCGGTCGGCTCCGGGCCCGCGGGATCGGGATGCGCGCCGGGGGCCTCGGTGGGGCGGGGTCTCCCGCCCCGGCTCTCGGCACTGCCGGTGTCGTGTCCCAGACCTTAGTGGCCCGCGGGCCGACCGGGGAGGGGTTTCGCTCACGGCGCGCAGTCCGGGGACCCCCTGCCGGGTCCCCTCAGCGCACGATGCTGCGGGTGGTGCCATCCTCCCGACGGGTCCATCCCCTGGCATCGAGGTGCTCGAGCAGCGGGATCGCCACCCTGCGGGTGGTCCCCCACGCCTGCCGGGCCTGGCTCGTGGTGAAGGGCTGCGGGAGGCGGGCGAGCTCGCGCATCGCGAGCGCGGGCGCGGTGGGCAGCAGCACGACGTCGCCCGGCAGCCGCAGCAGCCGACCGAGCCGCTGCGCCGCGGCGAGTTCGCGCGGACCGAGCCGCAGCGCATCGAGGTCGTGGGCCTCGGGGGCCGCGAAGGGCTGGGCACGCAGCCGGGCCTCCAGTGCGGCCACGCCCTGCTCCGCGGCGCCGAGTCCGCCCGGCCGTCCGGGCACCGCGAGGTACCCGTCCCGGTCCGCGAGCCCCGCGCGGTCGACCACGGCGGCCAGGACGTGCGCCCCGGGCTCACCGAGCACCGTGCGTGCGGCCCCGCGGGACAGCCCCGGTGCCAGCGGCTCCCCCTCGTGGGCGGCCTCCACGGCAGCGCGCAGCCGGGTGGCCCACTCCTCCAGGCGCGGGGCGTGAATCCACCACTGCCCGGTGGACACCACGTCGTCCGGCAGGGTTCCATCCGTGGCAAACCCGAGCAGCCGCAGCCGCTGCAGCGGGACCGCCCCGTGCTTGACGGTCTCCGCCACCGGGTCCCCGAGGTCGGGGATCCGGGCGAGCCGGGCGGCCTCGCGGGTGCCGTCACCGCGGCGGGACAGCGCGGGCGGGTCCACGTCCAGCACCCGGGCACCGCCCACGACCACGCGGGCCCCCGGGTAGCGCAGCACGAGCCCGTCGCCCGGCAACAGGGTCAGGGCGTGGTCCAGCTGCAACCGCGCGTGCTCGGCGTCCAGCGGCCGGATCCTCGCGCCCACGCCCGCGGTGCCCGCGTGGACCACGAGCTCCTCGGGGACCTCGATGAACGGCGCCCCGCCGTTGCGGCGCACCTCCAGGACCTCCGTGGCGGGCCAGGTCTCGGGGGTCAGGAGCACGTCACCACGGTGGATCGTGTCCCGGTCGGCCCCGCGCAGGTTCACGGCCACCCTGGCGGTGGGCCCGATCTGCGTCACGGAGCGGTTCTGGCTCTGCAGCGAGCGCACGGTGACGGTCTGCTGCCCCTCCACCCCGCGCAGCGTCATCCGGTCGCCGGTGCGCAGCGTCCCCGCCGTGAGCGTGCCGGTGACCACGGTCCCCGCCCCCGAGATGGTGAAGGCGCGGTCGATCCACAGCCGCACGCGCGCCGTCGCGTCCGGTTCCGGCACGTCGTGCAGCACGGCGTCCAGCGCGTCGCGCAGCTCGTCCAGACCCGTGCCCTGCCGCGCGGAGACGACGACGGCGGGGGCCTGCGCGAGTCCCGTGCCGGCGAGTTCTGAGCGAGCGCGGGAGATCACGGCGTCGACCCGCTCCGGGGCACGGTCCTCCTTGGTCACCACGATCAGCCCGTGGCTGATCCCGAGGGCGGCCACGGCGTCCCGGTGGTCGCCGGACTGCTCCTGCCAACCCTCGTCCGCGGCGACCACGAAGCACACCACCGGTGCGGGCCCGACCCCCGCGAGCATGTTCCCGAGGAAGCGTTCGTGCCCGGGGACGTCCACGAACGCCACGTGCGTGCCCGAGGGCAGCTCGGTCCACGCGAAGCCGAGGTCGATGGTCAGCCCGCGCTGCTTCTCCTCGTCCCAGCGGTCCGGTTCGATGCCGGTGAGTGCCCGGACCAGGGTGCTCTTGCCGTGGTCCACGTGACCGGCGGTCGCCACCACGTGCATCAGCGGAGCCCCTCCAGCGCCGCCGTCACGGCGTCGGCCAGGTCCCGGTCACGGGATTCCGGCACGCAGCGCAGGTCCACGAGGCACGCGCCGTCGTGCACCCGGGGCAGCACGGCCGGGCGCCCGAGGCGCAGGGAGCGGGCGGTGGCCTCGGGCAGCCGCACGGCCCACCCGTGCAGCGGCACCCCCGGGGCGCCGCCGCCGCCCACACGACCGTCGTGGGGCACGACCTCCGCGCCCACCGCGGCGGCCAGGGCTTCCGCGCGTTCCCGCAGGCGGCCGGGTTCCGCGTGCAGGGCGACGTCGACCGGCGTCGCGCCCCCGCGCAGGGTCGCCTCGAGGGCCGCGAGCGTGAGCTTGTCCGCGCGCACCGCCCGGGCCAGCGGGAAGCGCGCCAGGCGCCGGACCGTCTCCGCACGCCCGAGCAGCAGGCCCGCCTGGGGGCCGCCGAGGAGCTTGTCCCCGCTCGCGATCACGGCGTCCGCCCCGGCCTCCAGGGCCTCCGAGAGGCTCGGCTCGTCCGGGAGCGCGGGGTCCGGGGTCAGCAGGCCGCTGCCCACGTCCACCACGAGCGGCACGCCGTGCTCGTCCGCGAGGGACCGCAGCTCCCGCAGCGGCACGGCCGAGGTGAAGCCCGCCACCCGGAAGTTGCTGGGGTGGACCTTGAGGATGCACCCGGTCTCCGGACCCAGCGCGGCCGCGTAGTCGTCCGGGTGGGTGCGGTTGGTGGTGCCCACCTCGCGCAGACGCGCCCCCGTGGACTCCATGAGGTCCGAGAGCCGGAACCCCGCGCCGATCTCCACGAACTCCCCCCGGCTGACGACCACCTCGCGGGTGCCGGCCAGGGCCGTGGTGGCGAGCACCAGCGCGGCGGCGCCGTTGGTCACGACCAGCGCGTCCTCGGCAGCGGGGCACGCCTCCAGCAGAGCCTCCCGGGCACCCTCGCCGCGCGCCGAGCGCTGCCCGGTGGCCAGCTCCAGCTCCACGTCCACGTAGCCGGAGGCGTCGAGAACGGCCTGCCGCGCGGCGTCGGAGAGCGGGGCCCGGCCCAGGTTGGTGTGCACCACCACGCCGGTGGCGTTGAGCACCGGGGTCAGGCTGCTCGCGCCGCGGGTGCTCAGGCTCGTGACCACCGCGTCCACCACGGCCTCCGGGGCGATCTCACCGGCCCGCGCGCGCTGCTGGACGGCGAGGACGGCGGCTCGCACCGCGGCGTCGCCCAGTCCTCCGGCCGCCGCACGGACCCGCGGGTCCGCCAGCACGCGGTCCGTGCGGGGGATGCGACGGCGGGGGTCCTCTGTGCTCACGATGCTCCTCGGGTGGATGATGGGAGGCCGTGTCCCACGGCCGTCCCGGTTGCGCGTCGGCCCTTCAACGCCCGGGTGAGCGCGCGCCCCGGGATGCGGCGGGAGCTGCGCACGGGTGCCCGCGAAGGCCCCGCGCGCGCCCACCGCGAGCACTGGGGCGTGGCAGCCTCCCGGGTGGGCGGCCGACCGGCCGCGGGCGTGGTCGCAGCAGTCCCCGGGGTCCTGATGCTCGAAAGGTTGGCGGAGGCGGACGGGAATCGAACCCGCCAGACCGAGGTGCTCGGTCTCACCGGTTTTGAAGACCGGGGCGCCCACCAGGACACGGACGCCTCCGCGGCCGAATGTACCACCGCCCGCGGACCCGCATGCTCAGCAGCCTGTCGGAGCGCGTTCCTACACTGGCCCCATGAGCGAACGCACCACGGACTCCCCCGCCCAGGACCCCGCAGCGGGTCTCGGCCGCCTCACGAGCTACGCCCACGGCGGCGGCTGCGCGTGCAAGATCCCCCCGGGAGAGCTGGAGGACGCGGTGCGCGGGCTGACTGGTCAGAACGCGCCGGACGTCCTCGTGGGCCTGGACGACGGCGACGACGCCGCGGCCGTTCTCGTGCGCCCGGACCTCGCGGTCGTGTCCACGGCGGACTTCTTCACCCCCGTGGTGGACAGCGCCCACGACTGGGGCCGGATCGCCGCCGCCAACGCCCTCTCGGACGTCTACGCCATGGGCGGCACCCCGGTGGTGGCCATCAACCTGGTGGGCTGGCCGCGCGAGCTGCTGCCCATGGAGCTGATGTCCGAGGTGCTGCAGGGCGGGCTGGACGTTGCCGCGCAGGCCGGCTGCCCGGTGATCGGCGGGCACTCGATCGACGCCCCCGAGCCCACGTACGGCATGGCGGTCACGGGCACCGCGGACCCGCAGCGCCTGCTGCGCAACGACGCCGCACGGCCCGGTCTGCCGATCACCCTGACCAAGCCGATCGGCGTGGGGCTGCTCAACAACCGGCACAAGGCCACGGGCGAGGTCTTCCCCGCGGCGATCGAGACCATGACCGCTCTCAACAGGGACGCCTCGCGGGCCGCGCTGGCGGCCGGGGTCGAGGCGGCCACGGACGTCACGGGATTCGGCCTGCTGGGCCACCTGTACAAGATGTGCCGCGCCTCGGGCGTGGGCGCCACGATCGACGCCGCCGCCGTGCCCCTCGTGGAGGGAGCCGCCGACGCGCTGCGGGACGGATTCGTTTCGGGCGGCACGCGGCGCAACCTGGACTGGGTGCGACCCCACCTCGCGGCGGGCTCAGGCGTCACGGAGGACACCCTGCTGCTGCTCTCGGACGCCCAGACCTCGGGCGGGCTGCTCGTGGTGGGCGAGGTCCCGGGCTACCCGGTGATCGGCGAGACCACCGCGCTCCCGGAGACCACGGACACCCTGGTCACCGTGCGCTGAGCCGGATTCGAGGCCCTATTCCTTCGGTCCTCGTGCGCGGGGGAACCACCCGGTGGCCAGGATCGAGAGGCCGATGAGGAGGAATGGAACCCCGATGACCGTACTGTCCAGCGTCAGCACGTAGACGACGCCGAGCATGAGAAAGACCAGCGCCACTGCCGTTCGACTCTTGTGATGAATGGGGCCTTTGCCCTCTTTCTCAGGGTCGCCCGCCATGCTCTGCCTACGCGGTGCTCGGCGGGCCCGTGGTGATCGAGTCGTCCGTGATGCCCGAGGCGCGGCGCTTGTTCAACCGGTTGCGCTGCGGGATCACCGTGTACTTGGGGTCCTTCACGGACTCCTTGCCGCCCCAGAACACGCCGAAGCGTGTGAGGGCCGAGGACGAGACCAGGGCGAGTCCCGAGGCCGCGGCGACCCAGCGGCGTCGTCCGCCGAGCAGCGCTCCCAGGCCACCGGCGATCGAGAGCCGCTCGCTCCACTCGAGCCACTGGCCGGGCCGACCCTGCTCGATGGGTTCCACAGTCACGGGGTCCATGGCGTCCTTCATCACGCGCATGGCCACGAGCTCCCCCGCAACGCCCGCGACCGCGAAGAACCGGGCGGGTGCGGCCTGCTCCACCGGCGTGGTGAGCATGGCCAGCCCGCCGGAGGCCAGGGACGCGGAGCTCGCGAACACGAAAGCCAGGTGCCCGTGCATCTCGTGCCACGTGGGCACCGAGGTGTCGCCGAGCAGCATGGCGGTGTAGGTGGCCATGGGCGCCCCGAGGATGCCCGAGGCCACACTCGTGGGAGTCTCCACCGCGTGCAGCACGGGGCGCAGGGGGCCCAGCGGGAGCCGCTGCCCCGTAATGCGGTCCACCTCCACTGCGGCGGCCACACCGGCATTCGTGGCAAACGTCGCGAGCACCCACGAGCCCATGCTCATGGGCGAGGTGGGCTTGAACGTGCGCATCATGTGCAGGAAGCGCTCGGGCCGCCCGAGGTCCGCGACCAGGGCGATGCTGCCGAGCCCGGCCGCACCCAGTGCACTCAGCCGGGAGTTGCGGCGCAGGGCCGGCCGGTCCGTGAGGTGCGCGCCGAGCGCCAGGATCGCGGAGCCGCCGGCCAGCCCGCCCAGGAACAGGTACGTGGCGATCTTCGAGTCCCACGGCGGTGCCTTGACGATCGGGCGGCCGTAGTAGGACGTGAACTCCGTCTCGGGCACCATGGGCATCTCGCGGGAGCCGTCCCCGCCGCCGCGGCGGAACGCTCCCCCGCCCGGTCCACGGTTCCGGCGACGCCGCTTGCGCCGCGGCTCCTCGGGCGGGCGGTAGCTGTCGTACGGGGAGAGGCTCATGAGCGCTCACCCGCCGTGAAGGCCGCCGCGCCGAGGGCCAGCATGCCCACCACGGCCATGCCCGCCCGCTTGTACATGCGGTGCAGGTCCTTGGTGGGCACCTGCGGGTCCGGCGGCAGCCCGTAGACCTCCGGCTCGTCGAGGAGCAGGAAGATCGAGCCCGTGCCACCCACGCCGTCGTTCGGGTTGGCGCCGTAGAGCCGCGCCTCGGTCTTGCCCTGCTCGTGCAGCTGGGCCACCCGCTGCTGCGCCGTGGCGAGCATGCTCTCCCGCTCCCCGTACTTGATGGAGGTGGTGGGGCACGCCTGCGCGCATGCGGGGGTCTGGTCGTTCTTCATGCGGTCGTAGCACAGGGTGCACTTCTGGGCGATGCCGTCCTGGGGCACCTTCACGGTGTCCGGCATGGGCGGGGCGCCCCGCTGAGTCTTCGGCTCCACCAGCCCGTCGTTGCGGCGCTCGATCACCCCGAACGGGCACCCGGCCACGCACGTGCCGCAGCCGTTGCAGATGTCCTCCTGCACCACCACAGTGCCGTACTCGGTGCGGAACAGCGCGCCCGTGGGGCACACGTCCAGGCATCCGGCGTGGGTGCAGTGCTTGCACACGTCCGAGGACATCAGCCACCGGAAGTCGGGGGTGTCCAGCACCGGGGAGCCGTCCCCGCCCGTGCCTGCGGCGTCGGTCGCCGGGCCGGCGGAGGAGCAGCCGCAGCCGCCCGCCGATCCGCAGCCCACCGGCGCGGTGACGCCGGGGGTGGACTGGGACGAGCACGCGCAACCGGGCCCCGCGGCGTCGTCGGGCCCCGAACCACCGCACGCGCACCCGGCGGAGTCCTCCGCGGCAGCCGCGGAACCGGACGCGCACCCGCCCGCGGCAGGCGACGCCGCCGGGGGCCCCACGCGCGGCATGCCGAGGCTCACGAGCGCGCGCCCGGACTCGCGGGCCTGCTCGATGCGCTCCTGGGACTGCTCGATGAATGCCACGTGGCGCCAGGTGTCAGCCCCGAGACCCCCCGTGTTGTCGTAGGAGGAACCCAGGATCTCGTAGTCCGAGTCCACCGGGTTGCGGTTCCACTCCTTGCACGCCACCTCGCAGGCCTTGCAGCCGATGCAGATGGACGTGTCCGTGAAGAACCCGCGCCGGTGGTGCGGATGGTCCCAGTAGGTGTCGTCCGCGAAGCTGGGGGTGGGTGTCGCTCGGTCCGTGCTCACTGGTCTTCTTCCTGGTCCGTGACGGGGGCGTCCGGCCGCCAGGCCGTGGACTGCCCCGCGACGTCCCCGCTGTCGCGTCCTCGCAGCGGACCTTGGCCGAGCTCACGCTCGGGATCCGTGATGCGTTCCATGCCCGTGCGCACGGTGAGCCCCGCCCGCTCCTGGTACTGGCGCACCAGCTCCAGGCGGTCGGCGCCCCGGGGCCGACGCCCCGGGACGATGTCGCACGAGCCCGTCTTGAAGTTCTGGATCTGCACGTTGGGGTCCAGCGTGATGCCCAGCAGGTCGTTCGCTCCGTCGCCCGTGACCACCGCGTCCGAGCCCGCTCCCCAGTGGTACGGCAGACCGATCTGGTGGATGGTCCTGCCCGCCACGGTGAGCGGTGTCATGCGGTCGGTGACCAGCACCTTGACCTCGATCGCGGAGCGCGGCGAGATGATGGTGGCCCACCCGTAGGGTTCCAGCCCCTTGAGCTGCGCGAGCTCCGGGGAGATCTCGCAGAACATCTCGGGCTGCAGCTCGGAGAGGTACGGCAGCCAGCGGCTCATGCCGCCGGCCGTGTGGTGCTCCGTGAGCCGGTAGGTGGTGAACACGAACGGATAGACACCGGTGCCGGGCGCCTGCCCGCTGGGCGCGGACAGGTTGTCCTCCCGCGGGAACATGATCCGCGCGGGATTCTGCTGCTGCGTGTACAGCGGGTTGTCCACCGGGGACTCCTGCGGCTCGTAGTGCGTGGGCAGGGGCCCGTCCATCATGCCCTTGGGCGCGAAGAGCCAGGCCTTGCCGTCCGCCTGCATGATGAAGGGGTCGTCACCGGCGAGCGCGTCCGGCCCGGCGGCGTCCGGGCCCGGCCGCGCGGAGGGCGCGCGGTCCAGCGGGAAGTCCGGATTGTCCTTGCCGGTCCACTGCCCCTCCTCCTGGTCCCACCACACGAGCTTCTTGCGCTCGCTCCACGGCTTGCCCTCGGGGTCCGCCGAGGCGCGGTTGTAGAGGATCCGGCGGTTGGCGGGCCACGCCCACGCCCACTGCGAGGCGATCTCGTCCTGCTGCCACCCGGGCACGCGCAGCGACGCGCGGTTGACGCGGTCCGCGTAGATGCCCGTGTAGATCCAGCAGCCGCCGGACGTGGAGCCGTCCGTGCGCATCTGGCCGTAGTTGCTCAGCGGCTCACCCGCCTGCTCGCCGGTCTCGAAGCGACCGTTGATCTCGGCCAGCACGGACACCGGGTCCACCTCGCCCTGCTCGTCGAGCGGGTAGTCCCACGTGAGGTCCAGCAGCGGCCGGTCCCGGGGGTCCGTGGAGTCCGCGAGGCGTTCCCGGATCCGGTTGCCGAGCTCGAAGAAGAACTCCAGCTCGCTCTGGGCGTCCCCCGGCGGGGCCACGGCCTGGTGGCGCCACTGCACCAGACGCTGGGTCTGGGTGAAGGAGCCGGCCTTCTCCACGTGCGTGGCCGCGGGCATGAAGAAGACCTCCGTGTCGATGTCCTCGGTCTTCAGCTCGCCCGAGGCGATCTCCGGGCCGTCCTTCCACCACGTGGCGGACTCGATCATGTTGAGGTCCCGCACCACGAGCCACTTGAGGTGGGACATGCCCATGCGCTGCATGCGGCCGTTGGCCGAGCCCACTGCGGGGTTCTGCCCCAGCAGGAAGTACCCCTCCACCTGGTCCTTGAGCATGGACATCAGCGTCTGGTAGGTGCCGTGGGCCCCGTTGATGCGCGGGATGTAGTCGTAGGCCCAGTCGTTCTCGGCGGTGGCGGCATCCCCCCACCACGCCTTCAGCAGGTTGACCGAGTACGCCTCGGCGTTCGCCCAGTACCCTTTCTGGCTGGTGGTGCGGATGCCGTCCACGTACTCGGAGAAGCTCTGCGCCGTGACCGAGGGCATGGGCAGGTATCCGGGCAGCAGGTTGAACAGGGTGGGGATGTCCGTGGAGCCCTGGATGGTGGCGTGCCCGCGCAGCGCCATGATGCCGCCGCCCGGGCGGCCCATGTTGCCCAGCAGCAGCTGCAGGATCGAGGCCGTGCGGATGAACTGTGCACCCAGTGTGTGCTGGGTCCACCCCACCGCGTACGCGAAGCACGTGGTGCGCTCCCGCCCGGAGTTCTCCGTGACGGAGCGGGCGAGGTAGTCGAAGTCCTCCTCCGAGATGCCGCAGGTCTCCCGCACCATCTCCGGGGTGTACCGGGAGAAGTGGCGCTTGAGGATCTGGAACACCGTGCGCGGGTGCTGCAGGGTCTCGTCACGCACCGGGGTGCCGGAGCCCACGGGGGCACCGCCGCTGCCGTACTGCTGACCACCGGCCTGCGCCCGCTCCTCGTGGCCCTGGTTGCGCTTCTCGTCGGCCCGCTCCCCCTGGCCCTCGTCCTCGGTCTGGTAGCCCCAGGACTTCAGGTGGTAGGCGCCGGTCTCGGGGTCGTAGCCCGAGAAGATGCCGTCGAGGTCCTCGGCGTCCTCGAAGTCCTCGCTGATGAGGGTGGCCGCGTTGGTGTAGTGCAGCACGTACTCGTGGAACCAGAGGTCGTTGCTCAGGACGTGGTTGATCAGCGCCCCGAGCAGCACGATGTCCGATCCCGCACGGATGGGCAGGTGCTTGTCCGACACGGCGGAGGTGCGCGTGAACCGCGGGTCCACGTGGATCACACGGGCGCCGCGCGCCTTGGCCTCAGTGACCCATTGGAAGCCCACGGGGTGGCACTCGGCCATGTTGGAGCCTTGGATGACGATGCAGTCCGCGTTGGCCATGTCCTGCAGTGACTGCGTGGCGCCACCGCGGCCGAAGGAGGTTCCCAGACTGGGAACCGTGGCGGAGTGTCAAATCCGGGCCTGGTTCTCGATCTGCACCGCCCCCGCCGCGGTGAAGAGCTTCTTGATGAGGTAGTTCTCCTCGTTGTCCAGCGTGGCCCCGCCCAGGGACGCGATGCCCATGGTGCGGCGCAGCGGACGGCCCTCCTCGTCCGCGTCCTGCCAGCCGCGGCGTCGGGACTCCAGGAAGCGGTCGGCGATCATGTCGATGGCCGTGTCCCGGTCCAGGGGCTGCCAGTCGGCGGCACCGGGCGCGCGGTAGAGGACCTGCGTCTGGCGGCCCGGGGAGTTCACGAGCTGCTCGCTCGCGGAGCCCTTCGGGCACAGCCGACCACGGGAGATGGGAGAGTCCGGGTCGCCCTCGATCTGGATGACGCGCTCGTCCTTGACGTAGACCTTCTGTCCACAGCCCACGGCGCAGTACGGGCAGATGCTCTGCACCACGCGGTCCGCCGTGGCGGTGCGCGCGGTGATCTCCTGGGTCCTGCGGGACTGCACCGCACTGCTGCGGCCGGTGTGGTCCCCGGTGCGGAGCTGGCGGATGACCGGCCACTCCAACGGGCTGAATCGAGACATGGGAAAAGACTAACCCCTCACTCCGACACCACCGGGGACCACGTGTGCGCCAGGCTCACTCGGCAGGGTCGGCGGGGTCCACGTCGCGCTCCTCCAGCCCGCGGTTGACCTCCCGGTCCGCCTGCGGGTCGTCGGCGAGCGCCTCGACCTCCGGGTCCTGGATCTCGGGTTCGGTGTCGTGGCCCACCATCAGCGTCTCGTCGTCGGCCAGCTGACGCACGTCGGCCTCCTCGGGGTGCTTGAGCGGGTCCGCGTCCTGGCCCCACTGGGCGTCGTCCTCCTCCCAGGCGTCGTCCTCGCCGCCGGAGGTCTCCGCGAACTCGTCCTTGCCCAGGATCTGGTCCTGCACCTCGGGATCGTCCAGCGGGTTGGGGTCCGGGATGGGCTGCGTCATGGGGTGCTCCTCGCCTGTGTCTGGTGTGCCGCGCGGTCGCGCGCACGGCCAGACTACGGCGGGGCGCGCCGTCGGCTCCACTGCCGGTCACGACGACGCCCGTGGCCACCACGCTGCCGGCGGCCACCACGACGCCCGGGTCGACACGTACGCATGAGTAATCATGTGGTTGTTGCCGTTGCGAACCAAACGGGGCACGCTGAACTCGACCCGCGAGACGACGGGGCGGCACAGCGCGAGGGGCACACCATGAACCGATCCCGGACACTTGCGACCACGGTGGCGCTGGCCCTGCTGGCCACCGGGTCCCTGACCGGTTGCGGCGCGGACTCCACCGAGCAGCCACGGTCCATGTCCACCACGTCCGAGATCGACGGCGGCCCCACCTCGGGAATCCGCTCCCGTGCGGCTTCCTCGGCCCCGTCCGCCCCGGACGAGGCGCAGCAGCCCGCGGGCGGGAGCGGTGCGCCCTCCGGCACCCGTGGCAGCGGCGACCGGGCGAGCACCCCGGCCCCGGCGGCGTCGTCCCCCGAGCCCAAGAACTCGTGCGCCACCACCAGCGCGCAGCAGGCGGTGGACGAGAACATCGGCAAGGTGCCGGCCGCGTTCCCCGACGGCACGCAGAACGTCGACTGGATGGTCCAGGACTCGGACAACTACGACCCCTGCGCGGAGCTGTCCTGGGTGACCCTGGTGATCGAGGGCGCCACGGTCTCCTCCCCGTACACGCAGATGCTGTTCCACCACGGCGAGTACCTGGGAACCACCACGTCCAAGGCCATCGGCTTCTCCCCGAGCACCGTGCGCCTGGACGACGCCACGATCCAGGTGACCTACAGGTACGTGGAGGGCAGCGAGAGCAACGCCGAGGCCCGTGGCCGGGCCGTGTCCACCTACACGTGGAACCCGGACACCGAGTCCATCGACCACGCGGGCGAGTGGCCCCCGGGCATCGGCTGAGTCGGGCCCGCAGGGGGTGACGCAGCGCCGCCCACTGCTGTGATGCAACCGTGACCTTACGGAGAACACGCCCCTGACGTGCGACGACGCAGCGCTCGCCATCTCATGACCGGGCAGACACCCCGCCGCCACCCGTGTTTGCTATTGCACATCACGCGACGAGCCCCCAGTGTGGAACCAGGTCGCCGAACGGTGGCCGTACGGAGAACACAAGGAGTCACGTCATGCGACACCTCACCCGTCTTTCCACCCGCACCACCGCCGTGGCCGCCGGAGCGCTGCTCCTGGCCGGAGGTCTCGCCGGACCCGCCACCGCGTCCGCTCCCGCACCGGAGCCCACGCCGCAGGCCGCGTCGGACGGCTGCCCCAACGACTCGCCCGAGTACGCGCTGCGGATGGCGGCTCCCCTCCTGACCCCGCCCTTCGGTCCGGACGTTCCGAACGATCCCGGGTGGGCCATCGACTCCGCGGACACCTCCACCTACAACGGCTGCGCCGCGCTGTCCTGGATCTCCGTGAGTACCAACGGCGCCACCGCGTCCTCGCCGGAGACCATCATGCTGTTCTCGCACGGCATCTTCCTAGGCACCGCGTCCACCACGCCCTTCGGTTTTGAGCCCAAGGTGGAGCGCCTGGACGACGCCAACCTCAGGGTCACCTACCGGTACCCGCTCGAGGGAGACGCCAACGCGGCCCCCCGGGGAAGGGCCGTCTCCGAGTTCTACTACGACGAGGACTCCGGCAGCGTGGTGCACACCGGCGAGTTCCCGCCTCAGTGACTCCCCGGAGGTTCGCGACAGTCACGCACCCGGGTCCTCTGAGGCGCCGTGTGAGCCGCTGCCACACGTGCAGGGCCGCCCACCCCACCGGTGGGCGGCCCTGCGCCCTCCCGCTCCAGCAACCGTTGGAACTGCCCCTCCGGGCTCGTCACGCTGACCTCGCTGCGCACCGTGGGACCTATGAGCGCCCAGTTGGGCCACGGCTGGTGGAAGAAGAGCCAGTCGTCCCCGCCCCACACCGTGAGGTCCTCGGGGATGGGCACGTAGTTCTCCTTGGGCAGGCACATGAACATGCCGAAGCTGTTGCCGATCAGGTTGCTCCCGGCCACCCGCAGCCCCGGGGCCCGTGGCACATTGAGGCGCGCCGCGACCGCTCCCACACCGTGGGCCCGATTCGCTGGGCTCCAGAGCCACGGCGTCCCCGGGCGATGCCGTGACCTGTGACACGATGGACAGGAGGAGCACACCGTCGTGAAGGAGAGCCATGGACCCGGTGCGAACGCTCGTCACGGCCGCCGCGGCGTCGTACACGGCGAACTGCGCCCTGGGCGGTTCTGTGGCCCTCGGCCTGCTCGACACGTCCAACGTGCGCTGGGTCCACCACGGCCTGTACATCGCCACGTCGGCGCTCACCGCGGCCGCGTGCGCCGCCGGGCTGAAGGCTCGTTCGACGACGACGCTCGCCCTGGTCTCTGCCCTGGCTCCCCTGTTCCTGCTGCAGCGCCACGGCGCCCGTCCGCTGCGGCGACACACCCGAGACGCCCTCGTGGCGGCTCCCTGCTACGTGGCCGGTCTCGTGCTGGCCTGGAGGTGACGCGTGGAATTCCTGGATGTCGTGTTCAACCGGCGGACCACCAACGGTCCGTTCCGGCCGGACCCCGTGAGCCCCGAGCACCAGCAGCTGCTGATCCGTGCGGCCGCCGCCGCGCCGTCCCAGTTCAACAGCCAGCCGTGGCGGTTCGTGCTGATCGAGGACCGGGAGACCATCGAGACCGTGGCCCGCATCAGCGGGGAGAGCATGACCGAGGTGATGGGCGCGGGCACGTTCTTCGACCGGTACAAGAAGTACTTCCGGTTCAGCCAGAAGGAGATGGACACCCTGCGCAGCGGCATGCTCTTCGACAAGCTGCCCGCGCTGCTGCGCCCGTTCACCTCCAGGGCGTTCACGCCGTCCGGGCAGGCGCTCATGAACAGGCTGCGTGTGCCGCAGACCCTGGGCGAGGAGAACCGCAAGCTCGTGGCGGGCTCACCCCTGCTGATCGGGGTGATGCTCGAGCGCGGCGAGTACCGCCCGGAGGAGCTCTCCGGCTTCTACTCCGTGTTCAGCATGGGCGCGGCCATGGAAAACCTGTGGCTGACCACGGTGGAGCTGGGCATGGGCATCCAGTTCGTGTCCTTCCCCATGGAGGCCCCGCACCAGTGGCAGCGGATCGTGGACATGCTGCATGTCCCCGACGAGCTGGAGCTCATGGCCGTGTACCGGCTGGGCTACGTGCCCGAGCGCACGCACCGCCCGGCCATCGACTGGTCCAGCCGCGAGCGCAAACGCCCCTCCCAGTACGTGTTCCGGGAGACGTGCGACACCCCGCAGCAGGGGTGGGACCAGGACACGAGGCCCGGTTCCGCCTGAGTCCTGTCCGGTGACGCAGGCTACGTGCGAACCCGGCCCGTCCGGGGCGGCGTCGTCCCCTGTGCGCGGTGCACCGCGAGCAGCCGGAAGAACCGCTGCCGCACGGCCCGCCAGCCAGGGGGCAGAACCGCGGCCAGCTCGGCGGGAGCGTGGCTGCGCCGGATCGAGAGCAGCCCGTCGAAGCGCACGAAGGTGCGGGCGCGGGCCAGGGGCAGCGTGGCCACCCAGTAGACGAGCCACGCCGCGCGGCTGCGGCGCAGGTCGTTGTGCACCGCTACCCTGCGGGCCAGTGCCTCGGAGTCCGCGAGCACCCCGGCCAGTTCCGCGGGGGTGAGGTGGTGCAGCATGTGGTTCGAGATCACCGCGTCGTAGGTCTCCCCGGCCGCCACCAGCTCGCCGCTGGCCACCGTGCGGTAGGTGGTGCCCGCCCCGCGGTCGTGGGCGGCGGCCCACCGGGTGGCCCGTTCGTCGGGGTCGATGCCCGTGATCCGCACGTCGAGACCGTCCCGGGCGGCCCAGCGCGCGAGGGCCCGGGCGACGTCCCCGCCCCCGCACCCGACGTCCAGCACCGTGGCCGGGCGTCCCTCGCGGGCCGCGGCCCGCAGCACCGGGCGCAGGTGGCGGCGGTAGACCGGACGCCAGGACGCCACGAGCGGGTTGATCACCCCGAACAGCCGGTAGGTGGTGTCCAGGGCCACGGGATCACATGCGGGATCGTCCATGAGCTCGGGCTCCCCCACGGAGCGGTGGCGCAGCAGCGGGTCCATCAGCGCTGCGCGGCCGGGAGGAGGCGGAGCAGGGCGGACTCGATGCTCAGGCCCGGCCCGAACGCCATGGCCGCCACGGGCCCGGGCGCCCCGGTCTGCAGCAGGCGGGCCAGGACGAAGAGAATGGTGGCGCTGCTCATGTTCCCCGCCTCGCGGAGCACCTCCCGAGATGGGAGCATCTGCTCCTCCGCCAGGCCCAGCCGGGACTCCACCTTGTCCAGGATGCTGCGCCCGCCCGGGTGCACGGCCCACTGGGGGATGTCCGCCACCGCGAGATCCGTGCGCCGAAGCAGGGGTGCCAGGGCGTCCGTCACGTGGTCGTCGATGATGCGGGGCACGTAGCTGCCCAGGATCATCTCGAAGCCCTCGTCCCCCACACTCCACGCGAGCTCCTCCTCGCCCACGGGCGCCAGGGTGGTCTCGAAGTCGACGAGCTCGAGGGTGGGGCCGGGGACGGCGACGTCGCGCGCGGACACCACCGCGGCCGCCGCGCCGTCCGCGAACAGGGCGTTGCCCATCACCGTGTCGGGGTCGTTGCGCACGTGCAGGTGCAGGGTGCACAGCTCCACGCACACGACGAGCACCACGGCGTCCGGATCCGCCCGGCACGCGGTGGCCGCCGCCTGCAGCGCGGGGAACGCGGCATTGCACCCCATGAAGCCGAAGTGGGCGCGCTTCACGTCCACGGGCAGCCTGAGGTCCTTGGCCACCCGCACGTCCGGGCCCGGTGCGAAGAACCCGGTGCAGGACACCGTGATCACGTGGGTCACGTCCGCCGCGGTGACCTCGTCCCCCGCCGCGTCGAGGGCCGCGCGGGCCGCCTCCACGAACAGGCGTTTCGCGTGCTCCGTGTAGATCCGGTTGCGCGCGTGCGTGCCCGGTGACAGCAGGTGGCCGGTTCCGGGGTCGACGAACGGCGACGCCGCGGCGTCGCCCCCTGCTCGCGGCGATCCGCCAGGGACGTCCTCGGAGGGTGCGGCCCCGGCACCCGCAGCCGAGCCGGCGCGGTCGGCCGCGGTGCCCAGCTCCGGGAGGACGGTGTGGCGCGTGGCCACCCCGGCGCCGTCGAACGCGGAGCGCACGAGCCGGGACCCCAACCGCGTCATCTCCGGCTGCTGCGCGAAGAGCCGCGTGACGTCCTCCTGCCGGATGACGGTGTCAGGGACCAGGGTCTCGATCGACAGCATGCGAACGGTCATGCCCCATGGTAGGCACCCGCTCAGGCCCCGCGGCCTAGGGTGGCCCCATGACTGGTGAGCCCGCGCCCCCCTCCCACGAATCTGCTCAGCGCGTGGGGCCCGATGCGCAGACGCGGACGCGCCGCCGATACGCAGGCGTGGACCTCGCGGCGGACCCCGCGCGCACGGGCATCGCCGTGATCCGGGAGGAACCCGGCCGGGTGGTGGTGGAACGGGTGGACCTCGGTGCGACGGATGCCGACGTGCTGGCCGTGGTCCGCGACGTGCACCGAGCAGGAATTGACGTTCCCTTCGGCTGGCCCGCACCGTTCGTGGACTACATCTGCGCCCAGGCCACCGGGCAGGTGACCGCTCCGCCTTCGACCGATCCGGCGTGGCGCCGCAACATGGCTCAGCGCACCACGGATCTCCACGTGCGCTCTCGCACAGGCCTGATTCCCCTGAGCGTCTCCACGGACCGGATTGCGTATCCGGCGCTGCGCTGGGCCGCTCTAGAGAGCCGCCTTCTCGATGCCGGAATCGACGTCCCCCGGGATGGTTCGGGGCGCGCATGCGAGGTGTACCCGGCGGCCGCGCTGGCCCGTTGGGGACTCCCGCACCGTGGCTACAAGGGGAGCAAGAACGCGACCCACCGTCACAACCTGGTGACGCGCCTGGTGACGCACCTGCCGTGGCTCGAGTGGTTGGGGCACGATTCGATGTGCCGGGCGGACGATAACGTGCTGGACGCCGTCGTCGCCGCCCTGGTGGCACGAGAGGTGGACCTCGGCAGTTGCGAGCCCGCGCCACCTGAGCTGGTGTCCGTCGTCGCCCGCGAAGGGTGGGTGTGGCTGCCGGCAGGCACACCGACGCCGCCAGTTGCCCACCGCTAATCAACGGGAGGCATCAGCACGCCTCGGCGCGGGAGCCGGACAACGCCGTGTGCCCCGCGCATCTGCACGGGGCACGCTGTGGACTCGTCACCCGCCGGGACGCGCCGGGCTGCCGGTGGTCAGCCGAGGACCGAGCGGGAGATCAGCTGGTCCAGGGCCAGGACGTCGATGTTGCGCCCCACGTTGATCTTCACCACTCCCGCGCGGGTCCACAGTTCGATCTCCGCGTTGAAGTCCAGGGTCCCCGCGTTCTCGGTGGACCACATGCTGATGCTCGAGTAGGGGATCGAGAAGGTCTCGATCTTCTTGCCCCGCAGCCCCCGGACCACGCCTGAGCGGCGGCGCCAACGGCAACGGGCCGCGCCCGCCGAGTGCGAGCGCGGCCCGAGACGCAGGATGTGGATCAGAGGTCCACGACCTCGTTCTCACCCTCCACGGTGTTGCCCGTGACCTTCGCCTTGATGAGGTTGGCCACCTGGGTGACCTTGCTGCTGCCCGGGCTGTCCCAGTACTCCGCGGTGTCGGCGTCGATCTCGATGAGCACGTTGTTGGGGTTCTCGGGCCCGCCCTCGAGCCAGGAGTCGGTGAAGGAGCTCCACAGCTCCCGCAGCTTGTCGGTGTCATTGACGATGCGCGCGCTGCCGCTCAGAGACACCCACGCACCGCTGCCCGCGTAGGCCACGTTGACGTTCGGGTTCTTCTGGATGGCCGTGCCCTGCCCGGAGGCGCGCTCCGCGATGAAGCGCACGGTGCCGTCGAAGTCGACGTCCTGCGTGGCCATGGGCTTGGACACCAGGCGGCCGTCCTCGTCCACGTGCGTGAGCATGGCGATGCGCGTGCCCTTGATGATGTCGCGGACTTTCTGGATGTTCTCGTTGCTCTCTGCCATGGCACTGCCTTCCGTCGTGACCTGTCATGAGGTGGGACCGCCGCCGACCGCCAGTTCGCACGCGAACCCGGGTGGCGGCGTCGATCATCAGTCTATTGACGAGTGACGTCCCCCACTAGAAGTTGGCCACCAGCGGAATCCCCTGCACGCAAGTCGCGACCAGTGGCCCGCGGCACGACGCCGATCGGCCGCCATCCTGCCTCCGCTCCCCTGCGCGCGGGGCACCGCCCGGCGGTCACCCCCCGGTTCGACCGCCGAGGTTTCCCGGTTCTAGGCTGGAGAGCGTCCCCGCGCCGGGGCGAGACGACCGCGTGAGCCGCGCGGCGTCGTCGTGCCCCGCGAACCGCAGACCCACGCACCGGAACCCGCCGAGCCGCACCGAGAGGAACGCCGCCGTGGCCCGAACCCGAGCGCAGACCGTGGACGCGCTGCTCGAGCGGCACGGTCGGACCTACGCCCAGGAGGCCGGGATCCGGCTGAGGGACGAACCCGCCGCCCTGTACCAGCTGCTCGTGCTGGCCAACCTGCTCTCCGCGCGGATCGGCGCGCCCGTGGCGGTGGCCTCCGCACGGGCCCTGTTCGACGCCGGGCACCGCACGCCCGAGGCGATGCAGGCGTCGTCCTGGCGCCAGCGCGTGCAGGCCCTGGGGCGCGGCGGGTACAAGCGCTACGACGAGCGCACTGCCACCATGCTGGGCGACGGCGCGGCCCTGCTGCTCGACACCTGGGGCGGGGACCTGCGCGCCCTGCGTGACGCCGCGGACGGTCCGCGCGACGTCCTGCGACGGCTCCAGGACTTCCCCGGCATCGGACCCGCGGGCGCGTCCATCTTTGCGCGCGAGGTGCAGGGCGTGTGGCCGGTCATGGCACCGCACGTGGACACGAAGGCACTCGCGGGCGCACGCCGCCTCGGGCTCCCGGAGGACGCCGCCGCGCTGGCGGAGCTCGTGGCCGCGGAGCAGCTGCCCGTGCTGACCTCGGCCCTGGTGCGCGTGGCCCTGGACCGCACGAAGGGCGACCCCCTGGGGTAGGCCGGCTCACGGACCCGCCCCGGCACCCCTCAGCACCGTTGTCGAAAGGCCGCACCGATCTCATCCCTCGTCGTGCCGCTCAGGCCCCACCATGCCCGGATGCCCTCGCCACCGTGCTCGAGGCGCACCGCCACGTGCGGTTTTCATGTTCCCGTCACGTCCAGGACCGCCCGATGTTACGTGGCGGTAGCACCGTGGCACGCGTCCGCGGACGCCCACGGACACCCCGGACGTCCGCACTGCCCCCGCTGTGAAAGGCCCACCATGACGCCTCGCTCCACCCACTCCCTGCGCCGCGCGGGAACCGCCGCCGCTCTGTCCCTCGCCGTGCTCGCGCCCGCAGCCGCACCCGAAGCGGCCGCCGCACCGGCCCCGGAACCCGAGCAGTCCGTGTCCGCCTCAGCGCCGCTGCTGATCGGCCACCGCGGTGCGGCCGGCACGGCCCCGGAGAACACGGTCTCGGCGTTCGAACAGGCGCGTGGCTCCCGCGCAGACTTCTTCGAGCTCGACGTGCAGCTCTCCGCCGACGGCGTGCCCTTCGTCTTCCACGACGACACGCCCGCCCGCACCACGGACGTCGCCCGGGTCTTCCCCGGCCGCGAGAACGACCCGATCACGTCGTTCACGTGGGCCGAGCTGCAGCGCCTGGACACGGGCTCGCACTTCTCGGGCCACTTCGCGGGTGAGAAGATCTCGCACTTCGACGACGCCGCCCGGGCCGCGCGCAACCAGATCGGGGTGTTCATCGAGATCAAGTCCCCGGAGAACTCCCCCGGGATCGAGAAAGTGGTGGCGGACGCCCTCCGGGAGGATCCGCAGTGGAACCGCCTGGTGCGCTGCGGCAGGGTCGAGGTCCTCGGCTACGACGCCGGGTCGAACCGCACGTTCGCGCAGCTTGCGCCTGAGGTCCCGCTGCAGCAGCTCATGGACACCGTCCCCGACGCCGCGGCGCTGGCGCAGATCGCCACGTACGCGGACAACTTCGGCACCGACTACCGCCCCCTGGACGCCGCCGCCGTGCAGCGCGTGAAGCACGCGGGGCTGGGCATGGGGGTCTACACCGTGGACTCGGTGCCCGCCTACGACCGCGTCGCCGCCCTGGGCGTGGACCGGATCACCGGCGACTTCCCCGTGCAGTTCTCCCGCCACAAGAAGGGCCAGCAGCCCTTCCCCCAGAACACGGGGGTGCGCGTGGTGGATGCCGTCAACGACGTCCCCGGTGGGGACCTCCAGCCGGAGGCCGGCGAGCACGTAATCCTGCAGAACACCGCGGCCCACCCCGTGGACGTCTCCGGGTATCGGATCCGGGACACCAAGGACAGCACCCTCACGGTGGGGCCGGGCTACGTGCTCGCCCCCGGCCAGCAGCTGCGCGTCTACACCGGCCCCGGCACCAACCGGGCGGACGCCTACTACAACCACCTCGGCACGGAGACCCTGGACGACGAGGGCGACTCCGTGGCCCTGTGGTCCTCCCACGGGACGCTGCAGGACACGTTCGCGAACTGATCCGGGCCGAACCCTCCGCACGGGGCAGACCCCGGCCGAGCTGGAGGCGGGCCCCGGTTCGCGGTGGTGGCACCCAGGACGCGACCCACCCGGGCCGGGGATCCTCTCCAGGGAGGGCCGGTTCAGTCGGCGAGGATCAGAGCGAGTCCTCTCCCCAGCGCGTCCTCCACTCCGCGACGCACGGCGTGGGGCGCGTTGAGGTGATCCAGCGTCAAGCCGTTCACCAGCGCCGTAACCAGGGGCGCGGCATCTTCCGGACTCAGTCCCTCCCGGAGCACGCCGTCCTTCTGCGCCCGCCTCAGCGCGTCACGCACCAGGGCCTGAAACGTGCGCATCTCCTCCCAGTAGAGCTCCGCGAGCCAGTCCCGCGTGGACGCGGCGGCTCCGAAGCTGACCCACACGGC
The DNA here is from genome assembly GCF_000010285.1 of Kocuria rhizophila DC2201. Lineage (NCBI taxonomy): Bacteria > Bacillati > Actinomycetota > Actinomycetes > Micrococcales > Micrococcaceae > Kocuria > Kocuria rhizophila. Next base: position 829,386 of record NC_010617.1, on the reverse strand, counting down.
GGCGTCCTCATCGCGCACCCCCTCCCCCGGCAGCAGCTCGCGCAGGGTGCGCGTGAGTGACGCCCGGTGGCCCGACTGACCGCGTGCAGCCATGACGCGCTGCGTCTGCCGCTCCACGGAACGCTCCAGGGCTGCGACCAGCAGGTCCTTGCGCGTCCTGTAGTGGTACTGCACGGTCCCCGCGGACAGCCCCGACTCCTGAGCCACGCTGCGCACGCTCACCACGTCGAACCCACGGTGGGCGATCACCCTGATCGCCGCGTCCGCAATGCGCTGGCCGCTCGGCGCACCCTGATCCGGTGTCCGCTGCTCCGACATCTGTCCACCACCTCTCGTACGAGTGTATGGTCAGTGGAGTTCATACGATCGTAAGAGAGGACAGCGCGTGGGCGATCTCCTGGCTCTGACCGGGCTGGCTCTGCTGGACAGCATGAGTCTGGGGACGCTGGTGATCCCCGTCGTGCTGGTGCTCTCCCGGCGACGCGTCGACGTGGTGCCCCTGGTGATCTACTTTGCCACCGTGGTGCTGATCTACTTCGCGCTCGGCGTGGCCATCGCCCTGGGGTTCGACCTGGTCTCCGACGTCGCCGGCAGGGTGTGGGACAGCGAACCTGCCCAGTGGTTCAAGCTCATTGCCGGTGTGGGCCTGCTCGCGTTCGGCATCCTGGCACCCGATCCGACAACACGGGAGACACCCCGCCAGGCCCCGCGCTCCCTGCGCCCCGGAGCCATGATCGCCCTGGGCGGCGGTGCCGCGCTCACGGAAGCCGCCACGATGGTGCCGTACCTCGCCGCGAACGGGATCATCACGGCCATGCCCATCGGCTGGCCCTCACGTCTCCTGCTGCTCGCGGGGTACTGCCTGGTGATGGTGCTGCCCGCCGTGGTCCTGCTCCTCGGCGCCCTCGTCCTGGGCGATCGGATCTGGCCCCGCTTGGAGAAACTCGTCCCCGTTCTCGAGCGGGAAGCGAAGATCACGCTCCTGTGGGTTGCCGGGCTCGTGGGGTTCTGGATGGCGGCCACGGGTTTCGCGGAGCTCGACCTCGGAGGGTAGACCACGACGCCGCCGTCCCGGGGCTCTGATCCTCGGGACGGCGGCGTCGTGGTGGGGCGCGCCTTTCGTCCGGTGGACGGACGGCGACCACCGGACGGATCAGTACTCGATCACCACACGGCCGTCGATCTTGCCGTGCTCCATCTCGTCGAAGATCGCGTTGATGTCCTCGAGCGGACGCTTGCTGAACGTGGGGTGGATCTTGCCGGCGGCGTAGAACTCCAGGGCCTCGATCATGTCCTGGCGGGTGCCCACGATCGACCCGCGGATAGTGAGCCCCTTGAGCACGATGTCGAAAATCGGAGCCGGGAAGTCCCCCGGGGGCAGACCGTTGAACACGATCGTGCCACCGCGCCGGGTCATGCCGATGGCCTGCCCGAAGGCCTGCGGGTGCACCGCCGTGACGAGCACCCCGTGGCTGCCGCCGATCTTCTCCTGGATGACCTCCGCGGGGTCCTCGGCGAAGGCGTTGACCGTGATCTCCGCGCCGTGCTCGGTGGCCAGCGCCAGCTTGTCGTCCGCGACGTCCACGGCCACCACGCGCATGCCCATGGCCACCGCGTACTGCACCGCCACGTGTCCGAGCCCGCCGATGCCCGAGATCACGACCCACTGCCCCGGCTTGACCTCCGTCTGCTTGAGCCCCTTGTACACGGTCACTCCCGCGCACAGCACGGGTGCGATCTCGTAGGGATCCGCACCCTCGGGAATGACAGCGGCGTAGCGGGCGTCCACCAGCATGTACTCCCCGAAGGAGCCGCCGATGCCGTAGCCGCCGTTGACCTGCTGCTCGCACAGCGTTTCCCAGCCGGTGCGGCAGTGGTCGCAGTTGCCGCACGCGGACCACAGCCAGGCATTTCCGACCATCTGCCCGACCTCGAGCTCGGTGACGTCCGGACCGAGCTTCTCCACGATGCCCACGCCCTCGTGACCGGGGATCAGGGGAAGCTTGGGCTTGACGGGCCAGTCCCCTCCCGCGGCATGCAGGTCCGTGTGGCACACCCCGGAAGCAATGAGCTTCACGAGGGCCTGGTGGGGCCCCGGTTCCGGGATCTCGTGCTCGCCGACGACCAGGTCCTCGCCGAAGGCCTCGACCTCTGCTGCGTTCATGCGTGCCATGACAAACTCCTCCTTGAGTTCTTCCTGCACTGTCCGCGGTGCAGCTCCGGCACACTTCGGCGATCCCCGAAACAGCCTTCCTCGCGCCGCATCTCCAGCTTATTCGGCGCATTCCGCTCAGGACAGACCTCGGCTTCGGTTCGTTCAGCCATCTCCGCAGCCGAGCACCCGGATGTGATGTGGCATACTCGCGTCCAGACGGCGTGAACCGACGCCCAGCCCGCGCCCGGACCCCAGCTCCGGCGCCCCGGCGAAGGGGAGAAGATCCTCGGTTCCTCGAACTGCTGTCCGTCCTCGTCCCGCCGGGCGATCACGCTGGGGGTGCATGGCCCGGTCCAGGTACGAGATGACTCACCACAGCGACTTCAAACTACTGGTCCGCGCCCGCATGCGCGCCACCGGTCAGCCCTACACCGCGGCCCGCGCGGACCTCCTGCGGGACAACGACGCCGCCGCCCCACCTCCCAGTCCCGCGCCGCCGCCCAGCTCCGCGCCGTCGGTTCCGGAGGCGGCCTCCGAGCAGTGGCAGCGCGCCGAGGCCGAGCACCGCAGGGCCCTCGGCCGGTTCCTTCGCGACGGCCGGGTGGTCTCGGTCCCGGCCCGCCGCAAGGCCCGCGTGCACGTGCTGCTGCATCTTCTCTCGCTGTTCCCCGCGGGGCGCACGTACACGGAGCCCGAGGTGAACGACGTCCTCCGCCCCGTGGTCGAGGACTGGGCGTTCTGGCGCCGCGAACTCGTGGAGTACGGCTACCTGCAGCGCGACGCCGGGCGCTACTGGCTCCCCGAGAACGTGCCCGAGCGCACGGCCAACATGCAGCAGGAGGCCCCCGCGTGGGAGGCCCTGTGGCTTCCCACGCACCTGCGGGACCGCCAAACCTGAGCGCTGCGACTGTGAGTCAGCCACGGATCGTTCGGTGCGCGCGTGGGCGATCCTCGGCACCCCGTACGGGCGCAGAGCATCAGTCCGTCACCTGGGCTGCGGTGCGGCGCGGGTCGTGGCACCATGCCCATGAGCTGCCGGCGCACAACGTGGCCACGCGGCGTCGTCGCGAGCGGCGGCCCACCACGCACCATGAGGAGGGAAACCCGTGGAGCAACGCGTGTTCGACTCGCACCTGCACATCATCGACCCTGCCCATCCCCTGGTGGAGAACCGCGGGTACCTGCCCGAGCCGTTCACCGTGGCGGACTACCGGCGGCGCGTCAGCGATCTCGGGATCGCGGGCGGGGCGGTGGTCTCGGGATCGTTCCAGGGCTTCGACCAGGGGTACCTGATCGAGGCGCTGCGCGCGCTCGGCCCCGGCTTCGTGGGCGTCACCCAGCTCCCCGCGGACGCCGACGACGCCCGGATCCTCGATCTCGACCGCGCGGGGGTGCGGGCGGTGCGGTTCAACGTGGCCCGCGGCGGATCTGCCGACCTGGACGACCTCGAACGGCTGGCCCGGCGCGTCCACGGGCTGGCCGGCTGGCACGCCGAGTTCTACATCGACGCGCGCACCATCGACGAGACACTTTCCCGCCGCATCGCCGCGCTGCCCGCCGCGAGCATTGACCACCTGGGGATGCACGAGGACGGGCTGCCCGCACTGCTGCGGCTCGTGGAGCGCGGCGTGAAGGTCAAGGCCACCGGCTTCGGCCGTGTCCACCTCGATCCCGCTGCGGCGGTGCGCGCGATCGTGGACGTGGATCCCACGGCACTCATGGTCGGCACAGACCTGCCCTCCACCCGGGCCGGCCGGCCGTTCCGGGACGACGATCTCCGGGTGATCGAGGAGGCCGTTCCTGCGAAACACATGGCGGACGTGTTCTGGGGAAATGCCGCGCGGTTCTGCCTCGGCTCGGACACCAGCGGCAGGGGCCGGGCGGAGTGAGCACCGGCGCCGGTGTCGTGCACGCCGGGAACGGCGCGAGCACCGGCGGGGCGACCCGCGCAGGCATCCGCCTCGTACCCTAAAGTAACTTTCATGCGAGACGACCAGAGCACCCCCGTGCGTACCGAGCGCCTGTCCGTCCCCGTGGGATCCGAGACCGTGGTCGGCACGGTGTGGCTGCCCGCGCAGGAGCCGAGCGGCGTCGTGGTGGTGCACCCGGCTACGGCGACCCCGGAACGGTTCTACCGCGCGTTCGCCGAGCACGTGGTGGGGCGCGGCCTGGCCGCGGTGACCTACGACTACCGCGGCACCGGGCGCTCGGGCGATCCCCGTGAGCACAGGCACCTGCGGATGCGGGACTGGATGGACGGTGACGTGCCCGCGGTCGCCGCCTGGACGCGTGCCCGGTTCCCGGACCTGCCGGTGACGGCCGTGGGCCACAGCATCGGTGGGCACGCCATGGTGCTGGGCAACGGGCTGGAAGGCCTGGACCGGTTTGCCGTCGTCTCCTCGCACGTGGCGGACACCCGCACGGTGACCCCCACGAAGGAGAAGGTGCGCGTGGCCGCGATGCTCCACGTGGTGGGGCCCACGATCAGCCGGGCCCTGGGGTACATGCCGGGGAAGAAGCTCGGGATCGGCGAGGACATGCCGGCCGCCGCGATGCTCGAGTGGGGCACGTGGGCCCGCCACCGGGGCTACTTCTTCGACGACCCCTCCATGGACGCCCCGGCCCGAGCCGCATCCGTGACGCAGGACGTCCTGGCGCTCGGCGCGTCGGACGACTCCTGGGCGAGCCCGGCGCAGATGAAGGCGCTGACCACGCGGCTGACGTCCGCGACCGTGGAGCACCGCACGTACACGCCCGAGCAGCTGGGGGTCGCACGGATCGGCCACCACGGCCTGCTCCGCCGCTCCGTGGGCGGGAACGTGTGGCCCGAGCTCGTGGACTGGCTCACCGCACCCCGTTCGTGAGGCGGTGACACCGGGTCATCCGGTGGGCGCGGGGGCGTCCGTCTCCGCGAGGGGACGCAGGTGCGGGACCGGCGGTGCGGCGTCGTTGTGCCCCGGGGCGGACGCCCCCGGGACCGTCACTCGGCAGGCGCTGAGAAGGACCACATGACGCCGTAGCGGTCGAAGACCTGGCCGTACCAGTCGCCCCAGGGGGCCTTCTCGAACGGCATGCCCTGCAGGTCCATGTCCCCGTAGCGCAGGATGTGCAGCTCACCGCCGAAGACGTCGTGCCAGTGCTCCATGGCCTCGGCCGCGGTGCCGGGAAGGGCGATGTAGGTGGCCAGGTTCTGGACCATGGTGGGCTCCTTCCGAGCGTGGGGGTGCGGGGGTGTGCGAAGCCAGTATGACGCGCGGCGCCCACCCCGCAACAGGGTGGGCGCCGCGCAGGCCGTGACGAGGGGGCCGACCGGTTAGACCATGGTGAGCACGAACGTCCACACGCACATGACCACCAGCATGCCCAGGCTGTAGAACAGCGAGCCGCGCATGATCTCGGCCTCGCGCCCGTTGAGGCCCACGGCGCCCGCCGCGATGGCGATGGACTGCGGGGAGATCACCTTGGCCGTGGTGCCGCCCGCGGTGTTGGTGCCCACCAGCAGGGAGGGACTCGCGCCGATGCCCTGGGCGGTGGCCACCTGCAGCGGGCCGAAGAGCGTGTTGTTGTTGACCACCGAGCCGGTGAGGAACACGCCGATCCACCCGATGACGGGTGCGAACAGCGGGAAGACCGGCCCGGCGGCGGCGAGCGCGGTGCCCATGGCGGTGGAGCCGCCGGAGTAGTTGGCGATGTTCGCGAGCATGAGGATCACGGCGATCAGCACGATGGCGGGGCCGAGGGCCTTCAGAGCACCGCGCAGCTCCTCGAACAGCTCCGTCGCGTGGATCTGCGGGGTGGTGAAGAACGTGATCAGCACCGCGATCAGGATGGCCGTGCCGGTCGCGCCGAGCAGCGAGAAGGTCCAGGTGGCGTTGACCACGGAGCCGGCGGCGGTGGTCACGTGGCCGGTGAGGCCGGGGATGGGGACCTTGACGGTCGTGAACCCGAGGGCACCCTGGGTGAAGAGGCCCTGCACGGCGGGAACGGACCACAGCAGGATCACACCGGTGAGGATGTAGAAGGGGCTCCACGCGCGGATCACCTCGCTCGCGGGGTGGCTGGCCTCAGAGGCCTCGGGGGCCTCCGGGGCGCGGGAGATCCGGCGCGGGGACCACACGTGGCACAGCGCGAACAGGGAGACCATGGCCAGCAGCCCGGCGGCGAGGTCCGCGAGCTCGGGGCCCATGAACCACAGCAGCCCGCCCTGCACCAGGCAGAACACGGCGGAGGACACCAGGGCGGGGAGCCAGGTCTCACGCAGGCCGCGGATGCCGTCCACCATCCACACCAGCAGGAACGGGACCAGGAAGGTGAGGGGCTGGAGCAGGATCACGAGCGCCCGGGAGAGGTCCTGGACCTCCATGGAGGTCACCTGCGCACCCACGAGCACCGGCACGCCGATCGCGCCGTACGCGCCGGCGGCCACGTTGGCCACGAGGCACAGCACGGCCGCGCGCACGGGCGGGAACCCGAGCTGCACGAGCAGCGCCGCGCAGATGGCAATGGGCACGCCGAAGCCAGCCACACCCTCCAGGAACGCGCCGAACGCGAACGCGATGAGCAGCACCTGCACCCTCTGGTCGGCGGAGACGCTCGCGATCGAGGAGCGGATCACGTCGAAGCGCCCGGAGCGCACGCTCAGCCGGTACAGCCACACCGCCATCACGATGATGTAGGCGATGGGCCACAGCGCGGTGAGCAGCCCCAGCAGACCGGAGCCCGCGATGGCCGTGACGGGCATGCGGAACACGAGCAGGGCCACCAGCACCTGCACCACGAGTGCGATCACGCCCGACTTCAGGCCGGTGAGCTTGAACAGCATCATGCACGCCAGGAACACCACGATGGGCACGGCGGCCACCAGCGCGGTCAGGGGCAGACTGCCCAGGGTGTCGAGCGATTGGGTCCACATGGCGTCCTCCACGACGTCCGGCGGGTGGGCGGGCAGCGACCCAGGCCGACGACGACGCCGCGGGGGCGCCCTCGGTCGCTCACGGCCGGGCGGGCGCGCGGCGGGTGCATCGGGGGGGCATGAAGCCCTCCGCACCACCCGCCGCGGCGCCGTACCACAACGCCTTGATCGCAGGCTCAACGCTAGTCCTGCGAGGGCCCCGCGGGACCCGGCCACTGCGAGAAAAGCGCCAAGTGTGAGGCAATACACCAGTCCCCGAGATCAGGGACGCACGGGCTCCTCGCCCCGGACCGTGGGCTCCGGCAGGTACACCTGTCCCCCGGCGGCGAGGAACTCCGGATCCGCGGGCTTCGGTGATCAGCGTCGAGGGCGATCCCACGTTCCTCGGCTACCTGACCCGCAACCTGGCTCCGCCCGCCGAACGCGCCACCGTGGTGGAGGGGTTCGTGGGACCGGTGGGCACGCGGGTGTCTTTCAGCCGCGCAGGCTCCACGGGAGGGTTCCAGCCGGACGAGGGCACCGGTGCTCACACCGTCGAGGACTGGGTCTCCCCCGCATCGCTGCTGGAGATGCCCGCCCCCGAGGACCTGGTGGTGTGGAAGAGCGACATCGACGGTTTCGACATCCACGTGCTCGCGCACCACTGGAACGCCATCGACGCGCGGTGCGACGCCGTGTGGTTCGAGTACGACTCCCCGCGCACCCTCGGTGACCCCGCCGACGACGAACGCCTGATCCAGGCCCTCGCCGAGAGCGGACGCACCCTGCTCGTCCACGACAACCTCGAACGCCTCATGGTCGAGCTGCCTCCCGGTGACAGCGCCGGACTGCGCACCCTGTCCCACTGGCTGCACGAACAGGTCGAGGGTCACGTGGTGGTGCCGTACCTGGACGTCCGGGCGCTGACCGAGCGCGCGAAGAATGTGCTGCAGGCGAATTGTTCCCGGGTCGTCGACTGAAAAATTGATTGTGCACGCCGGAAAACTGCAGTGCACTGATCATTTCCCCCAGCAGCTTTCCACACGCTTTCCCGCAATGCGCGGCAATGCCCCGCCCCGCCCCGCCACGGGAGTAGCGTGGAAAACACACCTGGCAATGCCGACAATGCGGCCCAGGCACGGGGAAGGGCAATCATGACGGCCACTGCGCACCGAGAGCACCACCGATCGTCTCCACCGCGCAGAAGGCTGCCGGTGTCGAACTTCGCGGCGAAAACCACCATGGCCCTCACGGGGCTCGTTTTCGTGGGATTCGTGTTCGTCCACATGTACGGCAACCTGCACATCTACCGGGGCCAGGAGGAGTTCGACCACTACGCCCACTGGCTGCGCGAGCTGCTCATGCCGCTCGTGCCGTACGAGGGCGTGCTGTGGATCCTGCGGGTCGTGCTGCTGACCAGCCTCGTGCTGCACGTGGGGTGCGGGATCCTGCTGTGGACGCGCGCCCGCCGGGCCCGCGGGGCGTTCCCCCGCACCGGGCTGCGCCGCGGCGAGGCCTGGCTGGCCCGGACCATGCTGGGCACCGGTGTGGTGATCCTGCTGTTCGTGATCTTCCACATTCTCGACCTCACCCTGGGGGCGCCACCGGCCGCCACCGGCTCGTTCGAGGCCGGCTCGGCGTACGCCAACCTGGTCGCCAGCTTCCAGCGCCCCGTGGTCGCGGCGTTCTACATGCTCACGATGCTGGTGCTCACCGCCCACGTGGCCCACGGCACGTGGACCGCCGCCAACGACCTCGGTGCCACGGGCAGGCGGCTGCGCCAGGTCGCGGCCTGGGTGGCCGGGCTGGTGGCGATCGCCATCTGTGTGGGCAACGTGACCATCCCCCTCATGGTTCTGCTGGGAGTGATTCAGTGATGACGGCATCCACTCAGGCCCAGGCCCTGCTCGACGAGCTCCGCACGGTGGGTTCGGACCTGCCCGGGCTGCAGGCGGAGGTCCCCGCGTCCCAGATCTGGGCGGACCGGCGGCTGCACTACCGCCTGGTCTCCCCGCTGAACCGCCGCAAGTTCACGGTCATCGTGGTGGGCACCGGTCTCGCGGGGGCGGGCGCCGCTGCGGCCCTCGGGGAGCTGGGGTACAACGTGGAGTCCTTCACGTTCCACGACGCCCCGCGGCGAGCGCACTCGGTGGCGGCCCAGGGCGGCATCAACGCGGCCCGCGCCCGCAAGGTGGACAACGACTCCGTGGCCCGGTTCGTGAAGGACACCGTCAAGGGCGGTGACTTCCGGGGCCGCGAGGCGGATGCCTGGCGCCTGGCCGAGGAGAGCGTCCGGGTGATCGACCACATGAACGCGATCGGTGCCCCGTTCGCGCGTGAGTACGGCGGCCAGCTGGCCACCCGCTCGTTCGGTGGCGTGCAGGTCTCCCGCACCTACTACACCCGGGGGCAGACCGGTCAGCAGCTGCAGGTGGCCGCCGCCCAGGCGCTGCTGCGGCAGGTCTCCACGGGGCAGGTGAACCTGCACACTCGCACGGAGATGTTGGACCTGATCGTCGCGGACGGCCGCGCCCAGGGCATCGTGGTGCGCGATCTCATCACGGGAAAGATCTCCGCGGTCACCGGCGACGCCGTGGTGCTGGCCACCGGCGGCTACGGCAACGTGTACTACCGCTCCACGCTGGCCAAGAACTCGAACGTGACGGCCGCGTTCCGGGCCCACCGGCGCGGGGCGCTGTTCGCCAACCCGTGCTTCATCCAGTTCCACCCCACGGCACTGCCCGTCTCCAGCGAGTGGCAGTCCAAGACCACGCTGATGAGCGAGTCCCTGCGCAACGACGGCCGCATCTGGGTGCCCGTGCGGCCCGGGGACGAGCGCGCGCCCAACGACATCCCCGAGGACGAGCGCGACTACTACCTGGAGCGCCGGTACCCGGCCTACGGCAACCTCACGCCCCGCGACGTCGCCAGCCGGGCGGCGAGGACCGAGATCGACGCGGGCCGCGGCGTCGGGCCCCTGAAGAACTCCGTGTACCTGGACTTCCGGGACGCGATCGAGCGGCTCGGGAAGAAGGTGATTGCCGAGCGCTACGGCAACCTCTTCGAGATGTACTCGGACGTCACCGGCGAGGACCCGTACGAGCAGCCCATGCGCATTGCGCCGGGCGCGCACTTTGCCATGGGCGGGCTGTGGAGCGACTACGACATGATGACGTCGCTCCCCGGCCTGTTCGTGGGCGGCGAGGCCGGCTGGGGCTACCACGGGGCCAACCGCCTGGGCGCCAACTCGCTGCTCTCGGCGTGCGTGGACGGCTGGTTCACGCTCCCCTACTCGGTGCCGAACTACCTGGCCCCGCTGCTGGGCCAGGAGAAGCTGTCGGTGGACGACGACGTCGTGCGGGCCGCGGTGGCCGAGGCCGAGGCGGGCGTGCAGGCGCTGATCGACATCGGCGGCACCCAGGGCCCGGAGCGCTTCCACCGGCGCCTGGGCGACCTGCTCTACGCGAAGTGCGGGGTCACGCGCTCCGCCGAGGGCCTCGCCGAGGGCCTGGAGGGCATCCGCGCGCTGCGCGAGGAGTTCTGGACGGACCTGCGCGTGCAGGGCCGCCCGGACGGCTTCAACCAGGAGCTCGAACGGGCCGGTCGGGTGGCCGACTACCTGGACATGGCCGAGCTCATGTGCCTGGACGCGCTGGACCGGGACGAGTCCGCCGGCGCGCACTTCCGGGACGAGCACCAGACCGAGGGCGGCGAGGCCCAGCGCGACGACGCCCACTGGCTCTTCGCCTCGGCCTGGGAACGTGTCGGGTCTGACGACGCCGCCCCGCACGGCCCGCGCTACGTGCGGCACCAGGAGCACCTGGAGTTCCCGAGCGTCCCGCCCGAGACCCGCGACTACCGATGAGAGGACCATCCTCATGAAACTCACGCTGAAAGTGTGGCGGCAGGAGTCCGGCGCCGAGGGCGGGCACTTCGAGGAGTACCCGCTGCAGGACGTGGGGCCCGAGTTCTCGCTGCTCGAGGCGCTCGACAAGCTCAACGACGACCTCGTGGCCCGCGGCGAGGACCCAGTGGCGTTCGACTCGGACTGCCGCGAGGGCATCTGCGGTGCGTGCGGCGTGACCGTGGACGGCAGGCCCCACGGCCCCCAGGAGAAGACGCCGTCCTGCCGGCAGCACCTGCGCTCCTTCGAGGACGGCGCCACCGTGCAGCTCGAACCGTTCCGCAGCGGCGCGTTCCCCGTGGTCAAGGACCTCGCGGTGGACCGCAGCGCGCTGGACCGGGTGATCGAGGCCGGTGGTTTCGTGTCCACCTCCGTGGGCACCGCCCCGGACGCGGACGCCATCCCGGTGACCCACGAGTCCGCGGAGTGGGCCCTGGACCTGGCCGCGTGCATCGGCTGCGGTGCGTGCGTGGCGGCGTGCCCCAACGGCTCCGCCCAGCTGTTCGCCGGGTCCAAGACCATGCACCTGGCCACGCTGCCCTCCAGCCAGAAGGAGCGCAGCCGCCGGGCCAAGGGCATCACGCGCGCCGCCGAGGAGGAGTTCGGCCCGTGCTCGGTCTACGGCGAGTGCGCGGAGGTGTGCCCCGCGGGCATCCCGCTCACCGCGATCGCCGGGCTCAACCGGGAGAAGCTGCGGCAGGTGCTGCGCAACAAGGACGACTGACCCGGCCGCTTTCCCCAACAGACGACGACGCTCGGTGCCCCTGAGAGGGCACCGAGCGTCGTCGTGCTGGGCGGGTTTGCCGTGCGGGCTACATGGCGAGGTCGCCGAGGACCCACATCCAGCCGCTGCCCACCACGGTCCAGATGATGATGATGGCCACGGACATGATGAAGGCGACCTTGAACCACTCGGAGACCTTGACGTACCCGGAGCCGTAGACCACCCCGGACGGGCCCGAGGCGTAGTGGCTGATGGCGCCGAAGAGGTTGCCGATGTAGCCGAGGGCGAGGGCCGCGAACATCGGCGGGGCGCCGGCGGTGATGGCCGCGCCCAGGAACACGCCGTACATGGCGACGATCTGCGCGGTGTTCGAGGCGAACATGTAGTGCGCGTAGAAGTAGACGAGCGCCAGGATGGCGAAGGCAACAGCCCAGGGCATGCCGCCGACGGCGCCGGAGACCACCGAGCCGATCCAGGTGATGACGCCCAGGTTGTTCAGGTTCTCCGCCATGCCCACCAGGACCGCGAAGAAGATCAGGGTGTTCCAGGCGGAGCCGTTCTTGGCCATGTCGTTCCAGGTGAGCACCTTGGTCACCAGCAGCACCGCAATGCCGACGAAGGCCGCCGTGGTGGCGTTGACACCGATGGCCGTGCCGAAGACCCACAGCAGCAGGAGCAGCACGAACGTGGCCGCCATGATGATCTCGCCGCGAGTCATGGACCCCATCTTCTGCAGCTCGCTGCGGGCCATGGTGGGTGCTTCCGGCGTGCTCTTGAGCGTGGGCGGGTAGACCTTCATGAGCAGCCACGGGACCACCGCCAGGCTCACGAGGCCGGGGATCAGCGCGGCCAGGGCCCACTGGCCCCAGGAGATGTGAACGCCGAGCTTCTCGGCGGAGGCCACGGCCAGCGGGTTGCCGGCCATGGCGGTGATGAACATGGCGCTGGTGATCACGTTGACGTGGGCCGCGGTGAACGTGAGGTAGGAGCCGAGCTTCCTGCGGGACTCGTCGGTGTCCGGGGTGGAGCCCTGGACCTCCGCGACGGAGCGGACGATCGGGTAGATCACGCCGCCGGCGCGGGCCGTGTTGGACGGCGTTGCCGGTGCGAGCAGAAGGTCCGTGACGGCCATGCCGTAGGCGATGCCCAGGGGCGATTTGCCCAGCACGGAGAGGAACATCAGCGCGATGCGGCGGCCCAGCCCGGTGAGCAGGAATCCGTCCGCGATGAAGAACGCCGCGACGATGAGCAGGACGGCAGAGTTGGAGAAGCCGCTCAGTGCCTCCCCGCTCTTGACATCCATGGCGCCGGTGATCATGGCCGTGGCCAGACCGATGAGCGCCACCGACGGGGTGGGCAGGGGCTGCAGGATGAGCCCGAGGATGGTCGCGACGAAGATGCCGAGCATGTGCATGCCGCGGGGGTCCACACCCTCGGGTGCGGGGATGAAGAAGATCACCGCGCCGATGAGGACCATGAGCCCGAACTTCCAGAGCATGGAGACGGTGCCCCGATCCATTCTTCTCGAACTGGTTGTGGAATCGACCTGGCTACTCGACATTGTCCCCTCCGGGCCTCGCTTCAGCGAAGGACGTTTACGGTAACAACTGTAGACCCGGTGTTGGCCCGCCCTGCGGGGCCACGCCGGGGTATGCAGACAGGGACCGGTTGCTGTTTGAACGCGCCCTCATGTCCGGCGGGGTCTGCCAAACCGATCAGCCTGAGACATATGTGCTGGGTCGTACGGGTTCGTGCCCCATCCCCCGGAGAGCTTCGGATTGGGCGCTTCTCGTCCCCCTCCCCCCGCACAAATGTTTCATGCATCCAGGACCGCAAGGGAACCAGAAGGAGGCAGAATGACCACATGGCCAAGGAGAGCAGGACAGCAATCAATTCGTTCGTCACGGCTTCACGACCGACGCCCGACATGGATGTCGCGCGGGACGTGCACGATCTGATCTCTCACATGCTGAGGGATGGCGCCTCAACCATAGATCCACACACGAAGATCTGGACGGTCGACGCTGCAGAAGACCTTCGCAGGCGCGTGGAGGACAATCCCATCGAGGGCACGGCACAGGGACAGTGGGACAAGCTGGACGTGCAGCTGACCGGAGCCTCGCGCGCCGTCGTCCTTCTGGCCGCGGAAATTTCCTTCCTGCGCGAGCACCCAGTGCGGAACGCGCGACCCGCAACACGCCGACAGCACGTTGAAAGAATTCTGCGCCACCTCGACGACCCGTCCATCAGCATACCGGCCGTCATATCACGCTGTTTGGACCGCCGTTCCAACACTGCTGGTTTCGTACCTGGCATGGGGTACAACGGGGCCTTGTGGAAACACATCATCTGGGTCTCCACATTCATTCGTCACTGGGATTCGTTGAGTGATCCAGAACGGGAAAAAACGCGCGCAGACCCGTGGGCTCTGCAACGAGTGATGCTCGCTTCTGGAACCGACCGTCCCGACATTCGAAACGCCTTCCAGTTCCTCGCCGCCCCGGACACGTTCGAGCCGATCTCTTCCATGCAGATGAAGAGAAACATTCGAGATGCGCTGGCCAACCGGGTCTCCACTTCCTCCGGAGACGACCCTGCGGCAATCGACCGCGACCTTTTCGCCATTCGTGGTGATCTGGCCAAACAGTTCTCGGAACCGTTCCATTTCTGGACAGCGGGCGTCGCGGAGCTCTGGCAACCAGACCCGACGAACCCCTCCGAGGAGGAGTCGAGTGTCACCTCGGCGGAGCCCCGCCCCACCCACTACTGGCTCTACTCCCCTGGGCCCCAGGCATGCATGTGGTCCCAGTTCTTCACCGAAGGAATCATGGCCATCGAATGGGACGAACTGGGCGATCTTGCGCAGTACCCGAGCCGCGAGTCGATTCGCCAAGCCCTGAGTCGAGAAGGATCCGGTGCCACCGCTCACAGTCATGACGCACTAGCCCTGTGGCAATTTCAGCACGACCTCAAAATTGGGGACGTGGTCTACGCCAAGCGAGGACGACGCGAGGTGATCGGGCGCGGCGTGGTCGTCTCCGAGCCCAGGTTCGAGCCGGACCGGGAGACGTACCGCCATGTGGTAGCCGTGGAGTGGGACCGGCAGGGTTCTTGGCCGCATCCGGGCGACGCCGTGACAAAAACACTGACCGACATCACGAAGTACCGTGACTACGTCGAACAGCTCGAAGAACTCACCACTGGGGAAACCGGGGTGGAACTGACGGGGTCATCGAGACCCGCCCCTGCATACGGCAAAGAAGACTTCCTGGAGACGGTGTTCATGTCTGAGGACAGCTACGACCGCCTGAGTTCCCTGCTGCGGCGCAAGAAGAACGTCATCATGGCAGGGCCGCCAGGAGTCGGGAAGACGTACGCGGCGAAGCGTCTGGCGTACTCCATGATCGGGGCGAGAGACCCTCACCGCGTGCAGATGGTGCAGTTCCACCAGAGCTACTCGTACGAGGACTTCATCATGGGTTATCGGCCCACGGAGTCCGGGGGTTTTGTCCTGACCGAGGGCCCCTTCTACAGGTTCTGTGAAACCGCCCGCGCGGATGACGGTTCCCGCCCGTACTTCTTCATCATCGACGAGATCAACAGAGGGAACATCTCCAAAATATTTGGTGAGCTGCTGATGCTAATCGAGGAGGACAAACGGGGTCAGGAGATCCGCCTGCTGCACAAGAATGAGTTGTTTTCTGTACCCGAAAACCTTCACATCATCGGCATGATGAACACCGCTGATCGAAGTCTTGCTGTGCTCGACTACGCCCTGCGCCGCCGTTTCGGGTTCTTCGACATGCGTCCGGGTTTTGATTCCGAGGGTTTCCGGACGTGGCTCGACGAGGCGGAGAACCCCGCACTGGAAAGAGTCGTGGAGACGGTCGTGCAACTCAATAAAGAAATTTCTGGGGACCCCGCACTGGGGCGGGGATTCGAAATTGGCCACAGCTTCCTCTCCAAGCCTTCGAGGGCCGTGGAAGCGGACCGGGCATGGTTGGCGTCGGTCATTCGTCACGAACTGGTTCCGCTGCTGGAGGAGTACTGGTTCGACGAGACGGCCAGAGTCAAGGAGTGGTCGGACAAACTGTGGGCCGCCGCAGCATGAAAGATCGCACGGCCACTATCCGCAACATCTACGTGATGCTGGCCTATGCCTTCCGCGCGATACGCACTCCGGACGCGTCTGACGTGGGCACGGAGGAATTCACCCACATCCATGACCTTTTCGCGGAGATCTTGGCGCAGGGAGTGTCCGCGCAGGTGAAGCGCGGGGTGCATCACGACTACCTGCGCCGCGATGAGCAGCTGACAACAGTGCGTGGACGAATCGACGTGACCGCCACCATGGTGGCCCGGGCCGTCACCCCGGGCAGTGTCTCCTGCATCTTCGACACGTACGAACCGGACACGCCGTTCAACCAGGCCCTCAAATCAGTAATGGTGCTGCTGATCCGTCATGGCGAGGTGGGGCAACGCCGCAAGGACGCGTTGCGGCGGCTGCTCCCCTATTTGGACGCCGTCACGCTGGTATCGCCCCGGTCGATCCGCTGGGAGAAATTCACCTGCCACCGCAGAAACGCCGCGTATCGAATTCTTCTCGGAGTGTGCCAGCTCGTTGTGGAAGGGTTGCTGCCCACCGAAAACTCCGGCGATACGCAACTTGCCGAATGGTTGTCTGAGGAAGCCATGAGTGCCCTGTACGAGCGCTTTCTCCGGGAGTACTACGCTTTCCACCACCCGGAGCTCTCCCCCACGGCACGACACGTAGCCTGGGACTACGACCCTGTGACCGCCGTGGGGGCAGATCAGCTACCCGCGATGAGAACTGATGTGACGCTGACGTCTGGCACCCGCACCCTGATCATCGACGCCAAGTACTACTCCCAGCCGTTGACGTCAGGTGCCTACGGCAAACTAACGGTGCACTCCGCGAACCTCTACCAGATGCTGTCGTACATCAAGAACGCCGACGTCAGCAACGATGGGACTGTCAGCGGCCTGCTCCTCTACGCCCGTACCGACGCACCGGCGCAACCCGACGTGGACGTGGTCATCCAGGGAAACCGGCTCGGAGCGCGGACGCTTGACCTGGCTGCCCCGTGGCCCGATCTGAGGCATGAGCTCGAGGCCCAGCTCGCGTGGCTGTGACCGACAAAACTTTTGATGGTCCCCATGCCCGGGACCGGGTCCGGGTCTGTTGCCAGTCTTAGATGTTAAACCGGAACTCCACCGAATTCCGGCACAGACCAACCTGTGGGTTGTACAGGTCTGCCAGCGACTTCAGGGAGTGGCTTAATTGGCGTCTGAGCTGGCATTTTAGTGCGACATTGCACGGCCCGCTGGGGGCGAATCCAGACCAGCTGGAGATTGCGGGCCCAAGGCCCGCAGTCGGGGTCGGGACTTCCAGAGAGCTGATTGCGCCGGAGATTGGACAGGTTCGCGAGCAGGCGGCAAGTCGCGGACTCCTTGGCTGCAACTTCTTATGGCTGGGGGGGTCGAGGTCGATCTGCACAGTTGGGGATCGGACAGGGCCGCCGAGGCGCGTCCCCTCGTTTACGGGCAGAGTACCGGCGTTTGGGGCGAGGCCCGCGGCTATTACAAGGTTGACGGGAATAACCGGACGGTTGGCGAGCGCTGGCCGTCCCAAGTTGAACGCGCCCCGGCGCATGAACCGCCCTGTTGACCTCTGTCTCGTATCCATGGGGATGCAGCCGATGACCGGTGCTTGAGATGCCCTACTAGCGCACTACGTTGCAATCGTATTTACTGGCGTTCGGCAGCCGAAACCGCATCGTCGACACCATACACACCAAGCTCAAGCATGCCGTCCAGGATGTCTAGCAACGCACCACGATGCTCCTTGTCGCGAGACTGGGCGAGGCCGCGGACTACGAGCTGACTGATGTATCGAGCATCACCGGCAGCGCCGGTCCGGAGGTCGCTCGCTTCAGAGCCAAATACGGATATGAAGCGTCGAGCGACCTGCAGGACAAGCTCGTCGACTTTGTCGGGTGCATGTTGCAAGGTAATCAGTAACTGCGGTGTCGCGTTTTCATACGTTGGCGAGTCAGTGAGAGCCTCGAGCAGATCGGAGAACGGACGGAGTGGCTGGTCGCGCAGATGAGACGCCAGCTTCGCTGCGGCTTCCCGGACTTCGACCTCGTCGTCGTGCATCAAACTCATCAGGGTGGAACTTGCGAGTTCGACGTTCGACGTGCGATCGATGCGATTCGCGCATACCTCGGCGGTAGCCTTCCGGACTCCCGCGTCGCCTGCCAGTGCACGTGCCATTAGTCGAGGGCGGCCCCATTCAAGGGCCGCGAACGCTGCGAGCGCTCCCCCCGCCTCGCGTGCTTCAGAGTCTGACGAACTAAGCATTCGCTCAATGACCGGCTCGATGACCGCCGAATCCACGTTGCCTATATGGATCATCAGTTGCTGGACGAGGTCCGTCGCCAGGAGCCGATCATCGGTGTCGATCAGCCGGTGGAACGCTGCGACTGCGTCCGGTCGCGCGTGCCTAAGGGAAGCCGCCACCGTGTGAGCGACTGATGATCGAACGAAGATCACCGGATCACTCGCGAGCGCTTCAAGGTGTGGTCTGACAAGAGCAGTCCGCTCGCCATCCGCGTCGTAGACGAGTAGGTCCCCCAGCGCTTCGGCCAGGCTGCCTCTCGCAGTGTTGATGGAGTTCTGCCGCATATCGGCAGCGCCTCTGCCATCGTCTCCGTCCCTCGTGAAGATTGGAGTGTCATCTTGTGGATCGGAAGCGTGAAGGGTGCGATCAAGGATCAACTCAACCAGGTCAAGCGGAACCTCGCGGTAGTACCGACGAAGTGCGCCGCCGAGCCACCGGTCAACATCAGGGTGACCAAGCGCCGCGATATGCCTAACCGCACCGTACACGTGCGCGGCTGCCTCGACGGAGTAGTCCGCGTTCGCAAGACCCATCAGCACAGCGTCCGCGTATGCCGTGTTGAGATCTGAAGTCAGACGTAGCGCAAACCGTGCGAATCGAACCGGGTCTGTGGCGGCTTGCGTGCTAAGGACACGCGACAGTTCGCGAGCCCCTCCCGTGAATGTATCCCAATTGGTTTCGTTTGAGTCATATCGGATCATGGCTCGCAGCCATTGATCGTCACTCATTATTTCTGCCGCGTCCGAGTGGATCGGAGAACCTATGAATCCGCCAGTCATTCCAACTGGTTTGGACGGCGCTGTTTCCTTGAATTTCCGCCGATACTCCGCAAGCCTTCGAATACCCGCGGGACTTAGCCTGGCCTCTTCCATCGCCGAGAGGAAGGTGAATGCTGAGCGCCCCAAGTTATGTCGCGTCTCATAAGGGTTTCGTAAGTCCCGAACCAGGAGTTCTAACTTTTGATGAACCTCGTCATCTACAAACGGAGCGACTGCACGAAGTAGCTCACGCGCAACCCAGCGCGGATTAGCAATATAGCCACAATCAAGGCGCGCGCCTCCGGTTAGTAAGAGATTCGCCGCCCAGTCGGCGAAGTTGGCGCTTCCCGCAGTAAGAGCGCGGTATAGCAAGAATTGCGCTGCATCATGAAGGTCGCTCGCAAGCTCGTCGAGCAACGGACGTATATCGATTGGTCTGGTGACTGCTACAGCTTCCAGCGCACCAAGTGCTCCGGTGAAAAGTGCATCGTCAAGATCCCGATCGTGGGTGTTATCCGGTTCCAAGCGAGGACAGAAGTGTCGATCAGGAATCGGGCCATTCGGGCGCGGCTCGTAAGCCGACGCGGCCATGACTCGCAGGAGATACGGCACGACAGTCTGTGCAAAGGCGAGAGGTTCCGCAGTGGCGGCTTCGCGCACCAACTCAGCCGCGCTGTAGTCGTGGATCTTTAGGAGGGCGACACTGCCATCATCGTTGAGTTGAAGACCTTCTGGATGATCGATAATGCGCGCCTGAATCAGCTCAATCGCCCAGAGAGGCTCGTGTTCTGCGAGGTCGTGAACGGTCAGCCACAGTTCTCTCCCAGCCTCATCAAAGCCTCCAGCTCGGACGGCCGCGAGCAGCTCGTCGAACAGCTCGCGGCTGCGGTGTGCATCAGCCCGCCCAACTGTCCAGCGCACCCAATCGAGGTGCTGTGGCGCTGACCGACGCGTGTGCAGGAGCCCGGCGACCCTAGCTGGCTCATCCTTGGTACCGCTGAGCATCAAGTTGAGAGCTCGCGCTTGTAGCGCCGAATCACCGCTATCAAGCCACGCGTCAATGTGGCCATCCTCATGGAACTGTCTAAACCACGCCACCCGGCGCGTGTTCAGCCAAAGCTGTTCGGCGAGGTTCGGCGCAATTTTCACTAGCTGGAGAATGGCCTCCGTGTCCGCGCTGGTGGGAGCGCTGAGACTGGACAGCACGGCAATCACAGTCTGCTTAATGTGAAAACGCGCCCGAGAGCTAGCTAGAACGGCCGTCACCTCACTCCGAAAGCGATCGGGGTCACGTTCGGACAGGTGCTGCAGGATCTGCCGAACCTGCGCACGACGAAAAAGCTCCTGCTCGTCTTGAAGCAGGAAGTCGACCAACGATTCGGATCTTGATACCCATTGCCGGGCGAATGCATAGTCAAAAAAGGTCTCATGAAAGAAGGCGACTCGCTCGTCATCCCGCGCCAGGACATGCTCGGAGATGAGCACGTTGGCATCGTCGATCAGGTCGTCCTCGTCCAGGAGCTCGATCGGAATAGACAACGTCTGTCGGTTGCTCGCTTCATTTGCGACCCGAGCAATTACATCATTGAAGCGAACTCGCTCGCGCCGCATGCGAGAGGCCTGCCTCTTACGCTCCCAGTACCCTTCGAAAAGCGAACCTTTTGATTGAAACGCCAGGGCTCCCTCCTGAGCCGCAGTCGTCTTGAGAAGGACGAGATGCATCGGTGTCTGCAGAATTACCCTCTGGGAGGATGTCAGACGCGACGGATCGAGCCCCATCTCGACCACCGAAGCGTTAATGGCAGCGTCGGATAGGGGGCCAACAGATATCGTCGTCGTGTCGCGTTGATCCGCCAACGACCTAATACGATGATCGTTCTCGATGTCGAATGCCCGGCAGGCAAGAATCACTTTGGTTCCACTCACCGAGAGCGCTTCGCCAATTAGATCGACGACGACGTCAAAACTCTCCGGCATACGTCCCGAAGCGAGGCTCACCGCGTCAAGCTGGTCAATCACCAGGTAGGCATCTCGCCCTTCGGCCGCCAACGCCAACGACGCTGCGGGTGAGGTGTCCAACCCCAGTTGCCTACCAAGGTCCGCAGTCGAGGCAAACGTATCAAGTCGGTCAAGCCGGATAGCGAGGACCTCCGCACCAGCCGCTTCCAATAGCTCAACAGACTGTTCCAGCACAGAGCTCTTACCACCCCCGGCAGACCCAGACACGAAACTCGTCCGATGGACGTGAAGTGCCTCGAGCAACTGGGACGCTTCAACGCGTTCAATGCGAGGCTCGAGCAGCTCGCGCTTGACCGAATCTCGCCAGCTCTTCGTTGCCCGATGTGCTTGTTCACGAGCGGTGTTGTGGGCGGCCGCCTCGATCGGGCTGATTCCCTGCAGCGCGAGTAGTGCCAGCAAGTCGATCCGCGTCAGCCTTTTGCCGAGGTTGTCGAGAAGAATGCCTCCGATAGCGAGTGCAATCAGGTCCCCGGTCGCACCACTTAGCTGGCATTCCGCCAGCATTGCGTTCATGCGGATCATGTCGCCCTCGTCCTGAACGGAGAACCACATTCCGCGCAATGTCTCCCAAGCACCTTGGGCACTGCCGAAGACTCCTTCAGCGGTCAACTGGTCGAACGATGGACGAAGCTCATTGGTGAGCCATGACCCCGTGAATTGGGCGAGGTCTGATGACCGACGCGCGCGATCGGCGAGCTCTTGAAGAGGACGGCAAGGAACGAGCGACACGAAGTGAAAGTCGCGACCTGCGGCAACATGGCCAACCGCCGCCTCGAAAATTCTGAGATCGGCGAGGGATTTCACTGTCCAGCTATTGCTGTTTCCGTTCTGTCGCTTCAGTTGGTGAACTTCAGTAGACCTGTTGCTTTGATAGGTGAACTCCGACGCCTTGCCAACTTCGGCGTCAACATCCTCAATTGTGAGCGAGTGATCCTCGTGGATGATGCAGAAGAGCGCATGCTGAATTGCCCACGCCGCTTCATACCTGTTTCCGAGTTTGTCGGCTTCGCCGCCCGGCCTTGGACTCATGTGAGCTCCCAAGCCGGGACTGCTCGAACGCGGCCTCTCGCACCCGCCACTTCCCGGGGACTGACACCACGTAGTCGCCGACGCCGATCGCCCTGAAGCGCTCGGTGGCGGCCTTGATCTTGGCGTTCTCGGTCGGGCGACACTTAATCTCTTCTTCGGTGTTCTTGGTCTCGTGGATCATGTAGACGCGATCCACGCTGAATCGACCCGGCTTCTGTTCTTATCAGGGACCTCGGCCAGCAGATGCTGGTTCGGCGGATTCTTGGTCAGCATAGTACGTCTGCTTGACCTCGGTTGAGGTGCGCCATATCTAGCTCGCCGTGGAGGCGGGACTTGTAGGTGGGCACGCGGCGTCTAGGTCTCGACGCGGCCTTCCAGACGCAGACGACCGCGGAGCCGATCCATGCGTTTGGTGCTGAAGCCGTTCACCTGCCGGAAGTGACCCGTTAAATGACCCACAACACCTAGGAGACAAGCAGCAGAGACTGAGCCTCGACCCCGAGCTGCTCCGCCAGCGCATCGACGGAGTCCAGCGTGAGGTTACGCTCCCCCCGCTCGATGCCAGCAAAATAGCGAGGTGTGACACCTAGCCGTTCCGCGAGAACCTCTTGCGTCAGCCCCCGGGAGAGTCGCACCTTCCGCACTTGCGTGCCGAGGGTAATTCTGAGGGATGTAGCCACATCTCAAGACTCCCCACCGGAACCGATCCGTTCCAGGTAGTTATCGCTTCCTATTGGACTAGCGAAACCAACTTAGCTCAACACATGAAGTACGACGGGCTCAACGATCCGGATGGCGTACCGTTGCGCGCACCGAAGGACCGGGGGGCACAGGACGTGCTCTGAGTGCGGCGGAGACTGCCAGCCAGGCACCAGCGTCAGCGCAGATCACCTAGGAGTCCGCATCACCTTCGTCTGCCTTGAGCACGGCGTACACAGCGCAATCGACCCGTTCGAAGAGGTAGAGGACGCGATGATCGGACCGTTCTTCAGCATCAACGAGAGCAACATCGGCCACGCAGCAGTGCGTGCTGCCAGCAGGCCTATCCCCCAGGATGCGCCGGCTGAGATGAAGCTCGGCCTGCGAACAGAAGATTTAGGTCGCGAAGACGTCTACATCGAGGTCAGTACCCCTCGAGGCTTCTCTCGTGGTATCCGCATCAGCAAAGCCGAGGTCGTCGCAATCCTTGGCAGCCAGGACCACGAAGGCTGCCGGACTGCGTGCCAGCGCTACATCGACGACCTTGCACTCTTGGCCCGTCGAGCAGTGCTCGATGCCCAGGCGCATTCTGAGCGCCTCGACGACCCCAACTTGGACACAGGCAACGAGCCGAACGTCGCGGAGCCTGTGAACTGATCCGCAAGGTCTGGCTTCGGCACTCCGATCTGCTCGGCAAGACGCCCCGCGATAGCCGGCGCGCAAGGCCAAGACGCGCACACCTGCACCCCTGAACCTCTTCTTCGGCGGTTCGACCACCCGTACCGCCTCGGGGCTGGTAGTCATAAATTCCAGGAAGTTGTCGCTTCCAGTTGCGGTTGAGGCGGGCGCGAGCACGATGCGCACTGCGACCGCATCAGACCCCGAGGGAGAGTGTGACGATGCCCGATTCGCAACAGATCCCAAAGAGCGGCTCGATAGGTTTCCCCCGCGTCGAGTACACACCGCGCAACGACGCGCTGCTCTCAGAATCTCGTGCACAAGCGTTTGAGGCCAGACGGGCGAGATGGACTGGCGACGACCCCCAGCTGACTTATGAATCCTACGCATCAGGGGAACCTTGCCGCTCCTGTGGACGCGACCTCCTCGGTAAGCCTGCCCTGGGTTCGGACGGAGAGCGCCTCACGCTGATCGCGCCGACAATGCCGAGTTCCGTGCCGAGCATGAGGCATGCGGCATGGGCGTTTGGCACCTCGGGAATCATCGGGTGGAGCACTGTCACCTGTGTTGCCCATTCCCCCCGCTTTCGCCAACTCAACGCGACGAGCTCCGGCAACTGCTTTACCAGCCCTCATTACCCATCGACCGCAGCGCAACCTGGCTCGTAGAACTGACCTGCCGGCACGTCGACACCTTGACTTCGGGGTCCGCTAACTGCATCGAATCCACTATTCGATGCACAGAATGCGCCGTCATCCGTGGTGTGGTCAGAGCCGTGCGAATCAATAGCCAGAGCGACGATGGTGCCGGCGCGAGCGGCGTCGGCTGCCTGCAATCTGAGTATCGACAGCTCACAGATGAGCAATGGAGTTGCATCAAGCACATCGTTCGCACCGGAGAGGGTCCTCGCCGCGGACGGCCCGGACCGATATGCGAACGATCGTCGATGCGGCTCTCTATAAGATCCACACAGACATCGCGTGGCGCGAGCTCCCAGCAGAGTTCGGTTCGTGGCAGAAGGCCTCACGCCGGCACCGCCAACTCATCGCGAACTCCCAGTGGGACGAGATCACCCGAACGCTGGCGGAACGCGACCACTCCTAGTGGGGCCTCGCTTTTTGAGACAGTCCGACTTTTTAGTCAGGCAGAGCTTGTCCTGCGCTACGACAGAGCGCGGATCCGCCCTAAAGACCACTCGGCTACCCCAGTAGAGGAGCGCGGATCCGGCAGCCCTGGTGCCACACCCTATCGAGCGAAACTCCTGATGAGAGCGGGTTCTGTGCTCGTCCTCTACTCATGTCAGATCTAGGCAATAGCGGCAGTCGTGATACCGTCAAGAAAACTGTCTGACCTGGGGTTTTTAGACGTTGAACCTAAACTCCACCGCATTCCGTAGCCGAATCACCTTTGGAGAGCTATGTCCATAGGTCGGTGCTCGCTCACCGTCCCTCCGGCGCTCCCATGTGGGAGATCGGGACGATCACAAGCTTTCGAACGACTGCGAGCACCAGAGCTGTCACTACGGTCGCGGGAGTGCTGGAGCTCGTCCGAGTTCCGAGGTCGGTAACCTTGCCACGTCGCGCTGGGGCCACGAGACGGGCGTTGCCGCAACGACTGGTATGACGGCCTACAATCAGGTGGCGACGAGAACCGCGGAGGAGGTCCACGTGCGCACCGTACTCGCGGCCGGGAACCGGCACTCAGTGCTGCGACGCGAGGACGGGACCGTGATTGCCACTGGCAACAATCAAGCCGGCGAGTGTGACGTCCTACCCTGGTCCGACGTCATCGCCGTAGCCGCTGGCAGCGTCCACACGGCCCGCAATACTGGCAAGTCTCACACAGTGGGGCTCCGAGCCGATGGGACTGCACTTGCTACCGGCTGGAGCGACGCCGGGCAGACCGCCGTCACGCAGTGGCGCGAGATCACGGCAATAGCCGCCGGCTGGAGGACCACCGTGGGGCTACGTGCCGACGGATCGGTCGTCGCCACCGGTCGCACCGCGGAAGGACAGTGTGACGTGCAGTTGTGGAGCGGGATCGTCGCGATCGCGTGCGGCGACTGGCACACAATCGCAGTTCGACGCGACGGCACAGCCCTCGCAACTGGCAACAATCAGCGAGGGCAGACCGACGTCGCCCGGTGGACACACGTGTCCGGGGTCTCTGCCGGCTACCTGCACACCGTCGGCTTACACGAAGACGGCACCGTCGTCGCCGTCGGCGACGACAGCAGAGGCCAGTGCGAGGTGTCATCGTGGAGAAGCATCACCTCAGTGGCGGCCGGCTCCGTCCATACGCTCGCGCTGAGCCAGACCGGAAGGGTCTTCGGAACGGGCGACAACCAGTTCGGCCAGTGCGATGTCCAGTCATGGACCGGCATCACAGCGATCGCAGCCGGAGCGAGACACTCGCTTGGGCTGCGCGCCGACGGAACAGTCGTGGCTGCGGGCGACCACACCGAGCAGCAATGCAATGTCAACGCCTGGGCCACTCGACCACAGATGAACTGAAGTCCAGCGTGCCCGGTAATCGGCCGTCGATCACACGTTGAACCTAAACTCCACCGAGTTCCGGCACATAGGTACATCTGAACACGGGGTTCACGTGCGCCCTCTCCCCACGGTCAGTGCTCGCTACTGAGCAGGGGACACAGGCTCACCCTCGACGTGGGTCAGCCTGCAGGACGCCACGAAGGCGGTAGCGCGCCATCACGGCGGCAGGGAACCCGGCTGAGACGCCACATACTAGGGATCTGAAGAGGGCTCGACCATGCCAGCGGTCGGCCCCTATTCCTTCGCGAGCACGGCGTTATCCGTCAGGCAGAAGTCATCGTTGATCTTGATGACCAGCGCAACGAGTAGGCGGAGCGCTGTTAGATACGTGTGGCGGTGAACGCGGTCGTCGTCACCGTCTGCCTGTGATCCATGGAGGTAGCGGTTGCGCAGGCTAGGTCCGTTGCTGAACTCCTTATCGTTAAGGAAGTAGTTGAAGTAGCTGACCTCCGCGGCGCTGAGCAGCGTGGATCGATGCGCCAGCCATCCGGCGCTCACCATCTCGTCAATGGCTTTCTGGCCGGCCGCCGAGTGATGGAGACAGCTCGTCACCTCGCACTCCCAGAGTTCCTTGAGCACATGCAATTGTGGCGCGCTTGCGAACGCAATTCGGTCACGATCTCCGGTCAGGATGCCCTTCTCGACCAGGAAGTCGATGTTGCGCTGTTGGTACTCGTGGAACTGGTCGTAGGCGATGTCATTGGCGATGACCAAGTGGAGGAAGCTCTCTGCCTCCAGATCGCTGCTGATGTGCACCAATCCGGATTGGTCCGAGAAGAGCAGGTACTGAATTCCTTGGATGTCTGCGCTGTTGGCAACGTAGGCGTACTTATCCACAACCTGACTCGGGATGTCGCCGTAGGAAAGCTGCTCCGATGTGATTGTCAGCAGCTCCGGGTCAACCTCGCCGTAGTCGACATGCAGCGTGAACTGCTTGAGGACGCTCTCCATCTCTGAGAACAGATGGCGGCTCTTCTCAAGGTAGGTAGCGGTCGGGCTGGAGGCGCGGTACTTCAGCCCCTTGGCACCGAACTCCTGCTCAAGGTAGTCCGTGAAGAACCAAGCGATGACCGACTCGAGCTCTATACCTTCGGAGCTGAGGAAGCGCTCGTACATCAAGGTCTGGAGCAAGGACGCCTGGTCCTGGAGCCTGAACGCCGCCCCCGTCCGGTAGTCGCCCTTGCCCGGCGTACCCATGAACGGCTCGAAGACGCCAAGTTGCGCTCCGTAGGAAGGGAGTTCCAGGAGCATGTGGTCGTTGGCGAACTGGAACAGGTGAACGAAGTTATTCAGGATAGTCGGGTAGTCGAGGTTCTCCGTGAGCCAGGTTCGACTGTAGGAGTACTTGCCAACCATGCCGTCCAAAGACTGGACGACCTCTTCGACCTGATCGGCCGAGATGCCCACTTCGCAGCCGGTCTTGATCCCCTCCGTGGACTCGAACATCCTCTTCGTGAGCGCATCCGCCTTGCGACGAGCCTTTAGCTTCAATCGTGCATCGACGCCGGTGTTCTTGTTAGCTCGTGCGGATGCAATCAGCCTGACGAAGTTGAGGTTGGGCTCTTCCTCATCGAGGTAGCGGTCAAACAGGCCACGCTGATCCGCGGGAGTAAAGCTCTGCGGGAGATGGATTGGATCCCGCCCCTCGGACTGGAGGCACTTCCGAGCAAGCAGCTCAGCATTGCGTGGCCCAGCGAGTAGCAGGGCCCGAATCTCCTGGTCGTAGGCATGCACGAGTGGCTGGCATGAGAGCAGATCGTGCGGGTGGAAACTCTGCTCTTGAAGTGCAACAAGCACGATCGAGTCAGTGCAACGCTCGAAGACCTTGTACTTTCCGAGGAGATCGAGGACGTCTGTGCGGTACTGAAAGTCAACGTCCTGAACGAGCGTAGAAAAGGTGGCGTCAGTCACTTTGCCGAAAAACCTGCCGATGAGTTCCCGGATCTCGAGGACGTGCGCCAGAGGCGCGTCTCGCTCTGCTTCGGTCAAGCCCTTCGGGAGAACTTTGTGTTCTAGGAACAACGCGAGATGATGCAACTCAACGATGTCGTTTATACCTTGATCGCCACGAGTAGCATCGAATTCGCGGACGAGCTCTAGGAGGCGGTCGGCCTGCCAGAAGCTCCCGCAGCCGCTGAGGCCGAAGAACTTCAGTCTCTTCTCTGGTCCGCTTTCCGACACTCGAATCTCCCTCCCGCAGGGCGTCACCCTATACAGTTCGGGGTGCCTAGTGGCACGAATTTGGAGTTGTTACCCGATCGTGCAGCAGTCCCACTGGACGGAGCCGTCGTCCACGTCGATCGGTGCGCCGGTTCCTCGTTCTGTCGTGGAAGCGAGCCAAACTAGCGGCGCATCACCCCGAGGCGATCACGACCTACATCTCCATGGCCTTAATCCCGCGCCCCATCGAGCTCCTCCCCACCGCGGAGCGGCGCACGACGGACAATGCACAACTACGCCGGTAGGCCCCTTGCAAAAGCGCCGGGCACTAGTCCTGACTCAGCACTCTACAAGAATCATCAACGAACCTCACTAATTATTGAAACAGAACTCCACCGCATGCCCACGCATTGAATGATGACAGCGTCAGCCAGTCATCCGGTCGCCCACCCTGGTGCAGGCCTCCCAGACGGTCTCGACTTGATGCGCTGCGTCCAGAACGGATCATCGGACCAGTCGGGCGGCATCCCCATGGCTACGAGCGGAACGCACGGGTGCTCATCGATCAACGCCTTCAGTCTCTGTGCCCAGCTACTTCCCGGAGACAGCGTCGACAGCAGGGACTGGAGTGCCACCAGGACGGGGTACAGCCGCGCCCGCCGCGCCGCACTGTCCGCAATCACAGTGGCATCAACCAACCACGCCACCGACGGCGACGTCGGCAACGCCGGAGAAACACCCAGAACAGCGTTCCACAACCGACCATGGTGGGCGCAGATGTTCCGGACACGCAGGAAGGTGCGCATCCAGGACACGAGAAGCCGCTCATTGATTCCCAGGGACTTGGCGATCGCCGTCCGATCTGAGCGCCGCTTCAGGTTGCCGATCAGGTGCTCGACCTGCCCCAATGTGAGACGCTCCATGACAATCCACGACGGCGGGAACTTGGGTGCGCCGTACGTCAACAGGTAGTGCTCCAGCGCAGACCGATGCACCAGTGCGCCATCTGTCTGCTCGGGCTTGGTGAGCAGCTGGCGAGAACAGTCATCGCGGACCGCCGCCACGAAGTCTCGGTGTCTCCGTGCGTCCCGGAAGTGGATCGGGTCAACATACCAGAAGGCACCGTGAGCCTGCGACATGTGATCGGTCAATGTCGATCGGATCGCCACTTCGACTCGCTCCAGAGCATCGAGCACCAGCAGCCGGAGCTTACGGTCGAAGACGTAGAGATCCAGAACGTCGTCGAAGGCTACGCCCGACCTAAAGTTATCCGACTCTGCACACCGGAACGGGATCATGTAGGGCGAAAGCCGGTAGTAGCCGATACTCCGGACGTATCGCTCCGCACGCCCAACATCGGGGATGATCAGACCACGATCCTGCATGCGCGTCACGAGAGCAGCGTGGCTAAGGGGAGGTTTGTCGTAGACGCCGACGCCCCGCTGACGTGGGACTCGGCCGCACATCTACTCTCCTCTGGGTAGAAAAATCCCCCAAGTGCGCTTCCGAGGAGAGGCGTGGGGGATCTAGTAAGCCAAGGGTAGCACGTGCCGCGCGGTGGGTTCACCGCCACACAGCAAGTCGATCCGTTCAGACGCAACTAGATGTTGAACCGGCACTCGAGGCCCCACGCCGCCCCAGCAGATTGCCTCTGACCAGCGCTTTTACACGTTAAACCTGAACTCCACCGAGTTCCGGCACGGAGCAACCTGTGGGTGCACGCCCTGCTGACACTACGCGTCGGCCACCAAATCGAGAGTTCTAGGTGTTGTGGGGCATGAGGTTCTTGGCACGAGTGGTGGGGTGATGTGAGGTGAGCGGGCTCTACCCCGCAGGATGGAAGTTCCTCAACAACCCATCCGCGAGAAAGCAGAGCCCGCTCATGACTCACGCTAATGCACCCCTGACCCCGACCGGCCGTCTGCGCATGGTGTTGCGCCACCTCGACGAGGGTGTACCCCAAGCCCACGTAGCCGCGGAGTTCCGGGTCTCCCGACCGACCGTGGCCACCTGGGTTACCCGCTACCGCGCTGAAGGAGAAGCGGGCCTGCACGACCGCACCAGCCGGCCCAGGTTCCGTCCATCCCAGCTCAACCCTGAGATCATTGCCGAGATCGAATCCCTGCGGCGAGACCGAAAGTGGTCGGCCCGCCGTATCCACCACCACTTGCTGGGACTGGGGTACCAGCTGCATCTGCGCACCGTGGGCCGGTGGTTGAGAAGGTTGGGGATCTCCCGGCTGCGTGATCTCACCCCGGACGGGGAGAACCTGCGCCGGGCACACCAACGCATCCGAGCCCGGTGGGCCGGGCACATGTTGCACTTGGACGTGAAAAAGCTCGGGCGAATCCCTGACGGTGGCGGCTGGTGGGCCCACGGGCGCGGCAGTATGGACGCTAAAGCGGCCAAGCGTGGGCCCGGGGCGGGGGTCGGGTACACCTACCTGCACTCTGCCGTGGACGGCTTCTCTCGCCTGGCCTACACCGAGGCCCTCGCCGATGAGAAAGCAGCCACCACGATCGCATTCTTCGCCCGCGCACGGGCGTTCTTCGCCGCCCACGGGATCACCCGCATCCACCGGGTGATCACCGACAACGGGGCCAACTACCGGGCGAAGGACTTCACCCGCACCGTGGAAGCACTGGCCAATAGGCATCAGCGGATCCGCCCCTACACACCGCGACACAACGGCAAAGTCGAGCGCTACAACCGGCTACTGGCCGATGAAGTGCTCTACGCCCGCCCGTATCCCAACGAACAGGCCCGCCGGGACGCGATCGGGATGTGGGTAAACCACTTCAACTACCATCGGCCTCACACCGCCTGCGGCGACCAGCCCCCGGCCTCACGCACCCCTGCCCGCGTCAACAACGTCACGCCCTCCTACATCTAGGGGCGCTGAAGAAGAACCGGTCCGAGCGGTCGACCCGATCTCGTGTCCGCCGTTGTCCGACGACCCTGGTAGGACATAATGACAGGTGACTGCGACCCACAGGGAGGTGACTCGGTGCTGCCTGCACTTGACGAGCAGACAGGGCTGCTCCCGCTGGGCCGATTCGCCGCATCGATGGACGAGATCAAGTCCCACTACGTTGATGATCTCCGCTTCGCGGAGTCGACAACCCGGGCCGAGATCTGGCAGCACTTCGAGTCCGCTACCGAAGGCATCCTCTCTGTCGTCCCCGTAGTGTGCGTGTAGGTAGGAGGCAGCTTCCTCACAGACAAGATCGACCCTGACGACATCGACCTCGTCTACTGGTGCGAAGACGTGCTCGTGGACCAGGCGACCGAGCCCAAGGATCGGTACGTCCTGCAGATGTTCGGAATGAACAAGGTTCGCCGAGCAACGGGGTTGCGCGTCGACACCCGCTACTGCCTATGGCACGTGTTCCCGGAGGCAGACCGCGCCCACTCAGCCCAACACCAGTCATATGCGTTACATCGTGGTTACTGGGATGATTTCTGGATGCGCAAGCGCAACGGCGCGAAGGAAGATCCCCCGCAACGGCCAGATGCCTTACCTCAGCGCGGCTATTTCGAAGTGACTTTGGACGGTTTCCATGGCGTTTGACTGGGATCAGTTCAGGGCCAACGTCCAAGGCGAAGCCGAATGGCAGGACGCAGATGATCTCGCGCGCATGAGCATCGAGAGCCTGCGCGCCGAGCACGGATTGCTGCGGCGCGACGCTTCTTCAGGATCTCTGCGTCTGACTGGGCCAGGAATCACGGTCCACTCGGGCGCAATCGACGGCATTGCTGACACCCTCCGCAATTTCCAGCGCCTCGTGCTCGCGACAGGCCTTGCGGCGAAAGGGCACAAGTCGTTGCGTGGGCAACCGCCCGCCGACGTTGTCTCGAAGACCCGATTGAACCTCAACGGTTCACCACTGCCGGGAAGTCTCATCCTGCAGATCGTGCCGGCGACTTCCCCCGCGGACGAGATCTCGCCCGATGGCCAGGTCGGTCTGTTCGGTGACGACAATGCAGAACCTCAGCTAGTCGACACCGCCCTAAAGCGAGCGCTGGGACTGCTCGAAGACGGACGTCGCCTCGGCCCAGATGCCGACACCAGCGACTTCTTGACCCGCATCCGCGAGTACGGACCGCGCGTCGCCACAACTTTGCGTGACTTCTCGACAGGACTGGTGAAATCAGGGTTCGAGCCGGACCTCACTTGGTCCCAGCCGCGCCAGCCGCGCCTGCGCACGCGCCTCTCCACGGCTGAACTCGCTCACATTGGAGAGCTCATCGCTTCTCGGGAACTCGAGCTCGAGCCGACCACCATCCGCGGCATCCTGCGGACCGTTAGCGAGATCAGCGCTTGGCAGCTGGAGATCGAGGACGGCGAGATCGTCAAGATCGACGCAAAGAAGATCCCAACGGCGAACACCGCAACGCTCCGCACCGGCATGTCAGTTTCAGTCGATGTGTCAGTCACGGAAGAAACCGGCCCTGCCGGCGAAGTTAAGCCTAAGTACACGGCGACGTCGTTCACAGTGCTGAGCAACCCGTAAGGCCGAGTCGTTACACCACATCTAGTCCAACGGCTGGATCCGGAGGTTGGTCCGCGGCGGCAAATCCCAGCCGTGACGCGCATGAATTTCCCTAACCAACTCTTCCGCGTTGACCTGGAGCTTGGCAAGTGCAGCCGCGTCGTGGCCGACTGATCGTAAATGGCGCAGGTTGCTGCTCAGCGCGTGCGCCCAACTCATCAGCGGGTCGAGGTTCGCCACCCGCCGCTCAACGGTGTCGCCGGGCTTGGCGGCCTCCATCACCTGGCGGCCGATGGTCGCGCCCAGCGTGCGCTCGGCCTCCAGCCACGAGTCGATACCATCCCAGCCGTCGAGCTGGTCGACGAGCGCGATCGACGTGATGCGCAGGTTGGCGAGCCGCTCCCCCACCGGCTCGGCCGTCGGATCGAACCCGATTAGGCGCTGCACGGCTTCCTGCACCGCGAACCAGCGTGCGTCCTCGGCCGCCTTGCGCGACTCGGCGAGTGCCTCGTTCGCGCGCTTGTTCGCTTGGTAAGTGCCGACGCCGGCGATCAGCAGCGACAGGGCCGAGATCACCAGCGCGAGGACATCCATGGCTCGATCCTGCCACTACAAGAAGCAGTTCCTGAAGCACTTCCGGCTATTGCTTGCCCGAGGCGCGTCAGCCGACTAACCCGCGCTCACTACGATGCTCCGCGCGGCGACCAATCCCTACAGCGCGAATCTCCACTCCACCGATTTCCGGTACATACCACCCTCTTGAGGTGTGCAGTGAAGCGCTCGGCCCCGCGTCCGGGACCGACAGCTTGCGTTCGACGTCAACGATAGGTCTCGTGCAACGCCTCCTCGATCTGAGACGGAGTCGGTGCACCGGCGTACCCGCGCTCAGTCGCGTAGACCCGGCACGCGAGCGAGCGAACCGGTTGCGTCGGAAACAGGTCGACGCCGTCGACGAGGATCGTGGGCGAGCCTCCGAATCGGGTGTTCGCCGCTTCGGTCTCGGTGTGGATCGTTACCAGCTCGATGGGCACTTCCGCGAGCTCGGCGGCATCCAGCGCGGCGCGCGCGTTTGCTTCGGCGATGGCCGTGTTCGGGCAGTCGACGATGTGCAGCAGTTCGACCTTCATACGATCTGCTCCTTCCGGGTCCGGGCCGCGCGCAAGCCATTGAGGATCACGATGACCTCCGCGATCTCGTGCACGAGCACCACGGCAGCGAGTCCCAGGACGCCGAAGAGGGCGAGCGGGAGCAGGGCGATGATGATCAGCAGCGACAGGATGATGTTCTGGTTGATGATGTGCCGTCCGCGCCGGGCATGGTCGAACGCGCGCGGCAGCAGCCGCAGGTCGTGCCCGGTGAACGCGACATCGGCCGACTCGATCGCGGCATCCGACCCGGTCGCGCCCATCGCGATCCCGATGTCCGCGGCGGCGAGGGCGGGGGCGTCGTTGATGCCGTCGCCGATCATCGCCACCGAACCATGCTGGCCGAGCTCAGCGATCGCAGCGGCCTTGTCCTCGGGGCGCAGCTCGGCGCGCACGTCCTCGATCCCGGCCTGCGCCGCGAGAGCGCGGGCGGTGCGGGCGTTGTCGCCGGTGAGCATCGTGACCCCGATGCACTGCGCGGCGAGCGTGCGGACGACCTCCGGGACCTCCAGGCGCAGCTCGTCGCGGACGCCGATCGCAGCGACCGGCTCGCCGTCGCGGTGCACGATGACGACCGTCATGCCCTGCTCCTCCAGCCCTGCGACCCGGTCGCCGAGCGTCCCGGCGTCCAGCCAGCGGGGGCTGCCGACCGTGATCCGCGCGCCGTCGAGCTTGCCCTCGATGCCGTGCCCGGCCTGCTCGGTCACGTCCTCGGCTACTGAGGCCCCCGGCGCGGCGGCGGTGATCGCGGCCGCGAGCGGGTGGGTGCTGTGTTGCTCCAGCGCGGCCGCCCACGCCAGCGCCTGCGCCTCGGTGGTCCCGTCGGCGGTGAGAACGGCGGTGACGAGGGGCTCGTTTCGGGTGAGGGTGCCGGTCTTGTCGACGGCGACGTGGCGGATCACGCCGAAGCGCTCGAACGCGGCACCGGACTTGATGATCACGCCGAACTTGCTCGCCGAGCCGATCGCGGCGACCACGGTTAGCGGCACGGAGATCGCCAGCGCGCACGGCGACGCCGCCACGAGGACGACCAGGGCGCGAGTGACCCACAGCTCGGGGTCGCCGAACAGTGAACCGATCAGCGCCACCAGGACGGCGAGGACGAGCACACCAGGGACGAGGGGTCGGGCGATGCGGTCGGCGAGGCGGGCGCGGTCTCCCTTCTCGGCCTGCGCCTGCTCAACGAGCTCCACGATCGTGGTCAGCGAGTTGTCGGTGCCCGCCGCGGTCGTCTCGACTTCCAGCGCGCCGGCGGAGTTGATTGCACCGGCCGAGACTGCATCTCCCAGCTCGACCTCGACCGGGATCGACTCTCCAGTGATCGCAGACGTATCCAAACTCGAACGACCCGTGACCACGACGCCGTCGGTCGCGATCCGTTCGCCCGGCCGCACCAGCATCAGCTGGCCCACCTGGAGGTCTTTCGCGGCGACCTCGACCGACGCGCCGTCGCGGCGGATGGTCGCTGTCTCAGGGACGAGCTTGAGCAGCGCCCGGAGCCCGCCGCGGGCGCGGTCCATCGCCTTGTCCTCCAGCGCCTCAGCGATCGAGTACAGGAACGCCAGGGCCGCGGCCTCCTCGACGTAGCCGAGGATCACCGCGCCAATGGCGCTGATCGTCATCAGCAGGCTGATGCCGAGCTTGCGCTTGGACAGTTTGCGGATCGCGCCCGGGGTGAACGTCGACGCTCCCAGCAGCAGACCGAGCCAGAACAGCACCAGCGCCAGGATCTCGAGCCCGGACCACTCCAGGACGAGACCGGTCAGGAAAGCGACGCCGGAGAGGACCGGGACCATGATCCCGCGGTCCCGCCACCAGGGTCGCTCCTGCACCTCCTCAACTGCTTCGCCGACCGTGGTCTCGGGCTCGTCGCAGCCGCACGCCGCGCTCATGCGCCTGCCCCCGTCCCGCAGCAGCCCGGCACCGGGCACTGGTCATCAACGCATGGCGCGTGCTCGTCGACGGCCAGCGTCACATCCACGAGCGCCGTGAGCGCCGCAGCGAGGTGCGGGTCGGCGATCTCGTAGCGCGTCTGCCGTCCCTCGGGCTCGGCGGCCACAATGCCACAGTCGCGCAGACAGGTCAGGTGGTTCGACACGTTCGACCGGGTCAGCTCCAGCTCGCGCGACAGCACCGCCGGATAACTCGGGCCGTCGAGCAGGGTCATCAGGATCCGGGATCGCGTCGGGTCCGCCATGGCTCGGCCGAGCCGGTGCATGACGTCGAGGCGTGAAGCAATGGTCAGCATGCACTGAACTATACAGTGACTGCTGACCTATTTTGGTCATCGCATCGGCAGGTCAGACCACTCAATCGACGCCAGAGGTTATACGGCGAAACGAAATTCCACCGCGTTCCGCAGCCGAATAACCTCTGGACCCAGCGATCTGCCAGGAGTTCAGAGTGCGCCGTCCATGAAACTGCCTCGCACACCCACTCTGGACGAAAGTTGACCGCAGGTACGCCAGTAGACACTGGGGCCTACCCCCGGTTCGTGGACACGGGGGTAGGCCCCAGTTGCTTAGACACCACCCATCGTGCAGTCCAGAGGCCCATTCCTTCGTCCCCGATCGGTGACTACCCCTAGGCCCCATCGGCCAGTTGTTCGCCCCCGCCGGTCGAATGGCGTGCGAGGCGTCGGTGCCTGATCGTCGCTCCCCTCGCTTGGTAGGCTGGATTACTCCCTGTCATTGATGATGCGGCTGAAGACGCGAGCCGGACGCACATCTTTTCGATACCGCCAGCAGACCCGAAACTAGGAGCTTCCCGTGCGCCTCACCAATGTCAGAATCAAGAATTTTCGCGCCCATAGTAACACCGAGCTCCCCTTACCCCAGCTCGGGTGCCTCATTGGCGAGAATAACGCAGGGAAGTCGTCCGTGCTCCATGCGATCCAGTACGTCCTCGAAGACAGGAAGCTCAGCGCCGAGGATTTCCGGAACCCAGAACTTCCGGCGAGCGTCGAACTAAGCATCGAGGGGATCGACGAGGAAGATCTTCGAAGGGTGAACGAGACGCATCGAGACCGGGTACGCGAAATGCTCAAGGACGGTGTGCTCACGATCGTTCGCACGCAGGAAATCGACGGGAAAGCCGAATCTAGGTACTTGAAGCCTGGCCCGAGAGACCCGTCATGGAGCCAAGAATCACTGGCTTCGACCATCAAAGGAAAGAAGGGTGCTCAGCTCCGTCAAGCGGCCGTCGAATTACTGCCCCCGATGGAAGACGCACTACCCCCAGCGCCGTCTCAGCAGCAGGTCAAAGACGCGTGGACTAAACTGGTCGAGCAGCTTCCACCCGAGGAACTAGAAGAGAGACCCACCGCATACCCCACGGGCATCGCACAGTCCGTCAAGCCGCTCCTCCCGTCCGTGATCTACATCGAAGCCGTGAAGGATGCCTCCGTGGAGGCGAAATCTACCGGGTCGTCAGCCTTTAGCAAGCTTCTCGAACTGCTCTTCGATGAAGTAGCGGACCAGTTCAGCGACATCAACGATCAGTTCCGCTCCGTGTATCAGAAACTCAACCGTTCTCTGAATGACGACGGCTTGGAAGTCGACGCCCGACTTGAGGCCGTCCAACGCATTGAATCGACGATCGAAGAGTTCGTCCGCGCGAGCTTTCCCGGCGTCTCACTCCGCATGGACGTGCCCGCACCGACGCTATCCATGCTGCTATCCGGTGCCGAGCTACGCATCGACGACGGGCACGAGGGCTCCATTTCCAGCAAGGGCGATGGCCTCAAACGGACTGTCCTATTTGCCCTGCTCCGAGCGTACGCAAGCATTCGGAGCACCGGCCTGAGCGACGATACGCGATCAGAATCCCCGCGCCCCTCTTATGTCCTGCTCTTCGAAGAGCCGGAGCTCTACCTGCACCCCCGTGCTCAGCGCCAGCTTATGGCGGCCCTGGGCACCTTCTCGAACGAGCACCAGGTGCTGGTCACGACCCATTCTCCAGGGTTCTTCCGCCCTGGGACGGAGGGCTTCGCCCGGCTCCAGAAGACCGATGATGGGGTAACCGCGCACCCCGTTGACCTCACGATCGGTCATCGGGACGCCTACCAGATCGTGCAACACGAGAACAACGAAGCCGCATTCTTTGCGCAGCGCGTCGTCCTGGTCGAAGGTGACAGCGACACTTTCACCTATCCACATCTGGCGCGACTGATCAATCAGGACTGGGACGACATCGACAAGAACATCATGTTCGTCAAGATCGACGGCAAGGGGAACATCAACCGCTACAGGGAGTTCTTCTCCAGCTTCAAGATCCCGATCCATGTCATCACCGACTTGGATGCCCTCGTGCGCGGCTTTGAGCAACTGACCCGAGATGCGGAGACCCGATCCGCGCACTCGAGGCTGATGGGACTGATCAGCGAAATAATCTCTGATACTAGCGAGCCTAATAGCAAGACAGTGCGAAGCATCACCAGTCGCCGAAATAACAGAGAGCTGTGGTCTGCCGCGCAGTCCCACCTGTCTAATTGGCGCGACGCTCCTAGCGATAACACCGCCCGACTCCTGGATGAGACGCTGAGCGAGCTCTTCGACGCTGGCAATGGTGATGCCAAGTTGAACGAACTCGCAAATCCGTCCTCGAGGGAGATCTCTTCTGCACGCGACACCGTAATCTCGTCTCTCGCCGAAGAGAATGTATTCGTTCTGCGCCGGGGCGACCTCGAGACCTACTGCCGGACGAACGCGGGCAGAGACAAGGTCGCCACGGCAATTGAGTTCTGTGAGAGAACCACAAATCTTGAAGCTCTACGCGAACTCCATGCCGAAGATGCTGACGATGTAGTGCAGGAACTCCAAGGCATATTCTCTAGGATATACAACTGATGCGACACCCAGAAACTTCATTGTTTGGCTCCCATTTCGAGATGTTAGGCGGCGATTCGAAAGCTCAGCACATCCATAACCGAATAGCCTTCGGGATAGACCAGCGACCAGACGCGCACGGCCACGATACCGCCGTCGTCGCATCCAGCCTTCACGAACCGCATGAATTACCGGGTGATCCCGATCAAGTGCCCGCAGTAATCTGAATCTCTGCGCCATCGGCTACTAGCTAGCTGTTGTGGGGCATGAGGTTCTTGGCACGAGTGGTGGGGTGATGTGAGGTGAGCGGGCTCTACCCCGCAGGATGGAAGTTCCTCAACAACCCATCCGCGAGAAAGCAGAGCCCGCTCATGACTCACGCTAATGCACCCCTGACCCCGACCGGCCGTCTGCGCATGGTGTTGCGCCACCTCGACGAGGGTGTACCCCAAGCCCACGTAGCCGCGGAGTTCCGGGTCTCCCGACCGACCGTGGCCACCTGGGTTACCCGCTACCGCGCTGAAGGAGAAGCGGGCCTGCACGACCGCACCAGCCGGCCCAGGTTCCGTCCATCCCAGCTCAACCCTGAGATCATTGCCGAGATCGAATCCCTGCGGCGAGACCGAAAGTGGTCGGCCCGCCGTATCCACCACCACTTGCTGGGACTGGGGTACCAGCTGCATCTGCGCACCGTGGGCCGGTGGTTGAGAAGGTTGGGGATCTCCCGGCTGCGTGATCTCACCCCGGACGGGGAGAACCTGCGCCGGGCACACCAACGCATCCGAGCCCGGTGGGCCGGGCACATGTTGCACTTGGACGTGAAAAAGCTCGGGCGAATCCCTGACGGTGGCGGCTGGTGGGCCCACGGGCGCGGCAGTATGGACGCTAAAGCGGCCAAGCGTGGGCCCGGGGCGGGGGTCGGGTACACCTACCTGCACTCTGCCGTGGACGGCTTCTCTCGCCTGGCCTACACCGAGGCCCTCGCCGATGAGAAAGCAGCCACCACGATCGCATTCTTCGCCCGCGCACGGGCGTTCTTCGCCGCCCACGGGATCACCCGCATCCACCGGGTGATCACCGACAACGGGGCCAACTACCGGGCGAAGGACTTCACCCGCACCGTGGAAGCACTGGCCAATAGGCATCAGCGGATCCGCCCCTACACACCGCGACACAACGGCAAAGTCGAGCGCTACAACCGGCTACTGGCCGATGAAGTGCTCTACGCCCGCCCGTATCCCAACGAACAGGCCCGCCGGGACGCGATCGGGATGTGGGTAAACCACTTCAACTACCATCGGCCTCACACCGCCTGCGGCGACCAGCCCCCGGCCTCACGCACCCCTGCCCGCGTCAACAACGTCACGCCCTCCTACAGCTAGCTGTACTGACCGGAGACGTTGATCGAGGATCGGCCGGTGACGCGAGATACTCGCTGCATGGGCGAGCCGCAGGTTGAAGAGGTCAGCGCAGACTTCGCGCGCCGATGGTGGAAGTCCCTGATGGCGAACGCGGTGGCGCTTGTGGAGGATGCCCACGCCCTGGCGGACCGGGGCAGTGCCGGCCGGGCTCAGGCGCTCCTGGTGCTCGCGATGGAGGAAGTGGCGAAGGCACGCTGGCTTTACGAGGCCGCCGAGTGGGAGTGGAGTGCACCTTTGAGCCTCTACGGGGTGCAGCCTCACGAACCTGGCCTGGTTCGGGTTCCGGACGGCCTACGCACCACCCGCGCACCACATGCAGAAAAGCTGCAGGTGGCGGAGCAGTTTGCGTCAGGTCTGGGTGGCTTCTGGGACCCAGACCGTCGGATCGAGTACTACCAGTTGCCGGACTTGGAGACGTTCCATGGGTTGGCGCGGCAGCGGAACCTCGACAAGCAGGCTGGCTTCTATGTCGACCGTGCAGCCGACCGGATCTCCTCGCCGCTGGACATACCCGCCGGGGGGATCGTGGAGCAGATTCGTCGAGCGGCCAAGGTAGTTCAGATGCATCTGATCCAGGACCACACCCGCCAACAAGACGCCTCCGTTCCTAGCCGGATCGACTCGGCGGAGGATCTCCACTGGACGATCCTTCCCTACTCGGACCCCGAGTTCTTCACCGAGGAGCCGCCCGGCGTGGGCGTCGAAGCCACCGAAGAGTAGCCAGCCGCTCTGAGTTTGGTGAGTGGCGGCTGGTTACCGCACGCGGTATGCGGTCGCACTTCGTTGTAGTGCCCCAGCCACGGCTCGAGCGCGTCGCGGCGTTCTTGCTCGCTGGTGTAGCAGCGGGCGTAGGCCCACCCGTCGGCCATCGTCCGGTGGAAGCGCTCCACCTTCCCATTGGTCTGCGGGCGGTACGGGCAGGTCCGTTTCGGCGTGATCGACAGGCCATGGCAGGTGTCGCGCCACAGGTGCGAGCGGTACGCCCCACCGTTGTCCGACAGCACCCGCTCGATGGTGACGCCATGGCCGGCGAACCACTGCACCGCCCGGCGAAGGACGGCGACGGCAGTGACGGCGGTCTCGTCGTCGTGGACCTCGGTGTATGCGACGCGGGAGTGGTCGTCGATGACGGTGTGGACGAACGCGTACCCGAGTTTCGGGCCGCCGTACTGGTTGCGCGGCTTGCCTGGCGTGGCGGCGCGGTTCTTCTCGCCTTGGCGGCGGCCGACGTACCGCCAACCGCCACCGTCAGGGATGTTCCCGACCTTCTTCACGTCCACGTGAACCAGCGACCCGGGGTGAGGGTGCTCGTACCGGCGGACGGGCTCACCGGTGGCGCGGTCCACGTAGGACAACCGGTTCAGGCGCGCCGTGGTGAGGATGCGATGCACGGTGGACGGTGCGATGTCGAGTCGGGAAGCGAGCTGAACGGGCCCTTCCCGCAGTCGCATTCGAAGGCTCACGCAGCGCTTCGTCACCGACTTCGGGGTCTTGTTCGGCGAAGTCCTCGGGCGCGACGACCGGTCCTGCATGGACTCGCCGACCAGGTAGCGGTCGACCCATCTCTTCACGGTCGGCCATGACACTTGGAACCGCGCGGCGACTTCACTGATCGGCCAGCCGTCGTCGACGACGAGACGGGCGACCTTGAGTCGGTGTCGGGGCGTGAGAGCGGCGTTGGCGTGATGTCCTCGTGTCATGAAGCCAGAGCCACGAAGAGTGTCGCCGCGATGAAGACGCACTGCATCGCCGTTCGCTGCGGCAGGGGCGTGTTGGGTGAGTGCTCAGACCTACGGGCTTGTGACGCGTAGACATTCGCGGGGAACATCACGAACAGCAGCACGGCCAGACTGAGCGCTGCTGCCACGCGCAGCTGTCCCGCCTCGGGAGGAACGAGAAGGGCGACGGCACCCAGCAGCTCGAGCACGCCGGTGAGTGCGACCAGCGCGGCGGGATGCTTGAGAGCCGGTGGGACGATGGCGATGAGCCCTGCCCGCCGTGCAGGGAAGAAGTGGCTGGCGCCGGTCACGATGAACATGGCAGCCAGCCCCACAGCCGTGGCGGCGGGCCAGGAGGCGACGTAGCCGACGCCCAGCGCCCCCACCGCTCGGGCAAGAGTTGTGAAGACGAGTAGGACGAGCAAAGGTGCCATGGGAACTCCCTATCTAGACAATGACTAGATCAGGCTAGCCTTTGATCTGGTCGATGCCTAGATCGAACTCATAGGGTGTGGTCATGAGCGACGGATATCACCACGGCGACCTAAGACGAGCACTCCTCGACGAGTCGGCGCAGATGATCGACGAGGTTGGACCCAGTTCACTGTCGCTGCGCGAGCTTGCCCGTCGGGCCGGGGTCTCGCATGGCGCACCCGCGCATCATTTCGGCGATCGACGGGGCCTGCTCACGGCGCTAGCCGCGCAAGGTCTGCGCCTGCTTGCCGCCGATGTGGCCGCAGCCACGGCTGGTGGCTTCGACGAGGCAGCAGTCGCGTACGTCAGGTTCGCACGTGAGCACCCTGGCCACTACGCCGTGATGCACAGGCCGGAGCTGCTCCACGCCGATGACGGTGAGTTGAGTGCAGCCCGGGCATCCTCGATGGAGGCGCTTATGGCAGGCGTCGAATCAATACCCGCAGAACGCAGGGCACACCTGACAACCTCGGAAGCAGCGCACGTGGCCTGGTCCCTGGTTCACGGGCTTGCATCCCTTGCAGCCGAAGGCGCTACCCCCGATCTTCAAACAGACGATCTCGCCCGCCGCGCCGCTCGGCAACTCTTCGCGTAAGTCTTCGATCAACGTCCCCGGTTAGTACAGCTAGCCGAACCCCCAGCAATCGAGTCGACATCCTCCATCTTGCCGTGAAGATGATCATTCGGCACAGTGCCGGAAACTCCACCTTGCGCAACTCGAACGCACTCACTCTAAGGATTTCGCTGATGCACTTGTCGAAAGGACTGGCAGCGGGATGATGCCCATGGGCGGCCACCTGATCAATATCATGAAGCACGGGTCAATTCACACCACCACGGTACAAATCACCTGGTCTCGGACACAGCGATCGCCGTCCGCGGCAGTTCGTCGACAAGGCCTCGACTACACGTTGAACCTAAATTCAACCGAGTTCCGGTACCGAGCAACCTCTGGGTAGAAATTGCACCACATTTCTGCCCGCAGCCCCCGAAGACTTCTACGCGGCAGAGACTGTCAGGACGTGCATGTCGCGCGAGGTTCAGGCAGCGGCTTCACCATGATCAGACAGGGGGTACCTTCGCCCCAGAGCGCAGTCTCCTCTAGCGCAAGGAAGCCCCACCGTTCATAGAAGTGACGAGTGCGCGCATATCCAAGATCCGGGTGCGAGGCTCCCAGGGTCTTCACCTGCAACAGCCGCACCCCACGGCGAACAGCATCATCTTCGACGGCCCTGAGCATTGCCGTACCGACACCGGCCCCATGGACCGATCGGTCAACGACGGTCAGGTGCACTTCGGCGACATGCGGAAAGTGGCGATCGATCAGCGTTACGCCAACAACCATCCCCTCGGCGTCACGGACTGTCCATGTCTCTTTGGAACGAGCGGCTTCGATGTACTCCTCGTTGGACTCCGGCTGCGCGAACCATTCGGGGACCGTGCCGAGCAACCTCGCGACGTCCTCAGGTACCTGCCGGTCGAGCGCAGCAATCCATTCGGTGCTGCTCATGCGACCTTCAGAGGCGTGATCGCAGCGACCTTGTCACGCAAAGTCCTGCGCTCGATCCGCAGCTCATAGTTCGACTGCAAGTTCATCCAGAGCTCCTCGGATGTCCCGAAATACCGCGCCAGGCGAATCGCGGTGTCTGCCGTGATGCCTCTTTTCCCGTGCACGATCTCGTTGATCCGGCGCAGTGGCACACCGATAGACACAGCCAACTTGTTCGGTGTTGCTCCGAAGCCCTTGATGAAATCCTCCATCAGGATCTCCCCTGGGTGGATCGGATCAATGAGGTCACTCTCTGTCTCAGTGATAGTCGACGAGTTCGACATTTTCAGCTCCTTGTTCGTTCCAGACGAAACAGATACGCCACTGCTTGTTCACACGGATACTGTGTTGACCTAGGCGGTCGCCGCCGAGCCGTTCCAAGTGATTGCCCGGTGGGCCACTCGGTCGACGCACTTCACGTTGTGCTCATGCCAGATGCGACCAGGCTATAACGACGTCCGCCGATAACGCTATACGTTTAAACGGAACTCCAGCACAATCCGCCACGTACGAAATATCTACGCGATAACGACTGGTCGCGTCCAGATGCGGGCTGTCGACTCCACGCTTCCTGAAACGTAAGGCACCGATTCTCCGGTGGGCTCATAGCCAAGCTTGGCCCAAAATGGCTCCGCGAGATCGGCATTGGTATCAACTATCGACAACCGCAACGATTGAATGTTTG
The DNA here is from genome assembly GCF_000010285.1 of Kocuria rhizophila DC2201. Taxonomy (NCBI): domain Bacteria; kingdom Bacillati; phylum Actinomycetota; class Actinomycetes; order Micrococcales; family Micrococcaceae; genus Kocuria; species Kocuria rhizophila. The sequence goes on along the minus strand of NC_010617.1, from coordinate 785,079 downwards.
GCGTCCGACCAACCAAGTCGATCACGGCGTCATGCATTACTCGGCCGAGGCCTCCACCCTGACGAGCACCGTGCGTCATCAGCAGACCGACATGAGCGACAGACTCGGCGGGCCAGCCAAGAATCACGTCAGCAAAGGCGACGAGTTCTTGACCGTCCCACAGGCCAAGATCAACTTTCTGAGAGTTCAGCACGCCCGGCGGTAGGGCCGAAAGGGCTTCACTTGCAGCTTCGGGAGCCAGCTCCGTTCCGCCGACTCGGCGCGAATACTCCAGATTCGATTCCATCATGCGCTGAAGGGCTGCGCACTGGCCTTGCGTTATGCGTCGTACTTCCAACGGTACTTCCTGTTCGCTCGATCTCATCAGGTCAAAAAGCCTCCGTCAGGGCAGTCGTCGAACCGGAACTCGACGACGAAGCTACGCAAACTAACTTCTGGTTTATCCTCGACAACTCAGCATCTTTCGATCACTGCGCCGGCGTCATCACTTCGATGCGATTGCCGAAGCCGTCGCGCGCATGGAATCGGATGTACCCCTCAAAAGTGTCTCGCTCCGTCCACGACACCTCGTAGTTTCCTCGCTTGATACGTTCGGCCGTCGCTTCCAGCTCATCCAAGGACGCGCAGACCAGACCAGGGTGAGCCTTGCTGGCAGGCTGGAACGGACTTTCGACACCCAGATGGATCTCAGCAACGATGTCATCACCGTCGTAGGCGCGGAACCAACAACCGCCCCGGCCGAGCAGGGAAGGTGGTTTCTGAACCTCTTGCAGCCCGAGGGCTTGATCATGGAAGCGACGCGCTTCATCCTCCGCACCAGCAGGCATGGAAATCTGAACATGGTGGAGCTTCATCTCCGACTCCTCATAATCTTGACGTCAAGATCAATCTAACAGCGATCGTTCATGGTGCAGCACACTAGCGAGCTGCACCCCCCCCAAGCAAAAACGCCCCCGGCTTCAAAAGAAACCAAGGGCGCTTGAGCTAAAGGCTTAGACGTTGAAGCGGAACTCCACCACGTCGCCGCAAATAGCAACCTCTGATTGCACCGGTTTCGCAGCGGCGGCAGAGAAGCCTCCGCGCGCTAGACCACACCACGCACAACCATACGGTTCAGTCGGTATCGATGGTCCGGACGACGGCGAGAGCAAAGCCGGCGCAGATCACGAACACCGCACCACCCATCGCCACGGGCAACGCGAGATGCACGCCAGCGAGAAGCCCGCCGATTAATGATCCAAGGGCAAGGCCGATCAACCCAAGGACGCGCGACGCGGCATTGACCCGCCCGAGGAGCGCATCTGGCACGAGACGCTGGCGAAGCGACGTCGCACAGATCCCCCACACCACGGCGTGGAGAATATAGATCGCCAGTAGCACCGAGGCAACCACTGCATTGCCAGTTACAGCGAGGGCCAGCAATGAGGCGGCCCCGGTGAGCAAACTTGCAACGATCGTCCAGCGGTAGCCGATCCGTGAGCGGATACGAGCTGTCGCGAAGGAGCCGACGAGCCCACCGAGCGCGGACACGGCCAGGATGAGCCCGTACCCAACGCCATCGACCCCCAGCTGCTCCTGAGCGAAAATGACGAGGATGGAGAACGGAAGCATGTAGCCGATGCTCGCCAAGGCTCCAATCAATGCCATTCCCCCGACGAGGCGGTGGTGCGCGAGCCACGTTGCTCCCGCCACGGCTTCTCGCCATACCGAGGCGCGCGCCCTGGGCGCAACCGCCTCAGATGGTCTGCCCCGATGCACGGGTAGTGCAAGCGCGATCAAGCCCGCAGCTGCCCAAAGCCCGCCCATTGCGTAGACGGGGGCAGCTGCAGCGATCGCGAAGAGGAACCCGCCGAGTGGCGGACCAGCGAATTCGTCGGCTATGAGTTGCGCGGCCGAGATCCGACCATTTGCCGTGTCCAGCTTGCCCTTCTGGACAAGGCCGGGAACGAGAGAGACCGCGGCGTTATCAGCTGCGCTCTCGAGCGTGCCGATGACCGCGTAAGCGGCGTAGAGGAGGACAAGACCTCCGATGCCCAGGTGCACGCAGATCGCAAGGGCGAGAACGCCAACTCCCCGCAGAATATTTGCGACGATCAGGATTAAACGGCGGTCCACACGATCGACCCATACGCCGATCGGCAGAGCCACGAGCAACCGGACGAGCGCGTAGAGCGTCGAAAGCCCGGCGATCCAGCGCGGATCGTCCGTAAGTGAGGTTGCCAGCAGCGGGATCGAGACGAACGCTAAACCGTCAGCCAGGTTCGACGCAGCGTTCGCTCCCCACAGGACACGAAAAGAACGACCAAGGGACACACACCCCAGAATACCTATCGCACCGCCACCAGCGGCTCATGGGAGCGAGCTGCTAGCGGGACGAAATCACTCGCACTCTGGCGGAACGAGACCTGCCCCAGTGAACCAAAGCGTTGTTGGATAACCGACTTATGAGTCAGACAGATTTTTGAGTCAGCGCACCTTCCGCGAGATCGCGGGTCGAACAACTTGAACCCGCCGCAGAACTGCCCAGCCGAAGCCACTCGCCAGAGACGCTACCGCAACGCGACAACGAGAATCGGCCTCTGCGAGAGCTCCGCAGAGACCGATCAAAGTCCCAGGTCAGCGGGACAAACGCTTAGCACCTGATGGTAAAGCGGAACCTGTCCATCGAACCCAACCGGAGGCCGAGAAGATAAAATCCCTGGTCAGAGGCCCTTATTAGACATTAAATCTAAATTCGACCACATCCCCATCCTGCATCACATACTCCTTGCCCTCCATGCGCACCTTGCCCGCGGCCTTCGCGTCGGCCATGGATCCGGCGGCCATGAGGTCGTCGTAGGAGACGATTTCCGCCTTGATGAAGCCCCGCTCGAAGTCCGAGTGGATCACTCCGGCGGCCTTGGGGGCGGTGTCGCCCTGGTTGATGGTCCACGCGCGGGCCTCCTTGGGGCCGGCGGTGAGGTAGGTCTGCAGGCCCAGGGTGGAGAAGCCCACGCGGGCCAGCTTGTCCAGGCCGGACTCGTCCTGGCCCTCCATCTCCAGCATCTCGCGGGCCTCCTCCTCGGAGAGCTCCACCAGATCCGCCTCGAGCTTCGCGTCCAGGAACACGCACTGCGCGGGCGCCACCAGCGCCTCCAGCTCGGTCTGCCGCTCGGGTGAGGACAGCACGCCCTCGTCCGCGTTGAACACGTAGATGAACGGCTTGGCGGTGAGCAGGTTCAGCTCGCGCAGGTTGGCGGTGTCCAGCTTCTCGGGCCCGGCGGCCTCGAAGATCGTGCGACCCTCCGCCAGCACCTTCTCCGCGGCCTGGTACGCCGCGAGCTGCTCGGGCGAGCCCTTCTTGATCTTGACCTGCTTCTCCAGCTTCGGAATCGCGTTCTCGAGCGTCTGCAAGTCCGCGAGGATCAGCTCGGTGTTGATGGTCTCGCGGTCCGAGGCCGGGTCGATCTTGCCGTCCACGTGGATCACGTCCGGATCGTCGAACACGCGGATCACCTGGGCAATCGCGTGCGCCTCACGGATGTTGGCCAGGAACTGGTTGCCCAGCCCCTCCCCTTCGGACGCGCCCTTGACGATGCCCGCGATGTCCACGAAGGACACCGTGGCCGGCACAATCTTCTGCGAGTCGAACAGCTCCGCGAGCTTGTCCAGCCGCTCGTCCGGCAGGTTCACCACGCCCACGTTCGGCTCGATGGTCGCGAACGGATAGTTCGCGGCGAGCACCGTGTTGCGCGTGAGCGCGTTGAACAGGGTTGATTTTCCGACGTTCGGCAGACCGACGATTCCAATAGTAAGAGCCACGGTCCGCCATCTTACCGGGGCCGCCCGACGACGCCGCCACGCGACTCCGCGGCCCACCCCACCCCTGACACATGTCACGCCCCACTCGTGACAATCAGCAGTTCAGCGCCGACCCGCCGCACGGGAATCTGGACCCATGAACACCACACGCCCACCACAGCCCCACTCCCCCGCCATCCAGGTGCAGGACGCCGTCAAGACCTTCTGCACCCGCTCCGAGACGGTCCGCGCCGTGCAGGGAGTCTCGCTGGAGATCCCGCGCGGCGGCGTCGTCGCCCTGCTGGGGCCGAACGGCGCCGGAAAGACGACCCTGCTGGACATGGTGCTCGGCATGAGCGAGCCCACCTCCGGCGCGGTGAGCGTGTGCGGCGAGCGCCCGCGCGCGGCCGTGGCCCACGGGAAGGTGGGCGCGGTGCAGCAGGTGGGCGGGCTGCTCGCGGACCTGAGCGTGCGCGAGACCGTGACCATGATCGCGTCCCTCTACCCGGACCACCTGCCCGTGGACGAGGCGCTGGAGCGGGCGGGGGCGGCATCGTTCGCGCGCCGGAAGGTGGCCAAGTGCTCGGGCGGGCAGCAGCAGCGCGTCCGCTTTGCCCTGGCCCTGCTCCCGCGCCCCGAGCTGCTCGTGCTGGACGAGCCGACCGCGGGCATGGACGTGCAGTCCCGCACCGAGTTCTGGGACGCGATGCGCGCCGAGACCGAGCGCGGGCTCACGGTCGTGTTTGCCACGCACTACCTCCAGGAGGCGGAGGACGTCGCCGAGCGGATCGTGCTGATGGATGCCGGGCGCGTCACGTTCGACGGCTCCGTGGACGAGCTGCGCTCCATGTCTCGGCACCACACCGTCTCCTTCGTGTGGCCAACGGGCGAACCACTGCCCGAGTTCGCGGGCGCCACCGTCTCGCGCCGCTCGGAGTCCCGCGTGCACCTGCGCACCGAGGACGCGGACGCCCTCGCGCGCGAGCTGCTGACCCGCACCCCCGCGAGCGCGCTGGAGATCTCCCGCGGCGGCCTGGACGAGGCGTTCGCGGCGTTGATCCATCGGGACGAGGCCGCCGCGTGAACCCGCGCGCAGCGCACCGCGGGTGACCGCACCGTTCTCCCGCCCCCTCCCCGCGCCCCGCACCTCGTGCGCCCATAACCGCACCCAGACCCCAAGGAGCCCGTCATGTCCCTGACCTACACCGCCCACGACGTGCGGCGGAACCTCCGCTCGATCCCCAACCTGGTGTTCGTGGCCCTGCTGCCCGCCGTGCTGTTCATCCTGTTCGGCGCGGTGCAGGGCTGGTCCGACGCCCGCCTGCCCGGGGGCAACGTCTCCGCGTACGTGATGGTGTCGATGGCCGTCTACGGGGCCGTCACGGCCACCACCGCGATCTCCGCCGGCGCGGCCGTGGAACGGTTGCAGGGCTGGGGCCGGCAGCTCGCCCTGACCCCCATGGGCACGGGCGGCTACGCGGCCACCAAGGTGGCCGTGGCCCTGCTGATCGCGGTGCTGCCCGTGGTCATCGTGTTCCTGGTGGGGGCGTTCACCAACGCCTCGATGGACGACCCCTGGCGCTGGGCGCTGGCCGCCGTGCTGTGCGTGGTGGTCTCCGTGGTGTTCGCGTTCTACGGGCTGGCCGCGGGCCTGATCTTCCGCTCGGACACCGCCGTGGGGGCCGCCTCCGGCGCCCTGGTGGTGTTCGCGTTCTTCGGCAACGTGTTCATGCCGCTCTCCGGCGGGATGCTGACCGTCGCCCGCTTCACCCCCATGTATGGAATCGTGGGCATTGCCCGCTATCCCGTGACCGAAGGTGAGGTGGCCACCATGGGCGGTGCCCCGCAGACCGACAGCCTGCTGTGGCTCGTGGTCAACGCCGTGGCCTGGGCCGCCGTGTTCGGGATCATCGCGCTGCTGGCAGCCCGGTCCTCCACGGGCCGCCGATGAGCGCCGCCACGCGGACCGCCCCGCGCCCACGCACCGAGGAACCCGAGCACCATTGGTCGGACCTGCTGTTTGCCACCGTCTGGCTCGTGTTCCTCGTCATTCCCGCCGCGGCACTGCTGCAGAGTGACGAGCCGATCTGGGCCAGGGCCCTGGGACTGCTCGGACTGGCGCTCTTCGCCGGGCTCTACACGGTCTCCTGGATCCGGCAGATTCTGCTTCCGTACCTGAGCGTGCTGGGCAACGCCGTGCTGTGGTGCGCGGTCCTGCTGGTGCCGCTCACCCTGTTGCTGCCGGCCTCCCCATGGGGCATGGCCTACACGGCACCGTTCTTCGTGGCCGTGTGCGCGTTCCGACTGCCCTTGCGCCAGGGCATCCTGGCCTCGCTCCTGATCGAGACGGCCGCCCTGGTTCCGCTGCTCATGCTGCTCCCCCGGGAGCAGTGGTTCTGGCCGCTGTTCGGCCTGGTCCTGCCCGGGCCGATCATCCTGCTCTCCCGCTTCGCCGTGGATCGCTCCGAGACCCACGAGCGCCTGGCCCGCGAGCTCGAGATCTCCCGGCAGCGCGAGGCCGTGGGTCGGGACGTGCACGACATCCTGGGCCACTCCCTCACGGTCATCACCGTCAAGACGCAGCTCGCCCAGCGGCTCGTGGAGACGGACCCGCAGCGCGCCGTCGCCGAGCTGAACGATGTCCTGGCCCTGTCCCGCGAAGCCCTCACCGACGTCCGCTCCACGGTGGGCAGGCTGCGCGACCTGGATCTGGGGGTGGAGCTCGTCCAGGCACGTGCCGCCCTGCGCGCTGCCGGGATCAACCCGCACCTGCCGTCCTCGGTCCCGCCCCTCGACGCCGTCACCCGTTCCGTGTTCGCATGGATCCTGCGCGAGGCCGTGACCAATGTGGTTCGCCACTCGGGCGCCGCTCACTGCCGCGTCACGGTCACCGGTTCGTCGCTGCGCATCGCGGACGACGGCGCACGGGCTGCGGGTGCCCTCACTCACCACTCAGCCCGGACCGACACCGTCGCTCGTCCGGGCGGCGAGGCGCCCTCGACGAGCCCTCCGCGCCCCGACGACGCCGCGGCGGATGTGCCCGACCGGGCCAGTGTGGGGCACGTCGGCCCGGACTCGCCGCGGCCGGTGCGGGCCGGGGACCGCGGTGAGGCGGCGTCGTCGTGCTCCGGACCCGAGGCGAGCACCGGGGGCGGTGCCGCCGAACCGGAGCTGCGAGAGGGCAACGGCATCCGCGGCATGAAGGAGCGGGCTCGGGCTGCGGGATGTGAGGTGACGGTCGCGCGGGATCCCCGGGGCGGCACGATCGTGGAGGTGAGGCGGGCATGACCGAGATCCGAGTGCTGATCGCGGACGACCAGGCCCTCGTGCGCGCCGGACTGGCCGCTCTGCTGGACCTGGAACCGGACATCACCGTGGTGGCCCAGGCCGCCGACGGTGCCGAGGCGGTCGCTCTTGCCGGGGAGCTCCCCGTGGACGTGGCCCTGCTGGACATCGAGATGCCCGGCCTCACCGGGCTGGAGGCCACCGAGCGAATCGTGGCTGCCGGGCGCGGGACGCGGTGCCTGATGGTCACCACGTTCGACCGCCCCGGCTACCTGCGGCGCGCGTTCGACGCCGGGGCGTCCGGCTTCGTGGTCAAGGACACCCCCGCTGCGGAGCTCGCAGAGGCCATCCGGAAGGTGCACGCCGGGCTGCGCGTGGTCGACCCGGCGCTGGCCGAGAAGTCCCTGCTGGCCGGACCAAACCCCCTGACCCCGCGGGAGCAGGACGTGCTGCGGGAAGCGTCCCACGGGGCCTCGGCGGGGCAGATCGGGCGGGCCCTGCACCTCTCCGCAGGGACGGTGCGCAACCACCTGTCCTCGGCGATCGGCAAGACCGGAACCGCCAACCGGACCGAGGCCGCGGCCGTCGCTGCTCGCAACGGGTGGCTGTAGCCCTCCGGATCCGGTGACGAGCTCCGCCGGGGCGCTTATGCGTGTCGGACGGGATTGTCATGGTGAGCGCATGGATGCTTCGGTGATGGCTCAGGTGTGGTGGTTGTGGGCGCTGTTCGCCCTCGTGGTGGGTGTGGTGCTGGGGTACGTGCTGGCCCACCAGAAGTCCACGGCGCTGGAGACCGAGCTGGAGGATGCCCGGGGGCAGAGGCTCGCCGCCCTGCAGGACGCCGCCTCCGCGCGGGCCGCCGCTGAGCAGCTCGAGCAGCGTGTGGAGTCCCTCGAGGCTCGAGCCGTGCAGGACCAGGACGTCATGCGCGCGCTGGCACCGCTCAACGACCAGCTCTCCTCCGTGGGGCGGCACGTGAACCAGCTGGAGCGGGACCGTGCACAGCAGTTCGGAGCCGTGGCCCAGGCCCTGGAGGCGGCCCGCACCACGGACCAGCAGCTGCTGCACGCCACCACCTCCCTGGAGGGTTCCCTGCGCTCCACCACGGCTCGCGGCGCCTGGGGTGAAATGCAGCTGCGCCGCGTGGTGGAGGCCGCCGGGATGACCCGCCACGTGGACTTCACGGAGCAGACGGTGCGCGCCACGGAGTCCGGCACCCAGCGCCCGGACATGGTGATCAACCTGCCCGGGGCGCAGACCGTGGTGGTGGACGCGAAGGCCCCCATGTCCTCCTACCTGGACGCCCAGGCCGTCCCTGCGGACGGCTCCCCCGAGAACGAGCAGCGCCGCGCCCAGTTGCTCGCCGCCCACGCCAAGGCCCTGCGGGCGCACGTGAACACGCTGGGCACCAAGAAGTACTGGTCCGCGGAGGAGAACTCCCCCGAGCTGGTGATGTGCTTCGTGCCTGTCGAGTCCGCCCTGGCCGCCGCGCTGGATGCGGACGCTTCCCTGCTGGATCACGCGGCGCGTGCGAACGTGGCCCTGGTGTCCCCGGTGTCCCTGCTCGCCTCGCTCAAGGCCGTGGCGTTCAGCTGGCGTCAGGCCACCCTCACGGACAACGCGCGAGAGCTGTACCGGCTGTCCCGGGAGCTCTACGACCGCATGGGCTCGGTGGGCAAGCACCTGTCCGACATGGGCGGTTCGCTGCGGCGCTCGGTGGAGGGCTACAACAAGCTCGTGGGTTCGCTGGAGTCACGAGTGCTGCCCTCGGCGCGCAGGATCGCCGAACTGGATCCCACGGCCACCGACTCCGAGGCACTGGAGACCAGGCCCGTGGACTCGGTGCCCCGTCCGGTCACGGCCACGGAGTTCGTGAGCGACTGACGCCGCCCAGGGCAAGGGCCTGACGCCGGGCTCAACGTGAGGGGCGGGTGCCGGGGCTCGACGCGAGGGACCGGCACCAGGGCTCAGCGTGAGGAGCGGTTGCCGAGACTCGACGTGAGGAGCGGGTGCTGGGGCCCAGTAGAAGGACCCGGCGCCACAGCTCACCGCGAGGGCTTGGTGCCGCGGCCACCCAGACCGCGGGTGGTGTCCCCGTCCTTCGCGAGCTTGGCGCGCAGCTCCTTGGGCAGGGAGAAGAGGATGTCCTCCTGGGCGGTCACCACTTCCTCGACCTCCCCGTAGCCGTACTCCGCGAGCAGGTCCAGAACCTGCTGCACGAGCACCTCGGGCACCGACGCACCGGAGGTCAGCCCCACGGTGGCCACGCCCTCGAACCAGGACTCGTCCACCTGGTTGGCAAAGTCCACGCGCTCCGCGCGCCGGGCCCCGTACTCCAGGGCCACCTCCTTGAGGCGCACCGAGTTGGAGGAGTTCGCCGAACCCACCACCAGCACCAGGTCCGCCTGCGGGGCGATCTCCTTGATCGCGGCCTGCCGGTTGGAGGTGGCGTAGCAGATGTCGTCGCTGGGCGGGTCGATCATGTTGGGGAACTTGGCACGCAGCCGGTTCACCGTCTCCATGGTCTCGTCCACGCTGAGGGTGGTCTGGGACAGCCACACGACTTTGTCGGGATCGTGCACCTCCAGGGTGTCCACGTCCTCCGGGGAGTTCACGATCTGGATGTGCTCGGGAGCCTCCCCGAACGTGCCCTCGACCTCCTCGTGGCCCACGTGTCCGATCAGGAGGATCTCGTAGTCGTTCTTGGCGAAGCGCACGGCCTCGCGGTGCACCTTGGTGACCAGCGGGCAGGTGGCGTCGATGGTGTGGAGGTTGCGGTCGTGGGCGGACTGCACCACGGCCGGAGACACCCCGTGGGCGGAGAACACGACCAGCGAGCCCTCGGGGACCTCGTCGGTCTCCTCCACGAACACGGCGCCGCGTTCCTCGAGCGTTTGCACCACGTGCTTGTTGTGCACGATCTCCTTGCGCACGTACACCGGGGCACCGTAGTGCTCCAGCGCCTTCTCCACGGCGATCACGGCCCGGTCCACGCCCGCGCAGTAGCCGCGCGGCGCGGCCAGCAGCACCTTGCGCCCGGTGACCGGGGCGGCGTCGGCAATCTCCTGGGGAGTGCGACGCACCCGGGGAACGGTGGGCATGGAGAGGTCAACCACGGTGGACATGTCCTCCATCGTAAGTGACCGTACGGACACGCACCACGGCGCCGGTCACACCCACCACCGCCACCCCGGCGGCCCACATCATCGCCTCCACGCAGCGCGCGACGAACGAGTCCCGCAGCAGGGAGAAGATCTGCTCCGTGACCAGGTGGGCCACGGGATCCACGGCGGAGGCGTTCACCACGGTGCGGGTGGCCACGAGTCCCAGGCACAGCAGGATCCCGGCGCACACCACCCCGGCGGCCCCCACACCGGCGAGCGCCGTCCACCGCCGGGGTGCGCAGAGCACGCAGAGCACCGCGGCGGCACCGGCGAACCACGGCAGCACGTAGCGCCACTGGGCGAGCCGCACGAGAGCGTCCACCACCGGGCCGGTGTGCGCGCCGGGGACCGTGATCCGCAGGGCGTGGGTGTCGATGCCCGGGGAGATGCCCACGGTGTCCTGGACCTGGTGGTCCACCGCCCGGCCCAGTGCGCCGAGGTCCACCACGAGCTCGTCGGGAGCGGCACCGGCCGAGGGGGTGAGGGGGACGTTGGCGTCGTGGGTGTCGTTGAGCACCTGGATCCAGGTGCCCTCCTGCTCCGGCGCCGTGAGCCACGTGCGGGCGGCGTCCACCACGGCCGTGCGGAGCCTCTCGACGGCCCGGTCCACGGGGGCGATGCCGGTGTCCGCGTCCTGCAGCACGCCGAGCGTGGCGCGGTCCAGCACGGCGCCCACGAGCTCGTCCTGGAAGGAGGTCTCCGTGATCACGGCGGCGGCCGTGTCCTGGAACCCGGAGGGCGAGAGCACGTGGTCCTGCAGCCACGTGATCCCCAGCCACAGCGCGAATCCCGCCCCGGCCAGCACGGCCAGCAGCGCCGCGGCGAGGCTGCGGAGGGGTGCGGGAACGCGGGGGCGCGCGGAGGAGCTCACCGCTCCACTGTAGTGAGAACACGCTGTGCGTGTCCCCGGCGGGTGATACTCATGGACCATGGACACCTCGTTCCCCCACGACGCCGCGCCGCACGCCCACGGCGCCCCCGGGCAGCAGGAACCGCCCGCTGAGCTGCCCCGGCTGGCCCGGGACACCTCCCCGGAGAATCCCTGGCCGCTGAGCAAGCTCTCGCACGCTCTGCACGGCTGGGTCCAGAAGGCCCCGGACGCCTGGGTCGAGGGGCAGGTGATCGAGGTCAACGAGCGCGCCCGCGTCTGCTACGTGACGCTGCGCGACCTCCAGGAGGAGGCGTCCGTGAGCGTAACCCTCTTCAAGAAGGAGATGGCCCGCCTGGAGCGCCCGCTCGAACGGGGTTCACGCGTGGTCGTGAACCTGCAGGCGGACTTCTACGTCAAGACCGGTCGGCTCTCCATGCTGGGCCGGGACATCCGCCCCGTGGGCCTGGGGGACCTGCTGGAGCGCCTCGAACGGCTGCGCCGCGCCCTCGCGGACGAGGGACTCTTCGACCCCGCCCGCAAGAAGCCCCTGCCCGTGCTGCCCCACCGCGTGGGCCTGATCACCGGGCGCAACTCGGACGCCGAGAAGGACGTGGTGCGCAACGCCACCAACCGCTGGCCGGGCGTGCAGTTCGAGATCCGCGAGGTCCCCGTCCAGGGCTCAGGCTCGGCACGCGCCGTCATCGGGGCGCTGGAGGAGCTCGACGCCATGGCCGAGGTGGACGTGATCGTGATCGCCCGCGGTGGCGGCGCCTTCGAGGACCTGCTCTCGTTCAGCGAGGAGTCCCTGCTGCGCGCGGTCTTCGCGGCCCGCACCCCGGTGGTCAGCGCGATCGGCCACGAGAACGACCAGCCCCTGCTGGACCACGTGGCGGACGTGCGGGCTTCGACCCCCACGGACGCCGGCAAGCGCGTGGTCCCGGACGTCCACGAGGAGCGGCTGCGCCTCGGGCAGGCCCGCGCCGCCCTGGACCGCGCCGTGGGGTCGCTGATCGAGCGGGAGCAGCAGGGCCTGGCCACCGTGCGCTCGCGCCCGGTGCTCTCCCAGCCGGACGGCATGATCCTCGTGCGCGAGGAGGACCTCGACCGCTGGCGCACCCGGGCGTGGACCGCCACGAACTCCCTCACCCTGCGGGCCCAGGACTCCGTGGCCCAGATGCGCGCCCGGGTCCGCGCACTCTCCCCGCAGCAGACCCTGGACCGCGGCTACGCCGTGGTGCAGACCACGGACGGCTCCGTGCTCACGGACGCCTCCCGCGCGCAGGTGGGTCAGCAGCTCACCGTGCGGCTGGCCGCCGGGGAGCTCGGCGTGGACGTCACCGGCACGAGCACCCGCCAGCCGGGCGAGCACTGACCCATTCCCCAGCCCCGCGCGGCGCGTCCCCTCAGTGCCTTTCTCGGGGCGCCGCCCAGCACCGCACACCCCGCATCACCAGAGATCACCACCGGAAGGAACACCGTGGCACAGCAGAACCAGAACGCCGACTCCCAGCAGAGCCCCCAGCAGGGGGCGCCGGACCTCTCCGACATCGACCACCTGAGCTACGAGCAGGCCCGCGAGCAGCTCGTGCAGATCGTCTCCCAGCTCGAGACGGGCGGCACCTCCCTGGAGGAGTCCCTGCAGCTGTGGGAGCGCGGCGAGGCCCTCGCCACCCGCTGCGAGCAGTGGCTCGACGGCGCCCGGGAACGGCTCGACGCCGCCCGCGCCCGTCGTGAGGACCGGGAGCAGGCGGCGTCGTCGTCCGAGTGACGCGCGCGCGGCGCTACTGCTGGTAGGTCGAGAGGAACTCGCCCAGCCGGTCCAGGGCCGTGTCCAGCATGTCCACGGCCGGCAGGGTGACCAGCCGGAAGTGGTCCGGCTCGCTCCAGTTGAACGCGGAGCCGTGGCTCAGCAGGATCTTCTGCTCCTTGAGCAGGTCCAGGGCGAAGCGCTCATCGTCCACGATCCCGAACTTCTCCACGTCCAGCTTGGGGAACAGGTAGAGCGCCCCACGGGCCTGCTGGCACGTGACGCCGTCGATCTCGTTGAGCTTGCGGTGCGCAATGTCCCGCTGGGCCTTGAGGCGCCCGCCGGGGAGGATGAGGTCGTTGATCGACTGGTACCCGCCCAGGGCGGTCTGGATGGCGTGCTGCGCGGGCACGTTGGCGCACATGCGCATGTTGGCGAGCAGCTTGATGCCCTCCAGGTAGGACTCCGCCCGCCAGTTGGGCCCGGTGATCGCGAGCCACCCGGAGCGGTAGCCCGCCACCCGGTAGGCCTTGGAGAGCCCGGAGAACGTCAGGCACAGCACGTCCTCGCCGGTGAGGCTCGCGGTGTTGATCATCTCGGCGTCGTCGTAGGTGATCTTCTCGTAGATCTCGTCCGAGAACAGGATGAGGTCGTGCTCCTTGGCCAGGTCCACGATCTTCTGCAGGGTCTCCCGCGAGTACACCGCACCCGTGGGGTTGTTGGGGTTGATGATCACGATGCCCTTGGTGCGCTCCGTGATCTTCGAGGCCATGTCCTCGAGGTCCGGGTTCCACCCGTTCTCCTCGTCGCACCGGTAGTGCACGGGGGTGCCGCCGGACAGCGCCACCGAGGCGGTCCACAGCGGGTAGTCCGGGGAGGGGATCAGCAGCTCGTCACCGGGGTTGCACAGCGCCTGCAGGGTCATGGTGATCAGCTCGGACACGCCGTTGCCCAAATAGACGTCGTCGGTGTCCAGGTTCATGATCCCGCGCGTCTGGTAGTACTGCACCACCGCGGTGCGCGCGGAGTAGATGCCGCGGGAGTCCGAGTAGCCCTGCGCGTTCGGCAGGTTCTTGATCATGTCCACCAGGATGGCGTCCGGTGCCTCGAAGCCGAAGGGTGCGGGGTTGCCGATGTTCAGGCGCAGGATGCGCTGACCGGCGGCCTCCATCTTCTCCGCCTGCTCCAGCACGGGGCCGCGGATGTCGTAGAGGACGTTCTTCAGTTTGTCGGACTGCTTCACCTTTGCCATGGGGCCAGACTACTCGGGGCCTACCGGCGGGTTCCGGGCATGACACCCCGGCCCGGACGGCCGGTCAGCGCGGGCGGTCCCGCACGTAGGCGGCGGTCTTCTCCGGGCTCATCGCGGGGTGCTCGCCGCCGGCCAGGCGGGTGATGGTGCTGAGATCCTCGGAGCTCAAGTCCGCGGAGACCGCGTTGACCGACGCGGTGGCACTGTCGCTGAGGGTCTGCGAGCTGAGCACCACCTCGCGCTCGGGGCGGAAGAGCCGGTCGGGGTCGTCGAGCACCACGAGCCCCTCGTCCTGGATCACCGGCTCGGAGGACTTGAGCACCGCGGCCTGCACCTTGTCCTGCAGCAGGGCGTCCACGAGCTCGTCCGTGCTGCCGTACTCGTGTGCCGACCTGGGCGAGCACCGGTAGTAGGCCTTCAGCCCGCGGGTGCCCTGGGCGCTGTCCGCGTAGCCGGAGGGCATGCCCACGGAGAGCTTGCCGCACTGCTTTCCCGCGGAGTTCATGTCCCCCAGCGAGTACTGCGCGTCGGTCGCGGCGGTCACCACCATTCGGTCCGTGCGCTGCGCCGGGGAGGAGTCGAGCACCTGCAGCCCGCTCGGCAGCACCTGCGGCAGGGCGCGGTACACGTCGTCCTCGGACGGGCCGGTCTCCCCCGTGATCCCCAGGAACTGCCCGAGCGAGTCGAGCAGTCCGCGCGGGGCGTCCGTGCCCTCGGAGGCGTCGGCGGAGGGGGTGGGGCTGGCTCCGGGGCGCTGCGCGTCGGGCAGCTCGTGCTGGCGGGCGTAGACGTAGAGGTCACCGGTGAAGTCGGGGACCATGGTGGCCCGCCCGTCCCGCAGCGCGGCGAAGATCTGCTCCCGGCTGCTGCCCACGTCCACCACGGTGGCGGCCACGCCGTCCGCGGCCAGCCGCTGCTGGTAGAGGTGGGCGAGCACGCGGGTCTGGGTGTCCACGCCGGTGGCGATCTTCACGGTCTCCGCCGGGGACGACGCCGCCGCGCCGGGTTCCCCGCCGCCCGCCCCGTCCTGCTCCGTGCCGGTTCCGCACGCGCTCAGCGCGAGGGCCGCCGTGAGCACCACGGCCGCCGCCCGCAGCCGCGCGGTGTGCGTCACCGGTCCCCGGCCGGTTCGGTGGACACGTCCTGCTCCGCCACCCGCTCCGGGGGCGTGGCCGCGGCGTCCACCACGTCGGTGAGACCGGCCAGCCGCAGCCCCTGGTCCACGAGGTCCAGGCGCTTGAGGGAGCCCAGACGCGCGAACGGGACCCAGGCGGCGTCGTCCGAGGAGCCGTCCTGCTCCACCGCGAGCTCACCGCCGGTGACGTGCGCGGTGTAGAGCACGCGGCACGCGTGGTTGCCGCGCGTGGTGGAGTCCAACCGCTGCTCCGGGCTCATCCAGTAGCTGTGCACGCCCACAAGACCGTCCGAGACCACGCGGTAGCCGGTCTCCTCGCAGACCTCCCGCAGCATGGTCTCCTCGGGCTGCTCCCCCGGTTCCATGCCGCCACCGGGAAGCGTCCACGCGCCCTCGAAATCGGGGTGGCGGGGGTTCCAGTGCGTGAGCAGCAGGTGCTCGTCTCGGGTGATCAGGGCGTAGGCGCCCACGCGGGAATCGAACGGCTGGCTCATGGCGGCCAGTCTAGTGGCGCACCCCGCACGTCACCTGGCAGAGGGGTCACCACCTCGCGGGCGAGCGGACCCGTACGGTGTGCATGCCGGGTCCCGGGCCGCGAGCGCACTGGGCTTCCCCGGCGCGGTGCGCGCAGAGCCGAGTGGGTGCCGCGCGGAGCCGGCCGGGCGGCGTCGTCGTCCGGGGCGGACCGGCAGGGCGGGGAACCGGGGGCGGGCCCGGGACCCCCATAATGGGCGGGTGAGCATCGTGGAGAACGCCATTTACCGCAACGGCCGCAAGGTCGAGACCCCCCGGTCGCTGGAGGAGACGTACACGCTCCTGAAGCGCGCGATCGACCGTTCCGAGGGGGACGAGCACGGTTCCGGGACGGTCCTCGCGTGGATCGGGCTGTACCGGCCCACGCCCGAGGAGATCCGGTCCCTGGCCGAGCACTTCCAGCTCCACGAGCTCGCCGTGGAGGACACCATCCAGGCGCACCAGCGGCCCAAGATGGAGCGCTACGGGCAGACGCTGTTCACCGTGATCCGCCCGGCCGTGTACCAGGACGAGACCGAGACCGTGGAGATCGGGGAGATCCACATCTTCACCGGCCCCAACTTCGTGATCACCATCCGCCACTCCGAGTCCAGCGGTGTGAGCCGCGTGCGCAAGCGCGTGGAGGCGGACCAGGAGCTGCTGTGCCTCGGCCCGGACGGGGTGCTCTACGCGCTGCTGGACCAGATCGTGGACGACTACTTCCCCGTGCTCTCCGGGCTGGAGAACGACATCGACGAGATCGAGGACGCCCTGTTCGCCGGGCAGCCGAACGTGTCCCAGCGGATCTACGAGCTCGCCCGCGAGATCAACGACTTCCACCGCGGCGTGGCCCCGCTCAGCGACGTGATGCAGCGCTACTTCGCCGGGTTCACCAAGTACGGCACCCACCAGGAGCTGCAGCACCGGCTGCGGGACGTGCTGGACCACGTGATCGCGGTCAGCGGCAAGCTCGAGTCCATGCGCGCCTCCCTCACGGACGCCATGAGCGTGGACTCCACCCTCACCACGGCCCGGCAGAACGAGGCCGCGATGGTGCAGAACGAGCAGATGAAGAAGATCTCCTCGTGGGCGGCCATCCTGTTCGCGCCCTCGATCGTGGGCTCCATCTACGGCATGAACTTCAAGGCCATGCCCGAGTTGGAGTGGGCCCTCGGCTACCCCATGGCGCTCGTGCTCATGCTGCTCGTGGGCCTGGTGCTCTACGTGGTGTTCAAGGTCAAGGACTGGCTGTGAGCGGGCGGGCCCGTAAACCTGCGGGCCCGCCCGGTCGCCCGTTGGCCGTGAGCTCGCGGCGCTGCGAGCGGGCCCGACGGTCCGTCGGCTCGCGCGTGACGGGACGACGTCGCCCGCCCGGGTGACGCCCACCCCGCACCGAGCGCGCGCCCACCCCGGGCCGATACGCTGAACCGTGATGCACAATCTCGAATTCTGGCTCGACAAACCCTTCCGTGTGCTCCTGGTGCTGCTGGGGGCCGTGATCGTCTCCGCCGTGGTGCGCGTGGTGATCCGCAAGGTGACCCGCGGAATCGCGCGCGGCACGCAGTCCCGGATCGTCAAGCGCTTCGACCACGGGCAGTCCCGGTGGGTCCAGGACGCCGGCGTCGCCGCGGAACGCCAGGCCCTGAGGGCGCGGACCATCGGGGCGGTGCTGGCCTCGGTGTCCACGATCGTGGTGTGGGCCATCGCGATCCTCATGATCATCTCCGAACTCGGCTTCAACATCGCCCCGGTGATCGCCTCCGCCGGGATCGCGGGCGTGGCGCTGTCCTTCGGCGCGCAGTCCCTGGTGAAGGACTACCTCTCGGGCATCTTCATGGTCGCCGAGGACCAGCTGGGCATCGGGGACTCCGTGGACGTGGGCGAGGCCATCGGCACCGTGGAGAACGTAGGCCTGCGGGTCACCCAGGTGCGTGACGTCAAGGGCACCCTGTGGCACGTGCGCAACGGGGAGATCCTGCGGGTGGGCAACCAGTCCCAGGGCTGGGCGCGCTGCGTGCTGGACATCCCCGTGCCCTACGACACCAACATCGACCTCGTGGCGGACATGATCGAGCACGAGGCCCAGCTGGTGCGCGACGATCCGGACGTGGGCCCCAGCATCGTGGCCGACCCCGAGGTGTGGGGCGTGGAGAACGTCACGGGTGAGAGCATCGTGATCCGGCTCGCCGTGAAGACCGCCCCGCTCGAGCAGTGGGACGTGGCCCGCGTGATGCGCGTGCGGATCAAGAAGATGCTGGACCGGGACGGGCTGCGCATCCCCCTGATCAACCAGGTCACGGTGCGCACCGGTTCCGAGCCCGAGACCCGCGCGGACATGCCCACCACGTCCTTCCCCGTGCCGCGCGTTCCCACCACGGGGCAGGTGCGGACCACGCCGGTCTACCCGCACGCCTCCCCCGCCCAGAGCCACACCCCGGACGGTCGCACGCCCAGCCGGGACGAGACGGGCGAGGGCACCAGCTCCTCGGAGCGCCGCGGGGACGGCTGAGCCCCGCCGCACCTGACGTCCCGTTCCCGGCAGGCCCCGCTGACGACGCCGCCCGGGGCCTTCTCCGCTCCGGTTGACGTGGTGCCGGACAACGCCCTCCGGTTCAGCGCCGCTTCTTGGAGCGGCTGTTCTTGACCTTGCGCCCGGGCTTGCGACGCAACCCCGGCTTGGTGCTCGCCCCGGCCTTCGCCCACCCACCGGACTGTGCCCTGCCGCTGCGCTTCGCGGGCACCTTCTCGCTCGTCCCGCCCGCCTCCGCCGGGGCCGGCGTGCGCTCCGGGGCACCCTGGCGGGTGGTCATCGGCGCCGCATCCCGTCCGCCGTTCGCGGTGTCACGGGCCCCGCCCGGATGTCCCCCTGTCTGGGACCCCGCGGACGACGCCGCCCGTTCGGCCCCCGCGGGTTCGTCCCGCCCGCTGGACTCCTTGCGCCCGCGCACGATGCCCACGAAGCGCTGCACGGCGCCCTCCATGTCCTCGTCCAGACCACGGGGCCAGACGAGGAAGACGGGAACGGTCGGGGCGTCCGTGAGTTCGCGGGCGGTGACGTCCTTGCGGGCGTGCAGCCGCGCCACGGACATGGGCAGCACCACGGGACCCACACCGGCGGCCGCGAGTTCCACGGCCATGGCGGCGACGTCGATGTCCGCGTGCGCCTGGGGTGTGGACTCCTCGTGGAGCTGCGCGGTGGTGAGGGTGTCCAGGACGCTCAGGACGTCGTCGGTGCTGAGCACGACCACCTGCCGCTCGTCGTAGAGGTGCACGGCGTGGTGGGTGGTCCGCAGCTGCTCCAGGGTGGGGTCCACAGACGACCAGCCGAGGCGCACGAAGCACGCGGTGACACTCGCGGAGTCCAGGGCCTCCCGCCAGCCGGCGGCCGTCAGCAGCTCGTCGCGCAGCACGGGCCGCAGGCGACGCTCACGCCACCGGCCGAGCCATTTCCCCGGCATCACGCCGGGAACGTAGCCGACGGTGAAGGCGGGGCCGGCGGCGTCGTGATCCTCGCCGGACCGTGAGTCCGGGCGGGGAAGGGCGTCCTCGTGCCCCGGAGCGGCAGCGGTCTCGCCCGGGGTCGGTGCGGCGGCGTCGTCGCCCGTGGGTGGTGCGGCAGCGGCGTCACCCGTGGTTGGTTCGGGAACGGCTTCCTCATGGGCCCGTGCGGCGGCGTCGCCGTGGGCCGCGGCGGGGGCACCGGTGCGGCCCGCCTCGTCGTGGCCGTCTGCGGAGCCCGCGGACGGGAGCTCGGGCGAGGATGGTGTGGGGTCCGCTGCGGTCATGGACCCACTGTAGGGCCAGCGCCGCGGCGGCGATCACGGGCCCGGTACGCCCGGTGCCCGGTGGATGTGCGAAATCGGCGCGGGAGGACTACAGTGACTCCTGTTGTTCGGGGCCTTAGCTCAGTTGGTAGAGCGTTTCGTTCGCAATGAAAAGGTCAGGGGTTCGATTCCCCTAGGCTCCACAGCAGTCCCCCGGACGAGCACCCCTCGACCCGCGGGCGACCACGAGAGGGTCCTGGAACGTCAGCGTTCCGGGGCCCTCTCGTCGTCTCCGATGATTCCTGACGCAGGGGCCGTGCATCCTGCCCGGGCAGCGACCGACCGACCGCGCGAGGATACGGTGGGCCCATGACCATCCTCGTGACCGGCTTCGAACCCTTCGGCGGTGAGACGGAGAACGCGAGCGGCGCGGCCGTTCAGCGCCTCGCCAAGATGAACGCCCCGGACGGCGTGCAGCTCGCCACGGCGATCCTCCCGGTGACGTGGTCCGGGGCCGCACCGGCGCTGCTGCGGGCCGTTGAGGAGCACCGACCGGACGCGATCGTGGCGGTGGGGGAAGCGGGTGGCCGCGCCGTCGTCACCCCGGAGCGCTGGGCCAGGAACCTGGGGCACGGGCGCATCCCGGACAACAACGGTGTGGTGCGCGACGCCGCTCCCCTGGCCCGCGGACCCGAACGCCTCGAGTCCCGCCTCGACCCGTTCGCGCTGACCCACGCCATCCGGAACGCGGGCGTCCCCGCGGAGGTCTCCGACGACGCCGGCGCGTTCCTGTGCAATGCCATCTTCTGGACCGCCCTGCACGGAACGGACCTGCCCGCTGCGTTCCTCCACGTGCCCGCGGCCAGGTCACGGGGAACGGCGCACATCGGCGCCGAGACCGACCCGGAGCACGCGCACGCGGATTCCGCACTGGGTCTCGACGACATCACTCAGGCGCTGGCCGCCGCGGTGCACGCCGCGGCGCGCAGGACACACGCACGGCCGGCCTGAACACCCCGGTCACGCGGCCACCCATCATCGCGGGCCCCCGCGGGCTGGGGCGTTTCCCCGTGGACTGCACCCGGTCATGGCCGTTGCGCAGCGCAACGGCTCCCACTGCGGTGGAACGAACCGGCCCTCGCCGGGCCCGGGTGTGGTGGCACAGCAGACCCTGGGGCGATATCATCGCTCTATGGCGATCAGTTCCACCGACCTCCCCGCACTCGACGAGCGGGCCACCCAGGCCTACGCCCACCTCTTCCAGGCCCTGGGCGAACCCACGCGCCTGGCCGTCCTGCAGCACCTGGCCTCCGGCGAGCACCGTGTGCGGGATCTCGTGGGGCACATGGAGCTGGCCCAGTCCACGGTGAGCAAGCACCTCAGTTTTCTGGCGCAGTGCGGTCTCGTCCGTGCCCGCCCCGAGGGTCGCGCCACGTGGTATTCCCTCACGCACCCCCGCGACCTTGCAGGACTCTTCGCGGTGGCCGAGCAGCTGCTGCACGTGACTGGCACCCGCGCGACGCTGTGCTCCCACCTCCACCACCCGCCCGCGGACCACGAGCCCTTGCCGGACGGCCCCCTCTCCGGGGCCGTTTCCGGGCACTCGGACACGGGCGCCCCGCTCACCGGGGCCGCAGCTGCGCCGACGACGCCGCGGCAGGAGTCCCTCTGATGGGCGCCGGTCACACGCACGAGCACGGCACGGGAGCGGGCGACCACCGCGGACGGCTGTGGATCGCATTCGGGCTGACCGCCGGAATGGTCGTGGCGCAGGCAGTGGGCTCCGTGCTCACCGGGAGCCTCGCCCTGCTCACGGACACCGTGCACGCCCTCACGGACGCCCTCGGCCTGCTCGTCGCCCTGGTGGCGGCCCACCTGATGCGCCGCCCCGCGAGCTCCAAGCACACGTGGGGCTTCCGCCGCGTGGAGGTCATTGCGGCGCTCGCGCAGGCCACCCTCCTGCTGGGCGTGGGGATCTTCGCGGTCGTCGAGGGCATCCGGCGGCTGCTGGAACCGCGGGACGTTCCCCCCACCGAGCTGCTGGTGTTCGGGGTGATCGGCCTGGCGTGCAACGTGATCGCCATCCTGGTGCTGGCCTCCGGGCGCGGTGCCAACTTCAACATGCGCGCCGCGTTCCTGGAGGTGGCCAACGACGCCCTGGGATCGCTCGGGGTGATCGTGGCCGCCGTGGTCATCGCCACCACCGGCTTCCAGCGCGCGGACACCGTGGCCGCCCTGTTCATCGCCGCACTGATCGTGCCGCGGGCGGTCACCATCATGCGGGAGACCGCCGCGGTGCTCATGGAGTTCACGCCGCAGGGGCTCGACCTGGACCTGTTCCGCGAGCACATCATGGGACTGCAGCACGTGGTGGACGTGCACGACGTCCACGCCTCCACGGTGGCCACGGGACTGCCCACCATCAGCGCCCACGTGGTGGTGGAGGACGAGTGCTTCCGGGACGGCCACGCCGCGGACCTGCTGCGGGACGTGAAAACGTGCGTGGCGGAGCACTTCGACGTCTCCGTGCACCACTCCACGTTCCAGATCGAGACCGTGGAGATCCGCGACTCCGAGTCCCACGAGATCCTGCACGCCTGACCCGTGCCCCGCCGCCCCGGGGTGACCGGCTGATCAGTCCCGCTGCAGGCGCCGCCACGCGAGCTCGGCGAGCGCCGCGGCCTGGGTGCCCAGCACGGCGTCGTCGAACAGCACCGTGGGCGAGTGGTTCCACCCGGGATTCTCCTGGGCCAGGTCCGGGGGGCTGCACTCCAGGAAGAAGAAGCAGCCCGGGACCTGGTCGAGCACGAACGAGAAGTCCTCGGAGCCCATGAGCGGGTTCGCGTCCAGTCGCACGTGGTCCTCGCCCACGAGCTCCGCGAGGGTGCCGGCCACGAACGCGGTCTCGGCGTCGTCGTTGCGGGTCAGCGGGTACAGCACGGTCCAGTCGACCTCGGCCCGGACGCCGTGGGCGGCGGCGATGCCGTGGGCGAGCTCGCGCACCGCGGCGGGGAAGGCCTCGTCACTGGCCGCCGAGAGCGTGCGCACGCTCGCCCCGAGGCTCGCACGGTCCGGGATCACGTTGAGGGCCTCCCCCGCGGAGAGCTGCGTGATGGAGGCGACCACCGGGTCGAACACGCTGAACCGGCGCGTGACCATGGTCTGCAGGGCGGTGCCGAACTCGAGCAGCGCGGGCACCGGGTCCTTGGCCGTGTGGGGCTGGGAGCCGTGCCCGCCCTCACCGTGGAACGTGACCCGCATGTAGTTGGCGCCCGCCATGGCCGTGCCCGGGCGGTAGCTGAACAGCCCGCGCTGCCCCGGGAACACGTGGATGCCGTACGCGGCCAGGGGCTTCTCACCCGTGATCTCCAGGAGCCCCTCCTCGATCATGGGCTTGGCGCCGCCCGGGCCCTCCTCCCCCGGCTGGAACATGAACACGACGTTCCCGGCGAGCTCCTCCCGGCGCGCGCTCAGCAGCCGGGCCGCGCCCACGAGACCGGCCATGTGCAGGTCGTGCCCGCACGCGTGCATCGCACCGTTGGTCGAGGCGTAGTCGAGCCCGGTCTGCTCCACCACCGGCAGCCCGTCCATGTCACCGCGCAGCAGCACCGTGGGCCCGGGCTTTGCCCCGCGCAGCACCGCCACCACGGAGGAGACCGAGCGCCCCAGGGTGATCTCCAGATCCAGCCCGTCCAGGGCGTCCACGATCCGCTGCTGGGTCCACGGGAGGTCGTTGCCCACCTCGGGGTGGGCGTGCAGGGCGCGGCGCAGAGCCACGAGCTCCGGCTGCAGGGATGCGGCATGGTCGAGGAACGTCATGGTGGAACTCCTTCACATCGGGAACGGATGGGTGGTGGTCGGTGGGCAGCGCGGCAACCCGGCCACGAAGGCGGCGGGCCGGCGCGCGGTGTCCGGGCGGCGTCGACGGACGAGGCCGGAACGAGTGCGGGCGGATCAGCCCCGCGCCACCCGCTCCCACGCCACCTCGGCGAGCGCGGCGGCCTGGTCCCCCAGGACGGAGTCGTCGAAGAGCACCGTGGGCGAGTGGTTCCAGCCGGCGTCCGCGGGGTCCACCTCGGGCGGGGTGCAGTGCAGGAAGAAGTAGCACCCGGGGACCTCGCGCAGCACGAAGGAGAAGTCCTCCGAGCCCATGCGAGGGTCCGGGTTGCGGGACACGCGCTCCGGGCCGAACACCCGGGCGAGCGTGTCGCTCACGAAGGCGGCTTCGGCGGCGTCGTTGACCGTGGGCGGGTACAGCGGCGACCAGTCCACCTGCGCGGTGAGGCCTTGGGCCGCGGCGATCCCGTCCGCGAGCTCCGTCACGAGCCGCGGGAAGCGTGCGGACGTCTCCGGGGACAGGGTGCGCACGTCCCCGGAGATCCAGGCGCTCTCCGGGATCACGTTGTTCACCTCGCCCGCGGAGAGCCGCGTCATGGTGGCCACCACGGGATCGAACACCCCGAAGCGGCGGGTGACCATGGTCTGCAGCGCGGTGCCGAACTCGCACACGGCCGTCACGGGATCCAGCGCGGTGTGGGGCTGGGACCCGTGCCCGCCGCGGCCGTGGAAGGTCACGGTTAGGTTGTTGGCGCCGGCCATCGCGGTGCCGGGCCGGTAGCTGAACTGCCCCAGAGGCCCGGGGTTCACGTGGATGCCGTAGGCCGCCACCACCCGCTCCCCGGCGATGTCCAGCACGCCCTCCTCGATCATGGGCTTGGCGCCGCCCGGGCCCTCCTCCCCCGGCTGGAACATGAACACGATGGTCCCGGCCAGCTCATCCCGGCGCGCACTCAGTAGCCGGGCCGCGCCCACGAGGGCCGCGGTGTGGAGGTCGTGACCGCACGCGTGCATCGCGCCGTTGGTCGAGGCGTAGGACAGTCCCGTCTGCTCCACCACGGGCAGTCCGTCCATGTCACCGCGCAGCAGCACCGTGGGCCCGGGCTTCGCCCCTCGCAGCACCCCGGTGACCGACGTGATCGACTCGCCCTTCGTGAGCTCCAACCCGCACCCGTCCAGCGCGGCGAGGACCTGCTGCTGCGTCCACGGCAGGTCGGTACCCAGTTCGGGGTTGGTGTGCAGTGTGCGGCGCAGCGCCACCAGCTCGTCGTGGAGCCGGCGGGCGTCGTCCAGGAAGCTCACGTGGGGACTCCTCGGTCTCGGCGGGCGGGCTCACTCCCCGTCCGCGGGCATCCCCGCGAGGTCCGGCCCCGGTGCCAGCCGGATGGGACCGCGGGCTGTACAAAGGTCCACTGTCTCACCTTTCTGGGTGACCGTGATCTCACCCACACCGGCCATGTCGCCCGCCACGTCCCGGATCTGCGGCATGAGGTCCCGCCAGTCGTCCCCGCCCAGGGTGCGGGCCACGTCCGACGGGCAGATGGTCTTGCCCGCCCGGTGCCGCAGCAGCGCGCGGATGGTCGCGGCCTCCCGCGCACGCAGCCCGTCCTCGGAGGGCTCCTCCCACCACGGTTCGCCGCGCTCGCCCAGCGCGACCTTCGCGTCCTGCACGCGGTCCCGCGCGTGCTCGTCCCTGGACTTCACGGCGCGCCGAGCGCTCATGAGCTCCGCGACCAGCTCCTTCCGGAATTTCTCGGGGATCCCGGTGTCCGTGGCCCGCCACTTCCGGCCGTTGACCACGATGTGGTGCCCGTCCGGGGTGCGCTCCGGGCCCGACGACGACGCCGCCGCGCCGCCTTCCTGCCCCTCCTCGCCCGGTCCGGCGGAACCGGTTGCGCGGCCCTGGCCCGGCCCCGCGGACCCGTTCCCGCGGTCCTCGCCGGGTCCCGCCGGCCCGTTCGCACAGTCCTTGCCGGGTCCCGCGGATCCGTTCGAGCGGCCCTTGCCGAGCCTCGCCGACCCGTTCGCGCGGCCCTCACCAGGTTCCGCGGACCCCTTCCCTCGTGCCTCGTCCGTGCTCATGCGCTCAGTCCCAGCCGGTGGATCAGGTGTTCGTGGCGCCGCAGCCCGGCAGCCACCACGGACGGGTGCTGCGCGTACCAGCGCAGGTGCTCGCCGGCGATGTCCTGCGCGGGAACGTGCTCCCCGTGGATGATCCAGTCCTCGTGCGGCCCGCCCTCCAGCTCGGCGGGGTCGTGTCCGAGGGCCGCGAGGGTGCTCGCCAGGATGGGTGCCCGGATGCCGCCCAGCAGCACCCGGCCCGGATCGGGGACCGGCGCAGACAGCCCCGCCTCGTCCAGGACCGCCGAGGCCACCGCCCGCAGCACCCCGTTGCCCGGGTGGTTGATCACGTGCACCGCATTGGGCCCGGCGGCGTCCAGCAGGGAGGCGGCGTCGAGCGTGCGGTGGGCCTCCTGACGCAGCCGGAGCTGGTGGAGCGACTCCTCGCGGGCGGCCCGGGCGGCGTCCGCGGACGGCGGGGTGAGGTCCACGCTCCGCTCACCACGGGCGGCCGCGGTGAGCACCCTCAGGTCGTGGTACGGCGCGATGGGAGGGTCCCCGACCCCGGGAGCGCGCACGATCGCGAGCGTGGGCATCAGAGCGGTCCAGCGCATCGCCGGCACCCGCACCACCCGCGCGTCCGGGGACAGCAGCGGCAGGACGTCGTCGGTGCCCAGGGGCAGCCCGCGGTATCCCGCGGCCACCGGCTGGGTGACCAGCAGGGACAGCCGGGGCAGCAGGGCGTGCAGGTGCGGCAGGTCCTGCTCCAGCAGCTCGTGCACCGGAGGCATCCGCACCCCGTGCCAGTCACCGCCGAGCGCCCCGTGCAGCAGCACACGCAGGGACTCCGCCTGGCAGTTGCCGTGCACCGCGAACAACGGCCGGTCCGGCAGCTCGCTCAGCCCGTAGAAGTCCCCGTAGTGGGCGCGGCGGCCCTCGTCCTGCGGGTCGAATCCCAGCTCAGCCATGGTGTCCCACCCTGTCCTCGAGTCGCCGGTCGGTGTGTGCGGGGTGCACCGCGCAGTCGGCGTGGTCGGACGGGGTGCACCGCGGAGACGACTCCCCGCGGTGCACGGCGCGCACCGAGCGCACCGTGAGCAGCCCGGGCACGTCGCTCTCGCCGCGCTCGCACCACACCCGCAGGGGCTCGCCCAGCGTCAGCGGAGCGTGGGCGTCCGCGAGCACGAGGGCGCGCTCCAGCAGCCCGGCCGGCGGCTCTCCCTTGCGAACGCGCGGGTCCGCAGCCAGCGCGGCCGGAACGTCCTGGCGGTCCACGAACCACAGCCCGGCGTCCGTGTCCCGGAGCAGGTGGCATGCGGTGAGGTAGGCCTCGGCGTCGTCGCGGTGGCCGTGCACGCGCACCACCGCCCAGGGCTGCGCGAAGACCACCCCGATCCCGCGCGTGCTCGGCAGCGGGATCCGCTGCGCGAGCGCGAGGGTCTCGGCGTCCTTCACTGCGCGGGTGTCCGCGCGCCCGCCCAGGTCCGGGCCGTCGTGCCATGCCCCGGCCCCGGGCACGTGGACCAGGTTGGCCCCGAGCTGCCGGCACCGGTGGGCGAGGTCCCAGTCCTCGCCGCCGTAGCCCACGAGGGACTCGTCGAAGCCGCCGCAGCGCTCGAACAGTTCCCGGTCCACGGCCAGCAGCGCACTGATGACCAGCCGGAAGTCCTCCACGCCCGCCTCGCGCAGATTCGCGGTGCGTGCGTAGCCGTCCGCGAGCCACGCGGGGTCCTGCAGCCGCCACGCCCCGGGGACGTCCTCCCCCGCCACCCAGCGCAGCACGTCCTGGATCTCCAGCCCGGACAGCTCCGCGTGGTGACGGGACCCCACGGCGAGCGCCCCGTGGCCGTCGTCCGCGGCATCGCGACCCGTGAGCAGCGCGGTGAGAAAACCGGGCTCGGGAATCATGTCCCCGTCCAGGAACACGAGCACCGTTCCCGACGCCGCCCGGGCACCCAGGTTGCGCGCCGCACCGGCCCGGAAGCCCAGGTTCTCCTGCCGCACCACCGAGCACGCGAACGAGGTGGCGGGGATGGCGGGCGGGGTGGCGGAGCCGTCGTCGGCCACGACCACCTCCATGTCGTGCGCGGGCATGTCCTGGCGGGCGAGCGCGGCGAGCAACCGGTCCAGGCCGCGCTGGTTCTCGAAGTAGGGGACCACCACGCTCACGCGGGGCGGGGCGGCGTGCTCAACCGTCATGACCGGCCTCCGCCGCCGGAGATCTGCTCCCACTGCACGGCCGCGGCCACTGCACTGGACGGCAGGTCGGTGGTGCGCCACTCGTCCGGCGCGATCCACGTGCCCGCCGGGTCCTCGAGGGCGCGGCGCAGCGCACCGGGAAGATCGTCGGTGAGGGTGAGGGCCCACGGCGCCCTGGTGGCGAGCTCCTCGAAGAAGGGGTGGGGCGTCACCAGCGGGCGGCGCCCCGCGCTGATCCACCGCCCCACGGAACCGGAGGCCGAGACGTGGGCGGGAGCGAGCACCGGGACGGTGACCTGCTGAGCGGCACGGGTCAGGGCGGCGTCGTCCAGGAAGCCCGTGGCGCGGAACGTGTGCCCGGCGCGGCGGGCGGCGCGGTCCAGCTCCCCCACGAGGTCCTCGTGACCGTCCGAGGCACGCCCGAGCGCGAGCACGTCCACCGGCAGCGGCACCCCGGCCAGCGCCTCCACCACGCGGTCGTGGCCCTTGCCGGGGTAGAGGAAGCCGAGCATGGCCACGGTGGGGCGCTCGTCCGCGGCAGCGCGCCGTCGTGCGGCCTCCCAGGGCCCGCGCTCGGGCGGGTCCACCGGGAGCGGCGCCACGAGCACGTCGGGAACGCGGGAGGCCGGGACGTGGCGATGCAGCAGCTCGCGCTCGAAGGAGCTGCTCACGATCACCGCGGACGCGATCTCCACCACCCGCGCGTAGCACGCGCGGCGAGCCTCGAACGCGTGGCCGTTGGAGGGCTGCGGGAGGTCGTGCAGGGTCACGGTCACCGGCCGCGCGCGGGCGATGCCGGCCACCGCCTCCGCCGCCGCGGCCGGCGTGGGGCCGAAGATCCTGTCGGTGAAGTGCAGGTGCACCGCGCAGCGCTCGCCCAGCAGCTCGGACCGCACGCGGTCCAGCGGCCCGGCGAGCAACCGGGCGTGCGGCGTGTGGGCCGCGAGGTTCTCCGCGTGCATCCGCACGCCGTGCTGGGCGGGGCCCACGCAGGCCAGGAGGGGTGCTGTCACACGCCCACTGTAGCGAGCGCCCCGGCTCAGCACCGCCGGCGCGCAGGCACGTGGAGGGAGGTCGCCGTGCGCGGTGAGCGGAATCATACCCACCGGGCAAACTCTGCACTTGTGCAAGTTTGCACGAGTGCATAATGTGTACCCGTGACCACACCCCAGCCGTCCCTGCGTGAGCGCAACCGCACCCGCACGCTTGCCGAGATCCACCAGGCCGCCCTTGAGCTCTCCGCCGAGGGCCGCTTCTCGGACACCACCGTGGACGCGATCGCCGAACGCGCGGGCGTGTCCCGGCGCACGTTCTTCAACTACTACGCGAGCAAGGAGGACGCGGTGCTGGGCATCACCCCGCCGCAGATCTCCGAGGCCGCGCACGCGCGCTACATGGACCGCAGCACCGGCGACGAGTTCGCCCGCACCGTGCGGCTGTTCATGGACGTGCTGCGGGACGCCACGGGTCCACCCGAGCTCATGGCCGAGCGCCGCGCCCTGGTGGACCACCACCCCGAGCTCAAGCGCCGCATCGGGATGCACGTGACCACCGCGGAGTCCCTCGTGGTCTCCACGGTCGCGGAGCACTCCGGGCGCGGCCCCACACCCCGTTCCGAGGAGACCACGCACGCTTTCGTGCTGCTGGCCGGCTCGGTCATCAAGTTCGCATTCCGCACCGACACCCACCTGGCTGCCGTGTCCGACGACGCCGCCGTCCAGCGCGCGCTCGACCACGCCATCGGTGTCTTCCGCACCGCTCTCAAGGAGATCTCATGACCGCCACCGCCACCCGGGCTGTGTCCAGCCCTCCCGTGGACGAGAAACCACCCCACCTCGGACTGCTGTTCGCGAGCCTCATGGTCGTCATGCTGCTCGCGTCCCTCGGCCAGACCATCCTCTCCACCGCCCTGCCCACCATCGTGGGAGACCTCGGCGGTGTGGACCACATGAGCTGGGTCATCACCGGCTTCATCCTGGCGTCCACCGTGATGATGCCGGTCTACGGCCGCATCTCGGACCTCTTCGGCCGCAAGCCCGTGCTGATCGCGGCCATCGTGCTGTTCATCGCGGGCTCCGCCCTGGGTGCGGCGGCCGGGACCATGAGCTCGCTCATCACCGCCCGCGTGGTGCAGGGCCTGGGCGGCGGTGGTCTGATGATCCTCGCCCAGACCTCCATCGCGGACGTGGTCCCCGCCCGTGAGCGCGGCAAGTACATGGGTGTGATGGGCGCCGTGTTCGCCGTGTCCTCGGTGGCCGGGCCGCTGCTGGGCGGCTGGATCATGGAGGGTCCCGGCTGGCGCTGGGCGTTCTCCTTCAACATCCCGCTCGGCATCCTGGCCATCATCGCGGTGGCCGTGTTCCTCAAGCTGCCCCGGCGGCCCCGCGAGGAGCGCGAGCGCATCGACTATTTGGGCATGGTCCTGCTGGCCGGTGCCACCACGTGCCTGATCCTGGTGTGCACGTGGGGCGGGACCCAGTACGACTGGAACTCCCCGCAGATCCTGCTGCTGTGCGCCACCACCCTGGCCGGGGCCATCGCCTTCGTGATCGCCGAGACCCGCGCGAGCAGCCCCGTGATCCCCCTGTCCCTGTTCAAGGACCGCAACTTCACCCTGACCACCGTGTCCGGGCTCGCGGTGGGCGTGGCCATGTTCGGCGCGATCGGCTACATGCCCACCTACATCCAGATGGTCAAGGGCGTGGACGCCACCCAGGCCGGTCTGCTCATGACCCCCATGATGGCGTCCCTGCTGATCACCTCGATCGTCTCGGGCCAGATCGTCTCCCGCACGGGCCGGTACAAACTGTTCCCCCTGGTGGGCATGGTGATCATGGGCATCGGCCTGTGGCTGCTGTCCACCCTGGAAGTCTCGGACTCCACCGTGCGGATGTGCGTGTTCCTCGCCGTGTTCGGCGCGGGCATCGGGCTGAGCATGCAGATCCTGGTGCTCATCGTGCAGAACTCGGTGCCCAACCGGATCGTGGGCACCGCCACCGCCTCCAGCAACTTCTTCCGCCAGGTGGGAGCCACCGTGGGCTCCGCCGTGGTGGGCTCGCTGTTCATCTCCCGGCTGAAGGACCTGCTGGCGGAGAACCTGCCCAAGATCCCGGGCAAGTCCGCCGGGGCGATGGACGCCAACTCCTTCACCCCGCAGAGCGTGCACGGGCTGCCGGCCATGTTCCGCGACCCGGTGATCCAGTCCTACAACGACGCCCTGCTGCCCATCTTCCTGTTCATGATCCCGCTCGCGGTGCTCGCGTTCGTGCTGCTGCTGTTCGTGGAGGAGAAGCCCCTGGCCACCCGCGTGGACCTGAGCACGGGCGAGATCTCCACGGTCGAGGCCACGGCCACCGAGTCGGATGCGGCTGCGAGCACCTCGGAGCACCCCGTGGACACCGCGCATGAGCCGGAGGCCGTCACGGTCGGTGCCACGCCCGAGGCCACGCGCGCCCCGGAGGGCTCGCAGGCGTCGTCGTCACCGCAGGCAGCGGCGGCCACGCAGAGCGCGCCCCGCCCGGCCCGCAGGGGCCGTCGCAGCGGCCGCCCGGCACCGCGCCACCGGGCCTGAGAGAGCGTTGCGGGGCCCGGGCGGTGCACGCCGTTCGGGCCCCGGAACCGGCCACTCCGCGCGGGCCGGGTGCGCTCGGTGGGACGAAGACTGCCTGCCCACCGCAGGGCCCGACATCACGGGCCCGAACCCGCGGGACAGCACCGCCCCGCCCCCGGGAGGCACACCGGGGGCGGGGCGGTGCTCGTCAGTCCTCCGAGGGCAGGGCGTCCCGCAGGTCCTCCACGAGGTCCTCGAGGATCTCCGCCGCCTCCAGCATCCCGTTGCGCAGCTCCATGAGCTCCGCACCGTGCAGCACCCCCACCGCGTAGCGGTCCTTGCCGGTGCGCTGGAAGGAGCGGGCGGCGCGGGCCAGCCACTCCTCCATGACCGCGGCGTCGGTGATGACCCCGAGGTCGTCCTGGTAGTCCTTGGCCACCACGGCGGCACGCGTGCGCTTCTTCCCGGCCTTGGCGTGCACCCCGATCAGGGCCTCGGAGACGTAACGTGCGGACTTGGCGGCTTTGCGGGTCTCGTGCAGCACGTCGAACGCCGCGGCGGTCTGCTGCGGGTCCTTGCCGGGCAGGCTGATCCGCTCTCCCACGTCCTGGGCCATCTGGCTCACGGCCACCTCGGCCCCGGCCTCCGGCGCGGTGGTGGTGGCCGTGACGAGCACCCGGTTCAGGGCCGCGCCGAGCACGGCCTTGGCGAACTTCTTGTCGGAGAGCTGCGCGGCCCGCTCCGTGAAGCCCTCGCCCCGCCCGAGGGCTCGCAGGTCCCGGACCAGCTGCAGGTACTCGGCGCTGTCCAGCTCGCGACGCACGGCACGCCCCGTTCCCGTGCCCAGGTGCTGGGCCGCCTCGCGCAGCTCGTCCTTGGCTGTGGCGCTCAGCACACCCGCCGGCTGCGCCTCGAGCAGCACGTCCAGCCGCTCCAGCGCCACCTCCTGGTCCCTCGCGTCCCCCAGCACGCGCGCCAGGTCCTTGAGACGCTGCTCCATGTCCGTGACCACGTTCTCCGCCACGAAGCCGCGGGAGGCCTGCAGCACGCTGCGCAGCGCCCGGGAGCGCACCCGCATCTGGTGCACTGCGTCCGGGGCGTCGATGCGCACCGCGAGGTCCCAGCGCTGCAGCTGCGCGGTGAGGTGCCCGATCATCTCCGACAGCGCGTCCGCCCCGGTGCGCTCTCCCGTGCTCCGGGACTCCTTCGGGGACGACGCCGCCCGCTCACCCGTGCCGGCGTCCGCTGCGGACCCGGCGCTCTGAGCAGCGGTGTCCTCGCGGTCCGCCGCCTTCGTGCGGTCCTTCGCGCCCTTCTTCCCACCCTTCTTGCCGTGCATTGTGCCCGACTTCTTGCCGTCCTTCGTGCCCGCCGTGCCGTCGGTTTTCCCGTCCGCGGTGTCCTCGGAGGAGCCGTCCTGCCGAGCAGCATCCGCGCCCGACGCCGCCGCGTCCGTGGCGCTGCCCGGTGCCGCGAGCTCGGAACCGGTGCGGGCGTCGTCGTCGGTCGCCTCGGGCGCGTTCTGCGGAGAGACCACGCGGACGGTGTCCCCGCCGTCCTGGCCGAGGGCGCGCGCAATCTTGGCCACGGAGCTGGAGGGCTCCGCGCCCGCGGCGAACAGCACCGCCTCGACCGCGCGGAACACGGTCTTCGCCTGCTTCTCCGTGAGGTCCTCGCGGCTGAGCTCGACCTCGCACTCGGTCCACTCCCGGGTGACCCCGGCCCGCTCGTCCCGCGCGGAGACGGCGTCCAGGCACAGTTCCGCGTACTGGCCGTCCTCGCCGAGCACCGGGTAGAGGGTGCGGTGGGTGTCCACGGTGGCCACGGGGGTGAGTTCCTCGCCGAGCGTGAGCCCCAGCAGCACCTCGCGCAGGGCGGCGGGCACGCGTTCGGGAGCGGTCTTCAGCGGTTCGAAGTGCAGTTCGCCGCGCACGGAGCCGGTCTCGTACTTCACGTGCCAGCCGTCGTCGCTGCCCCCGGTACGACGCCGCACGGCCACCTTCGCGCGGGCCAGCAGCAGCTCCGCGGTGTCGTGGTACGTGGCGCTCATGTCGTGCTCCACAGCCTCCCCCACCGTGAAGTGCTCGAGCTTGTGCAGCTTGAGCTTGGGCTTCTTCTTCCCGGCGACGTCGTACTTGCGTTCGATCTCAACCTGGTGGGTGACCATGGTGCTCCCTGTGTGGAACACGCCGCGGACCTGGTGGGGTCCGCGGCGTGCTGTCTGCAAAGTGGTGGGTTCGGAACGGGTCAGGCGCGGCGTCGCTTCAGGACGTCGTCGAGGTTCAGTGCGGCGGGTTCCGGCTCGCCCATGCGCACCGCGTCCTTGAGCGTGGTGGACGTGGCGGCGGGGCGCTCGGGCACCGGCAGCGGCTCGGGCTCGCGGCGGTGCACCACGGGGGCCTGCGTGTAGAGCGGCTTGGGCACGGGCACCGGCTCCCACGTGGCGGAGTCGGACGCGGTGGTGCGGGCCACCTTGAGGGCCTCCGCGCGCAGCTCGGCCACCGTGTAGCTGGGCTCGGGCGCGGGCTGCTGGACCTCGGCGGCCGCGGGCAGCTCGTCCCCGGCGGGCAGGTCCAGGGCGGCGTCGTCATACAGCTGCTGCTCCGCGCGGTCCTGGCGGGCGCGGTCCTCGTGGTCGAAGATCGCGTGCTGGGCGGGTGCGCTGCGCTGCTCGGCGGAGCCAGCGGCGATGCCCGCCCGGTCGGTCACGGCCAGGTAGCGCAGCCCCGCGACGCACCCGGCGCCCAGCAGCAGCAGCACCACGGGCACGGCCCAGGTGACGGCGGTGAACGGCGCGGCCAGCGCGGTGATCAGGGCTGCGGCCACGAGCACCACACCGGTGAGGAACACGATGGTGCGGTCCCACCTGATCCGCAGCCCCGCCAGGAACCCGTGCTGGACGGTGCTGGCGGACGGCGCGTGTGCCGTTGACTCCATGGCTGTCGTCTCCCGTTCGTGACAAAGATGTGATGGGGCGCTCACGCCCACTCTACTGGGCGCGGGGCGCGCGTGCTCGCGGGTGTGGACGGTGGGGTCGAGCTGCAGGTCCGGTGCCTCCACCTGGGCCAGCACGGGGATGCTCGTGCGCCGTGCCACGTGCGGTGCGCACCACATGACACCCAGCACGATCACGGCCACCAGCACCGCTGAACTACTCACCCATGACAATCCCACCGATTAAGGGTAGGGCAGGCGCGAAGAATTCCCGCGGTGGAATAGGCGTGTTGCTCACATCAATGTAATTCGATGCTTCTGTGACGGTCCGTGACCCTCTCCCGGGCGCATCGTGGCCGGTCACGCGGCGGATCCGCGGTGGGCGGTCATGGCCCGCGGTGCGCGCGTTCACCGTCGGTTGACGCCCCGGACGACCCCCTGCGGAGGTGCTCAGTGGGGCGCGCGGCGCACGATGATGCCGGTCTCGGAACCGGTGAACCGCTGCACCAGTCCGTCGGGGGCCTCCTCGGCGGTGAGCGCGAAGCTGCGGTGGTCCGCCCACCGCCCGGCGATGTGCAGGAAGTCCTTGCGCAGACCCTCGTCCCGGAAGCCCAGCTTCTCGACCACGCGCAGAGACTTGGCGTTCTCCGGGCGGATGTTGATCTCCATCCGGTGCAGCCGCAGGTGCTGGAAGCAGTAGTCCGTGGCCATGGCCACCGCCATCGGTGCGATGCCCCGGCCCGCCTGGCCGCCGTCCACCCAGTACCCCAGGGTGGCGGAGCGGAAGGACCCGTACGTGATGCTCGAGACCGTCAGCTGGCCCACGAGCTCCTGCCGGCCCTGCCCCGGGTCCAGCTCCGTGATCAGCCACGGCAGGGTCTGGCCCGCGCGCGCCTGCTGCCGCATCAGCCGCACGAAGCGGCGGTACGACGGCGCCGCGGCACCCGCCTCGGGGTTGCTTGCCTCCCACGGCTCGAGCCACTGCCGGTTGCGCGCCCGCACCCGGTCCCACTGCTCCCGGTCACCCATGGACAGTGGGCGCAGCATCAGCTGCGCCCACTGCACCGTGACGGGCCACTGCGCCGCGTCCACGTCCGGAAGGGTCCTCAGGACTCGAGGGTCTGGGCGTAGTCCTTGATCCAGGAGCGCAGACCGGGGCCGAGGTCCTCGCGCTCGCACGCGAGTTCGATGTTGGCCTTGAGGTAGGACAGCTTGTCCCCGGTGTCGAAGCGGCGGCCCTTGAAGACCACGCCGTACATGCCGTGGGCGCTGTCCCCGCGGTCCGCGATGGTCTGCATGGCGTCCGTCAACTGGATCTCGTCCCCGCGGCCGGGCGCGGTGTTCTCGAGGATCTCGAAGATCTCCGGGTGCAGCACGTAGCGGCCGATGATGGCGAGGTTCGAGGGGGCGTCCTCGGGAGCGGGCTTCTCCACGAGCCCGTTGATCCGGACGTGGTCCTCACCCTCGAGCACCGTGACGTCCGCGCAGCCGTAGGCGCTGATGTTCTCGCGGGGCACCTCCATGAGGGCCACCACGGAGCCGCCCGTGCGCTCCTGGACCTCGATCATCCGGGAGAGCAGGTCCTCCTTCTCGTCGATGAGGTCGTCCCCGAGCAGCACCGCGAACGGGTCCTGCCCCACGTGGGTCTTGGCGCGCAGCACGGCGTGGCCGAGACCCTTGGGATCCTGCTGGCGCAGGTAGTGGATCTCGCCGAGCTCGGAGGCGTGCTCCACCCCGGCCAGCAGGGCGTCCTTGCCGGACTCCTTGAGCTGCGCCTCGAGCGCGGGAACGCGGTCGAAGTGGTCCTCCAGGGCCCGCTTGGAGCGCCCGGTGATCATGAGGACATCGTCGAGGCCGGCGTCCACGGCCTCCTGCACCACGTACTGGATGGCCGGGCGGTCCACGACCGGCAGCATCTCCTTGGGCATGGCCTTGGTGGCGGGCAGGAACCGGGTGCCCAGCCCCGCCGCGGGAATGACGGCCTTGTGAACGCGCTTCATCTCGTGTGGGCTCATGGACTTAGGGTAAAGCACGACACATCGGCGCCCGCGCTCCAACCCCCGTGTGGTGCGGTGAGTCCGCTGATGTACTCCCAAGAGCGGACACTCACGGCAGGAGCACGCGGATGGGGCAGCCCGGAGCCGGGACCCACGAGAAGGCGCAGCTGCGTGCGCAGGTGCGGCAGCGGCGTCGTCGTCGCAGTGCCGGCGCTCGCCACGCCGCACAGGCCGGCTTCGCGGCGCAGCTCGCGCGCGTGCTCGCCCGGACGGGCCCGGGCGACGTCGCCGCGTTCCTTCCCCTGCCCGGCGAACCACCGCTGCTGCCCGGGCTGGAGGCCGCGCACGCCGCGGGACGACGCGTGTGGCTGCCGGTCGTGGAGCCGGGGCACCGGCTCGCGTGGGTGCAGTGGCACCCGGGCGCCGAGCTCGTGGCCGGGTCCCTGCCAGGGCTGCTGGAACCGGCCGGACCCCGCCGGGAGCTGGACGTGTTCGCCGCGGTGCGGCTGCTGCTCGTGCCAGTGGTGGCGGTGGACCGCGACGGCGTGCGGCTCGGCTTCGGCGGCGGCTACTACGACCGCTTCCTGGAAGGTCTCGGGAGTGCGGGACACCGGCCGCGGACCATGGCGTGCTGCTTCGCGGACGAGGTGCTCCCCGCCGGGCACGTGCCCCGGGAACCCCACGACGCCGTGCTGGCCGAGGTGCTCACCGAGCGCGCGGTGCTGCGGCTGGGCGGAACCGACTGAGGCGCTGCCGCGAGTAGGATGAGGGGTCGCAGAATCCCACCCCACCGAAGGAAGCCCCGTGCCCGTATACGCCTACGCCTGCAAAGACTGCGGCCATGCTTTCGACATCCGCCAGTCCTTCTCCGACGACGCTCTCACGGTCTGCCCCGAGTGCGGCGGGCAGCTGCGGAAGAAGTTCAACTCGGTGGGCGTGGTGTTCAAGGGCTCCGGCTTCTACCGCAACGACTCCCGCTCGGACTCCTCGGCCGGCGGGCGCTCCTCCGGCACCGGGACCGCGGGGTCCGGGGACTCCGGCTCGCAGAGCTCCACCGCCTCGAGCTCCGGTGACGGTGGCAGCTCCAGCGGGGCGGGGGCCACGACCTCCGGCACGTCGTCAGCCAGTTCCTCGACCTCCGGCAGCTCCGGAAGTGGCAGCTCGGGCGGCGACGGGAAGAAGTGACCGCAGCCGACGCGGGCTGAGGGCCCGCGTCGAGCGCGTCCTCCAGGCCCCGCCGCCGGCCCCGGCACGGCAGCCGCTCCCCCGGGATGCATCCTGGCCGGTCCGAGCAGCACCCGGTCCGTTCGTGGGCGGAGCTCTCCCGGTGCGAACAGCCCCGGCGGCTGGCCCGCGCGCACCGCCCGTCCCGCACGACCCGCTCCGCGAGCGGCGGACGCCCGCGGCATCCGCCCTGCCCATCCTGCCCACCGACGCAGCGCGGGCCAGAGCTGTCCACCGCTCCCTGATCGACGGCCGGGGCCCGGGTCACCCGTGCCTAGCGTGCGGTCATGAGCTCATCGTCTCGCCCGCACTATCCGCTCGGACTGCGCCTGCGCACGGCGGTGCGGCGCCGCCACCGTCTCGTGGCCGCCGCGCTGTGCGCACTGGCCCTGACACTCGTGGTCCTCCGGCTGGCCCCTCCCGGGGCCCGGACCGCTCCCGTGGTGACGGCCGCGCACGAGGTCCCCGCAGGCACTTCCCTGGGCGCGGGCGACCTGGCGGTCTCGCAGTTCCCCGAGGCGCTGGCCCCCACCGGTGCGTACGCCTCCCCCGCCGAGGCACAGGGTCAGACCAGCGCCGTGGCGCTCACCCCGGGGCAGCCCGTGACGTCCTCCACCGTGCTGGGCCCCGGCGTACTCACCGGCCA
Source organism: Kocuria rhizophila DC2201 (assembly GCF_000010285.1). Taxonomy (NCBI): domain Bacteria; kingdom Bacillati; phylum Actinomycetota; class Actinomycetes; order Micrococcales; family Micrococcaceae; genus Kocuria; species Kocuria rhizophila. Next base: position 747,120 of record NC_010617.1, on the reverse strand, counting down.
GCCGACGGGCACCACGGCCGCCACCGTGCGCGTGAGTGATCCGGCAGTGCTGCGGCACGTGCGCCCGGGGGACGCCGTGGACGTGGTGCACCACACGGACGAGGCCCGCAGCGCCCGGGGGCGCACCGCGGCACGGGCGGTCACCGTGCTGTGGGCGGCCGGGGCACCGTCCGGCACCGGCAGCTCGCTGCTCGCGGCAGGCACCGACGACGACGCCGGCCTCGTGGTCCTGGCCGCGCCCCGTGAGACGGCCGCGGAGCTGGCGTCCCTGGAGGGCAGTGGACGCGTGTCGCTCGTGCTGGTGTCCCGGTGAGAGCGCACGCGGCACCCCTCGGGGTCCTCAGCCCCAGTGCGGGGGCCGCTGCTCCCGCAGCCAGGTCTCGTGCCCCGATCCGCTCACGGCCTCGCGGGGGTCGGGGGCGTCCGCTCCGAGCTCCGGCTCCGCGTGACCCCAGTCCTGCGAGCCCAGCGCACGGTCCGGATCGCCGGAGGTGCCTCCCGTGACCCGCCGGTGCGAGCCACGACGACGCCCGCCCGGCCGGGTGCCGCCGGTGTCTTCCCGGGCCGGGGGTTCAGTCCCCATCCTGTGCACCGCCCCGGACGCCCCGCGGCTCGGCGGACGTGTCCGCGGCACCGTCGGCGGGCGGCTCGCCCGCGAGTCCCAGGTAGCGCTGCACGAGTGCCGCCACGGTCTGGGGATCCGTGAACACCTCCACGGACCACAGGCTCACGTAGTTCCAGCCCGCGCGCTCCAGGTGCTGCGGGACCAGCCGGGAGCGCTCGCGCACGCTCAGCGCCCGGCTGCGCGGCGAGCCGTCCGAGCGCATGGCCACCGGGATCCGCACCGGGGCCTCCGGTGCGCTCGGCTGCAGCACCGCCCCGGCGGAGAGGGACTCCGCGTCCGCGTGGGCCGCCACGTCCACCGCGTGCGCGTAGCCGGTGTGCACGGTGGCCCCGGCGCTGCGCAGCCGGCGGGCCAGGTCTGCCACCAGGGCATCGGTCACCGCCTCCGCGTCCTGCGGCGGGGCGGGCGCCCGCTCGGACGTGGTCTGCTCCCCGAAGAGCACCTCGAGCATGTGGTACATGTCCTTGGCGCCGTACTGGAGCCGGCGGGGCTCCGTGTCCTTGGGATGGATGGACGTGACGATGTGCGTGTGCCGCCGCGCGCGGGTCATCCCCCGCACGAACGCCTGGCGGCCGTCGCGCTCCGAGAGCGCCCCCAGCTGCGGGGTGCTGCGCCCGGACGTGGTGCGGCCGAAGCCCAGGGAGAAGATCACGGTGTCCCGCTCGATCCCCGCGGCCCGGTGCAGCTCCACCACGCGGAAGGACTCGTGGCCCGGGGCGAAGAACTCCGCCGACTCCCCGGTCTCCCGCAGCCGACGCTGCACGGCCTGCGCCACGCGGGCCGCATGCATCGCGCTCGCGGTGACCACGGCCAGCGAGCGCTGCGGGTGGCGGGCGGCGTGCGCGAACACGAGGTCCACGGTGCGCTGGACCTCCGCGGTGGGCGCCTGCACCCCCTCGCTGCCCGCGGTGAGCACACCCACGCCGTCCGCCACGTACTCGGCGGAGAGTCCGGTGGTGGCGGCCACGAGCTCCGAGGCGTACGGGATCCGGGTCAGCCCGCCGTCGTAGAAGGCCTCGTTGAGGTAGTCGAACAGCCGGGGGTCCATGGGCCGCCGCACCGAGGTGAGGCTGCGCGAGTCCACCACGCGGGACAGCGCGTCCCACGCGGAGTCCACCTCGGTGGCGGGCGGCGCCACGTCCCGCGCGCTCACGTGCGGTGCCACGGTGAACGGCTGCGGGCCGCCCGCGTGCGGGTCGCCGAACGCGATCACCTGCCGGGCCTTCACGAGCGCGGGCAGCGTGGCCGCGAGGGGGGTGGACTCCGCGTCCAGCACCACCACGGTGTCCACGCTCTGCTCCTCCCCGAGGGTGGCGGTGAGCGCGAGCGGGCTGGCCGTCCACACGGGCACGAGCGCCGGGGTGAGGTGCTGCACCCGGTCCAGCTCCTCGGTGCGCACCCGTCCGCTGCGCAGCATGTCCCGCAGCAGCCGCGCCTCGCGAGGGAACTGCCGGGCCGCCAGGGACCACCGGGTGGCGAGCTCGTGCTCCAGGCGAGCGGGGGCCGCCGCCACGTGGGCCGAGTCGGCGCGTCGGAACGCGGACTCGGTCCTGCGCAGCTGGGTGCCGTCCGGCATGGCCACGAAGTCGTCCCCACTGATCATGGCCTCCAGCACGGACTGCCACCACGCGAGCTCCAGCTCGTCGTCCACGCGCTCCGCGGGCACCCCGCGCGTCTCGAGGTCCTCGAGGAATTCGCCCAGGCCCCGGGCGCGCAGGTCCTCGAGCAGCACGGTGCGCTCGGGCAGGGTGCTCAGGTGGGGCTCGTCGTTGATCAGCTCGTCCAGGATCACCGCGAGCTCGTCCACGCTCGCGGACTCCAGCCGGGCCGCGGTGGCCGAGCCCTCCAGGGCGATCGCGAGGCCCTCGAGGTCCTCGCGGAAGCGCCGGTGGGTGCGCAGGGTCTCCTCCGCACGGTCGGAGACCGCGGGCTGCTCCAGGGTGGTGGCCCACTGCCGCCACCGGTCCCGCTCCGACTGCACCTTCACGAGGGCCGCGTGCAGGTCCGAGAGGTGCACGCCGGGACGGATGTACTCCTTGGCGGCCTTGCGCAGCCGGGAGCGCTGCAGGCCGCTGAGCTCGATCTCGTGGTCACGGCGCCAGGACGCGGACGCGGTGGCCGCGATCAGGTCCGTCACGGGGCGGTCGTAGATGTCCGGGGTGAGGTGGCGCAGCGAGTTGCCCACGTCGATCACGAGCTCCAGCTGCTGCTCCCACTCGGCGATCGTGGTGCCCACGCGCAGCCCCGAGACCCCCAGCACGTGCCGCATGGCCGTGGTGAGGGTGGTCAGCTCCAGCAGCAGGGACTTCGCGAGCTCGTGCGCCTGCCGGGCCTCGTCGTCGTTGACCAGCCGGGCACCGTGCCACGGGCTGGCCAGGGTGGCGGCGTCGAACGCGCCGAGCCCGGCCGCACGCTGCAGCTGGCGCCGCACCTCCGCGCGGTGGGACACGGCGTCGAGCACCGACCGGCGGAAGCGGACCGCGGTCTGCGGGCCGGGTTCGCGCGCCGTGAGCTCCGCGAGCGCCTGCATGGCCTCGTACGGCGAGGCCTGCCAGCGCGGGCGCCGGGCGTGCAGGGACTCCTCGTGCACCCGCAGCTGCTCGCGCGAGCGACGGAGCACGTCGTGGATCTGCTCCGTCTGCGGCTGGACGGCCCGCTCGTTGCGGGCGACGGCGCGCACGAGCCGCTCGGCGACGTCGTCCGGGCTGAGGTGCGAGCCCAGGGGCAGCACGAGCGAGTCGAGCCCCGTGCGGTTCCAGGCGCGGGTGAAGGCGGCCAGCGTGGTGCGAGACTCGCCCAGGACCACCACGCTGCGCCCCCCGTGCACCAGGGCGCCCACGGTGGAGACCACGGTGTCCACGGCGGGGGTCCCCACCGGGGTGCCCACCACGAAGCTCTCCCCCTGCTCGGCCAGGTCCACGACCTCCTGCTGGTCCGCGTCCAGGTCCGTGAGCAGCAGCTCTTGCGCTGGATCGCGCTCGTCCAGGGCAGGGGCACGGTTGGTGACGGGCTCGACCACCGGCAGCTTGCCCACCTCGGGGTTCTTCAACCGCGCCAGGTCCGCCACGAACCGGCTCCGGGCCACCACGTGCTCGTCCGCCGGGCGCTCGTGCAGGTCCGCGAACGTGGAGACCACCAGCTGGTGCTCCACGTGCATCCCGGGCACCTCCGCGGCCAGCTGGCGCAGGGTCTCGAGCACGGGCGCCGGGTCGAGCTTGCGCGTGCCGTACGCGAGCCGGGACATCTCCGCCGTGGCAAGCTCGACCCCGTGGTCCTCCCGCAGCCGGCGGACCAGCGCCGGGTTCAGGTGGGCGGGGCCCACGATGTGCAGCTCGAAGTCCTTGTGGTCCGGGCGCAGCTTCACGCTCACCGGGGCCAGCAGCACGGGGGCGATGAAGCGCCGCAGCCCGTCCGCCACCGGGTCCGCGAGCCAGGAGGCGGTGCCCGCCGCGAGGTAGGCGGCGTCCAGCCCGTGGCCCACGGACAGCTCGTGGATCTTGGTGCGCAGCGCCCGCGCGGAGCGCACCGCCCGGTCGTAGGCGGGGGTGTCCTGGTGGATCATCGTGGACAGCCGCGTGGGGCGCTGCATCAGCAGCTGCGCCTGCCCCGAGGAGTTCGCCTCCGTGAGGTCGATGCACACGTTGTCCACCTGGTTGAAGTCCAGGAGGGTGTCCGGGCCGGTGTAGGCGTCCATCTGCTGGGTCCACGCCCGCAGGGACACACGGGGGTGCTGGCCGTCCGACGGCGAGGCACCCGCGTCCTGGGGTGTCTCGCGGGGGGCGTCGTGCGGTGCGGGTGTCGGCATGGTGCTCCTACTCACGAGTGCGCCGGTCTGCGCCACGGGGAAGTGGGGCCGACCGGCGCACCGGAACTGACGATGGTCCTCAGGGGGCGGGGGTCACTCCCACTCGATGGTTCCCGGCGGCTTGGACGTCACGTCCAGGACCACGCGGTTGATCTCCTCGACCTCGTTGGTGATCCGGTTGGACACCCGCGCCAGCAGCTCGGAGGGCAGCCGGGACCAGTCGGCGGTCATGGCGTCCTCGGAGCTGACCGGTCGCAGCACGATCGGGTGACCGTAGGTGCGGCCGTCGCCCTGCACGCCCACGGAGCGCACATCCGCGAGCAGCACCACGGGCATCTGCCAGACCTCGTCGTCCAGACCCGCCCTGGTGAGCTCCTCGCGCGCGATCGCGTCCGCGCGGCGCAGGATGTCCAGGCGGTGCTCGGTGACCTCGCCGATGATGCGGATGCCCAGGCCGGGGCCGGGGAACGGCTGGCGGCCCACGATGTTCTCGGGCAGCCCGAGCTCGCGGCCCACCGCGCGGACCTCGTCCTTGAACAGGGCCCGCAGCGGCTCCACGAGCTCGAACTGCAGGTCCTCGGGCAGGCCGCCCACGTTGTGGTGGCTCTTGATGTTGGCCGCGCCCTCACCACCGCCCGACTCGACGACGTCCGGGTAGAGGGTGCCCTGGACCAGGAACCGCACGGGTTCGCCGTCCTGGGCCTCGGCGCGAAGCACCTTCTCCTCGGCGGCCTCGAACGCGCGGATGAACTCCCGGCCGATGGCCTTGCGCTTGGTCTCGGGGTCGGTGACTCCCTTGAGGGCCTCCAGGAAGCGGTCCTGCTCCCGAGCCACGTGCAGCTTGACGCCCGTGGCGGCCACGTAGTCCTTCTCGACCTGCTCGACCTCGTCCTGGCGCATCAGCCCGTGGTCCACGAGCACGCACGTGAGGCGGTCGCCGATGGCGCGCTGCACGAGGGCCGCGGCCACGGCGGAGTCCACGCCGCCGGAGAGCCCGCACAGGGCCTTGCCGTCACCCACCTGGGCGCGGATCGCGGCCACCTGCTCCTCGATGATGTTGCCGGTGGACCACGTGGGGCTCAGCTGGGCGCCGTTGAAGAGGAAGTTCTCCAAGATCTTCTGCCCGTACGCCGAGTGCTTGACCTCGGGGTGCCACTGCACGCCGTAGAGGCGGCGTTCGCGGTTCTCGAAGGCCGCCACGGGGGCACCCTCGGTGGTGGCCAGGGTGGTGAAGCCCTCGGGGGCGGCCGTGACGGAGTCACCGTGGCTCATCCACACGGTCTGCACGTCCGGGGTGCCGTCCAGCAGGGTGCCCACGGCGGTGTCCTGGCACGTGGCGGTGGTGGCGCCGTACTCGCGCACCCCCGTGCGCTCCACGGTCCCGCCCAGGGCGGCGGCCATGACCTGGAACCCGTAGCAGATGCCCAGCACGGGCACGCCGGCCTCGAACAGCTCGGCATCGCGCTGCGGCGCGCCGGGCGCGTACACGGAGGCGGGGCCGCCGGAGAGGATCAGGGCAGCGGGGTTGCGCTGCAGGATCTGCTCCGTGGACCAGGTGTGCGGGACGATCTCGGAGTACACGTTGGCCTCGCGCACCCTGCGGGCGATCAGCTGCGCGTACTGCGCACCGTAGTCGACCACGAGTACCGGGCGTTGCTCCAGTTCGCTCAGGTTGTCAGGGGTTTCAGTCACGCCCCCAAGTCTAGAACACGTGGGCCCGTGCCCCGGCGGGCCTCAGTAGCGTTTGGCGGCCTTGGGATTGGCCGCGAGCTCCGCCTCGGTGGAGCGGTGGATCTTGCGCTCCACGATGAACGAGAGGAACGGCACCACACCGCCCAGCGCCATGACGATCAGCTGCGGGAACGGCCAGCGCATGAGGGACCACACGCGCAGGCACGAGAGCAGGTAGACCACGTAGAACCAGCCGTGCACGATCAGGATCCAGGTGGACACGTTCACGCCACCGGCCAGGTTCTCGAGATCCAGGTTCTGCCAGCCCAGGGCCACGCTCTGCCCCGTGGTCTTGTCGGTGCCCCCGGCGATGAGGTCGTAGCCGAGCGCGTAGCGGGTGACCATCTCGGCCACGAGCAGCAGCAGGAACGTGCCGGAGACCCACGCGCACACCTTGTAGATGTTCAGCGCGGTCCGGATCTGCGCCTCGGTGCCGCCGAAGCGGCGTCGCGGCTTGAGAGCGGCGGCCTTGGCACGCACGCTGTCCGGGACGGTCGCGCGCTCGGGGCTGGCGTCTTCCGGGGCGCTCACGCGCACACCGTCGGTGCGTCGCACCGGGCGGGGCTGCTGGTCGGGCTGCGGCGTCTGGTCAGTCATGGGTGGCTCCGTTGTCAGGTCGCGGGGTGTCGCGGGGCGGGGTGCGCTGCTGCCCACCGGCCACCGCGGGCTGGTCGTCGAAGTAGTAGTAGCGCTGGTCCTGGGCGTCCCAGTAGTAGTAGGACTGCTCGGACTCGTCCCAGAAGTAGTCGCCGTCGAAGTAGAAGTACTGCTCGGGGTTCTCGCGGCGCAGGTGCTCGTCCCGCACGAAACGCCACCACAGGAAGATGGCGAACCCCGCGAAGACCACCCACTCCACGGCGTAGAACAGGTTCAGTGCGTGCACGGAGGTGTCCGTGGGCTGCTGGTCGATCTGCAGCCGGGACAGCCCCGCCCCCAGGGGCCCGGCCGACGCCGCCACGGTTCCGTCATCGGCCAGCGGCGCGGGGTACTCCCCCGGACCCTCCGCAAACGCGGCCACGTACCCCGAGTACAGGGGTGCGTTCCACAGGTTGCTCAGCTGGGCGGAGGCCACCGAGGCCACCTGCCCGCGCTCGGTGTTCTGACTGGGCAGCGGGGAGTCGGTGGGCATCAGGCGACCGGTGACCCGGATCTCCCCCGTGGGCGCCCGGGGTGCGTCCTCCGGGGAGGCCACCCAGCCACGTGCCACGGCGATCCCGAGGTCCTGGTCCGCGGCATCCCAGCGCTGACGGGACTCGGGCAGCACCAGCTCGGTGACCACCCAGTACCCGGAGACGCCGTCCTGGAGCCTGCCGGGGACCAGCACCGTGGTCTCCGGGCGGTAGGTGCCCACGGCGGTGACCACGTGGTCCGCCTGCTGGGCGGTGGTCGCCTCGCCGGGCGGGACCACGCTCTCCAGGTTGCTCACCCGGTCCTTGGAGGGGTCCGCCACGGTGGTGGAGGTCAGGGACGCGTTGAGCTGCCAGCGGCTCAGGAGCACGAACAGCACCGCCACGAGCAGGGCGACCGCCAGGAAGGCCAGGGAGCGGGGACGCAGGGCGGATTTCAGCACCCCTCAACCCTACTGGCCACCCCTGGACGTTCTCCACACTCCCGAGGCTGCACTCAGCTGCGGATGACCACCTCGGCGCGCTGGAACTCCTTGAGGTCCGAGTAGCCGGTGGTGGCCATGGCCCGGCGCAGCGCGCCCATCACGTTGGAGGAGCCGTCCACGTGGCGGGAGGGCCCGTTGAGCAGCTCGTCCAGGGGTCCCACCGTGCCCACGTGGGTGCGCACACCGCGGGGCGAGTGCGGGTTGTGCGCCTCCGCGCCCCACAGCCAGCCTTGACCGGGTGCCTCCTCCGCGCGGGCCAGGAGGGTGCCGAGCATCACGGCGTCGGCGCCCATGGCGATGGCCTTGACGATGTCGCCCGAGGTGCCCAGGCCGCCGTCGGCGATCACGTGGACGTAGCGCCCGCCGGACTCGTCGAGGTAGTCGCGGCGGGCTGCGGCGACGTCCGAGATGGCCGTGGCCATGGCCGCGTGGATGCCCAGGATGGACTCGGTGCGCAGGGACGCTCCCCCGCCGAAGCCCACGAGCACACCGGCCGCGCCCGTGCGCATGAGGTGCAGTGCCGGGGTGTACCCCGCGGCGCCGCCCACGATCACCGGGACGTCGAGGTCGTAGATGAACTGCTTGAGGTCCAGCGGGTCCTGGGTCTTGGACACGTGCTCCGCGGAGACCGTGGTGCCTCGGATCACGAACAGGTCCACACCGGCCTCGAGCACGGTGCGGTAGTGCTCCACCACGCGCTGCGGGGACAGGGACCCGGACACGCTGACCCCCGCCTCGCGGATCTCGGCGAGCCGGGCGGTGATCAGCTCGGGCTGGATGGGCGCCGAGTACAACTGCTGCATGCGGCGCGTGGCCTGCGGCAGGTTCTCGGAGCTGAGGTCCGCGATCTCGTCCAGGACGGGCTGCGGGTCCTCGTAGCGGGTCCACAGGCCCTCGAGGTCCAGCACGCCCAGCCCGCCGGCTCGGCCGAGGTCGATGGCCGTGGCCGGGGACATCACCGAGTCCATGGGCGCACCCACCACGGGGATGTCGAACTGGTAGGCGTCGATCTGCCACGCCGTGCTCACGTCCTGCGGGTCGCGCGTGCGCCGGGAGGGCACCAGGGCGATCTCGTCCAGGCTGAACGTGCGGCGCGCCCGTTTGGAACGCCCGATCTCGATGTCGTAGCTCACGAAGGGTCCTTTCACCGCGCGGTGCGCACGGGGGTGGGTGCGGCGCGGATCAGCGCTTGTAGTTGGGGGCTTCCACCGTCATGGTGATGTCGTGCGGGTGGGACTCCTTGAGCCCCGCCGGGGTGATCCGCACGAAGCGGCCCTTGTGCTTGAGCTCGTCCACGCTGTGCGCGCCCACGTAGAACATGGTCTGGCGCAGCCCGCCGTCCAGCTGGTGCAGCACGGAGGACAACGGCCCACGGTAGGGCACCTGGCCCTCGATGCCCTCGGGGATGAGCTTCTCGTCGTCGGAGACGTCCGCCTGGAAGTAGCGGTCCTTGGAGTAGGACGTGTTCTTGCCGCGGGACTGCATGGCTCCCAGCGAGCCCATGCCGCGGTAGGCCTTGAACTGCTTGCCCTGCACGAACACGAGCTCCCCCGGGGACTCGTCGCAGCCCGCGAGCAGCGAGCCGAGCATCACGGAGTCCGCGCCGGCCACGAGCGCCTTGCCGATGTCGCCGGAGAACTGCAGCCCGCCGTCGGCGATCAGCGGCACGCCCGCGGGGATGGTCACCTGGGCGGCCTCGTTGATCGCGGTGACCTGCGGGACGCCCACGCCCGCGATGATGCGGGTGGTGCAGATGGAGCCCGGACCCACGCCCACCTTCACGGCGTCCGCGCCGGCGTCCACGATCGCCTGGGCACCGGCGCGCGTGGCGGCCTGTCCGCCGATGACGTCGACGTGCGCCGCCGCGGGCTCCTTCTTGAGCCGGGCGATCATGTCCAGCACGCCCTGCGAGTGGCCGTTGGCGGTGTCGATGAACAGCGCGTCCACACCGGCCTCCACAAGCGTCATCGCGCGCTCCCAGCCGTCGCCGAAGAAGCCCACGGCCGCGCCCACGCGCAGCCGACCCTCGTCGTCCTTGGTGGCCAGGGGGTACTGCTCCGCCTTGGTGAAGTCCTTGACGGTGATCAGCCCGGTCAGCCGGTCCTGCTCGTCCACCAGCGGCAGCTTCTCGATCTTGTGCTGGGCGAGCAGCGCGTGGGCCTCGTCCTTGCCCATCCCCACCTTGCCCGTGACCAGCGGCATGGGGGTCATCACGTCGCGCACCAGGCGGGTGTCGAAGTCGCTCTCGGGCAGGTAGCGGGTGTCGCGGTTGGTGATGATTCCCAGCAGCCGCTGGTCCTCGTCCACCACGGGCAGCCCGGAGACCTTGTAGTAGCCGCACAGCCGGTCCAGCTCCGCCAGGGTGGCGTCCGGGGACACCGTCACCGGGTTGGTGATCATCCCGGACTCGCTGCGCTTGACGCGGTCCACGTGGTCCGCCTGGTCCTGGATGGACAGGTTGCGGTGGATCACGCCCATGCCGCCCTGGCGGGCCATGGAGATGGCCATCGCGGACTCGGTCACGGTGTCCATGGCGGCGGAGAGCACGGGGGCCTGCAGCGTGATCCGGCGCGAGAGCCGGGTTTTGGTGGACGCCTCCGAGGGGATCACGTCCGTGTTGCCGGGCAGCAGCAGGACGTCGTCGTAGGTCAGTCCGGTGAAGCCGAACGGATCGTCCATGAGTGCCGTGGGCACGTTGTCAGACACGGGTAGTCCCTTCCACGCGAGAATGTCGCCCCCAGTCTACGGGCCACGCACGCCCTCCCGGCGTCGGGCGCCCACCCCGCGGCACCCCGGACGACGACGCCGCTGCCGCGCTGCCCAGCCCGTCTCACCCCAGCTGCTCCACGGCCGCCACGAGGTCCTCCCGCAGCAGCGGCGCCATGCTGCGCGCGTAGTCCCACGTGAGGTGGTGGGAGTCCAGCCACACGTTCAGGTTGCCGATCACGGGAGCGCACACGCCCTGCGGGCAGATCAGGGGCGTCGGGTCGATGCCCCTGTAGCCCGAGATGGACTCCAGCGACCGGGCGGGGTTCTCCGCCGCGAGCACCTCGTCCTTCACAGTGGTGCAGGAGGGGTCCTCGCGGCCCTTCTCCGCGACGCACCGGGTGGGGTCGTGGCCCAGGCGCGGGTTGTCCCGCAGGCCCACCACCGTGGCGCCGTGGTCCGTGAGGCGCCGGACCACGGGCCCCAGGCCGTCGACCACGTGCTCGGCGCCCCCGTCCATGAGCTCGGCGCGGGTGGAGGTGGTGAGCACGGCGTCCGGCTGCAGCTGGTCCAGGTATTCGAGCACGGCCTCGTTGCCCTTGCGGCACTGCGGACTCTGCCCCTCGACGCCCAGCCCGCACCCGGGCTGGAGCACCGAGACCAGCTGCCAGTTCTCCTCCTCGGCCACCGGGATCACCGCACCCATGTACTGCTCCATGTGGGAGTTGCCCACCACGGCCACCACCTTGGTGGGGTTCTCCACGGCGCGTGTCTGGTGGCAGAAGTCCTGCGCCACCGCGTTGTCGGCCTTCAGCGGGCCGCGGCAGGACTGCGGCAGTCCCACCCACTGGTCCGCCATTGACGCTGGCAGCACGGGTGCGTTGGGATCCCCCTCGAACTCGAAACCGGGCTCCAGCACGCGTGCCCCGGGATTGTTGAGCTCCGCCTGCGCCTCGAGCTTCGCCTCCCGGTGGTGCGCCGCCGCGGCCCAGGATCCCGCCACTGTCAGCACCAGGCCCATGCACACCGCGATCACCAGGCCCAGCCGCCAGTTCTTCGCCTCGGGCCACGCCCAGTTCTTCAGGGGAGTTTCCACGAGACGGGTGAGCAGCAGGGCGAGCAGCAGCGAGACCACGACGATGACCATGCCCGAGCGGGGCCCGGCGACGGGACGTTCCCGGACGACCAGGTAGGTGATCAGCAGCGGCCAGTGCACGAGGTAGAGGGCGTAGGCGGCGTCGCCCATGCGCACCACCGGTGCCCACGAGAGGAACCGGTCGAAACCGATCGGCGAACCGGACTGTCCTGCCACGATGATCGCGGCAGCCGAGAGCAGCGGCCACAACGCGATCCACCCCGGGAAGGCGCCCCGGACGTCCACGAGGAGGCCCACGGACACCATGCTCACGAAGCCCACCCAGCCCAGGAGCACCCGGAGCCAGCGGCTCGGCCGCAGGTACGGGATGGCCAGGGCCACGAGGGACCCCAGTGCGAACTCCCACAGCCGCGCGCGGGTGTCGAAGTACGCGAACGCCTGCTGAGTGTGGGTGGTGATCACCGAGAACGCCAGTGAGATGACGAAGACCGCCCCGAAACACCCCGCGAGCACGGGCACGCTGCTACGCCCGGTACGCCTCTTGACGAGCCACGCGAGCGCGAAGATGAGCGGCCACGCCAGGAACACCTGCCCCTGGACCGACAGCGACCAGAAGTGCTGGAACGGGGAGGCGCTGGAGTGGTCCGCCGCGTAGTAGTCCACGGCGTTGAAAGCGAGCGACCAGTTCTCCACGTACAGGATCGACGCCACGCCCTGGGAGCGGAAGGACGCCGCGTCCGCCACCGGGTAGAACAGCCACAGCAGCAAGAACGTCCCCAGGATCACCAGGGTGGCCAGCGGCAGCAGCCGCTTGAACGTGTGCAGCCAGTACCGGCCCAGCCCGAGCGGCCGCCCACCCTCGATCTTGCGCACGAAGGAGAGGGTCATGAAGAACGCGGAGATGAACAGGAAGATGTCCACCCCGCCGGAGACCCGCCCCACGAACACGTGGTAGACCACCACGAGCAGCACCGCCACCGCGCGCAGGCCCTGTACCTCGGGGCGGAACCCCGAGTACCGCGCCACGCGCTCGGAGGGGGTCGAGCTCGCCGCGGTGCCGACGCCCGGACCTCGGGTGTCCCAGGGCGGGGTCTTCTCGGGATGCAAAAGCGGGGGTGGGGGGAAGCGCATCGCGTCAGGCTATGCCAGGCGCGCAAGCGGGGCCAACCCGGGCACTGCTCGTGGGTCTCCCCCGTACGGCCTTGTGCCCGGGCACCCCGGACGACGCCGCTCGTGCGGGAGCCGCGTGGCGTGGCACCCCCGCCGCGGGCAGCGCAGCGGCCCGCTCCGTGTGGAGCGGGCCCTCTCGCCGTCCCTGGCCCGGCGCGCGGTGCGCCCGGGAGAACGCCCGACGGCCCGAACGATCCCGGGCACGGCAACGGCGGCCCACTCCCTCGGGAGTGGACCGCCGTTGCGTTCACCCGCTCAGCCCGGGGCGCCCCCGCCGGAGCGGGCAGGGCACCCACGGGAGCGCGGGACCGGGATCAGTCCTCGTCCTGGTCCTTCTTCTCGGCCACCAGGGTCTCGGTGGTGAGCACCAGGGCCGCGATGGACGCCGCGTTCTGCAGGGCGGAACGGGTGACCTTCACGGGGTCGATGATGCCCGCCGAGAGCAGGTTCTCGTACTCGCCGGTCAGTGCGTTGTAGCCATTGCCCGGCTCCATCTCGGCCACGCGGGAGGCCACCACGTTGCCGTCCTGGCCCGCGTTCTCCGCGATCCAGCGCAGGGGCTGGGTCAGGGCGCGGCGGACGATGTTGACGGCCGTGGCGGCGTCGCCCTCGAGGCCGAGGTCCGTGCCGTTGAGGGACGCGGAGGCGTGGACCAGCGCGGAACCGCCGCCGGCCACGATGCCCTCCTCGAGCGCGGCACGCGTGGAGGACACGGCGTCCTCGATGCGGTGCTTGCGCTCCTTCTGCTCCACCTCGGTGGCGGCGCCGACCTTGATCACGGAGATGCCGCCGGCCAGGCGCGCGAGGCGCTCCTGCAGCTTCTCGCGGTCCCACTCGGAGTCCGTGCGGGCGATCTCGGAGCGGATCTCGGCCACGCGCTCGGCCACGGCGTCCGAGGACCCGGCACCGTCCACGAGCGTGGTCTGGTTCTTGGTCACCGTGATGCGGCGGGCGCGGCCCAGCTGGGAGAGCTCCACGCCCTCCAGGGAGATGCCGAGCTCCGGGGTGATCACGGTGGCGTCCGTGAGCACCGCGAGGTCCTGCATGATCGCCTTGCGGCGGTCGCCGAAGCCGGGGGCCTTGAGGGCCACGACGTCCAGCGTGCCGCGCAACTTGTTGACCACCAGGGTGGACAGGGCCTCGCCCTCGACGTCCTCCGCGATGATGGTCAGCGGCTTCTTGGCCTGCAGCACCTTCTCCAGCACGGGCATGAGGTCCTGGATGGCGGAGATCTTGCCCTGGAACAGCAGCACGTAGGTGTCGTCCAGGACGGCCTCCTGGCGCTCCTGGTCCGTGATGAAGGACGGGGACAGGTAGCCCTTGTCGAACTGCATGCCCTCGGTGACGTCCAGCTCCACCTCGGTGGAGGAGCCGTCCTCGATGGTGATCACGCCGTCCGTGCCCACGGTCTCGAAGGCGCGGGCGATCAGCTCGCCGATCTCCTCGGACTGGGCGGAGATCGCGGCCACGTGCGCCACGTCCTTGCCCTCCACGGGACGGGCGTTGTCGAGCAGGCGCTGGGACACGGTGGCCACCGCGGCCTCGACCCCGCGCTTGATGTCGCTGGGGGCGGCGCCCGCGGCCACGTTGCGCAGGCCCTCCTTCACAATGGCCTGGGCGAGCACCGTGGCGGTGGTGGTGCCGTCACCGGCGACGTCGTTGGTCTTGGTGGCCACTTCCTTGGCCAGCTGAGCGCCGAGGTTCTCGTACGGGTCCTCGAGCTCCACCTCACGGGCGATGGTCACGCCGTCGTTGGTGATGGTGGGCGCGCCCCACTTCTTGTCCAGGACCACGTTGCGGCCGCGGGGGCCGAGGGTGACCTTGACGGTGTCGGCCAGGCGGTTCACGCCGGCCTCGAGCGCTTTGCGAGCGGTGTCGTCGAACACCAACTGCTTGGGCATGGGAGTTGCTCCTTAGGGAACCGGGAAAGAGTGCGGAGACGACGTACGCGGTGCCCGCGCGGCCCGTTGCCGGGCGGTCGGGCACCGCGTACGAAAAGGGTGTGGAGAAGTTACTTCTCGATGACGGCCAGCACGTCGCGCGCCGGGAGCACCAGGTACTCCTCGCCGTTGTACTTGACCTCGGTCCCGCCGTACTTGGAGAAGATGACCAGGTCACCCTCGTTGACGTCCACGGGGATGCGGTTGCCCTTGTCGTCCACGCGGCCCGGGCCCACGGCCAGGACGGTGCCCTCCTGGGGCTTCTCCTTGGCGGTGTCCGGGATGACCAGACCGGAGGCGGTGGTCTGTTCAGCGGCCAGCGGCTGAACCACGATGCGATCCTCGAGGGGCTTGATGGAGACCGACACGATCTCTCCCTTTCTTCTAGGCGTGTGAGACGGTGTGCGTCCGCCGCGTGCCATGGGGTCCCATGACGGCGAGCGCCACAGGCCAGTTGGCGTGCCAACCGTCGTCGCGGTGCCGATTGAGCGCCTGGCCTTTAGCACCCTCCCTGGGAGAGTGCTAATAGCACTGTAGGGACGCGGGACGCGCCCGGTCAAGGCGCGCCCGCGCCACTCCCCTGTGGGCTGAACCGGGCCTCCGGGCACGTCCCGTCACGACGCCGCCCGGTCCCCTCGACCGCCTCGCCGCACTGTCCCCGGGGTCGCGCGAGCACGTTCCCGCAGCGCCGGCGCCCGGATCCCGCGCGGGGGCGGCCCGCTCCGTGCCCGGAGAGGGCGAGCTCGCGCGCCCGGGCGAGGAGCGGCGTCGTGACCCTCAGTAGTAGACCGCGAGCCGTCCGCCGGGGCCGTCGTGGCACGTGACCGGGGTGTCGAAGACGCGGGTGAGTGTCTCGTCCGTCATGATCCGGGCGGGCGTGCCGAACTCCACGACCTTCCCGTCCTTGACCGCGCAGATCCGGTCCGCGTAGTGGCTCGCGAAGTTGATGTCGTGCAGCACGATCACCACGGTGCGCCCCAGCTCGTCCGCCACGCGGCGCAGGTGCTGCATCATGTGCACCGAGTGGCGCATGTCCAGGTTGTTCAGGGGCTCGTCCAGCAGCAGGTAGGCGGTCTGCTGGCACAGCACCATGGCCACGTAGGCGCGCTGGCGCTGCCCGCCCGAGAGCTGGTCCAGGTACCGGTCCTGGAGCGGGCCCAGGTCGAAGAACTCGATGGACTCGGAGATGATCCTCTCGTCCTCCTTGTTGATCCGCCCCCGCGTGTACGGAAAGCGGCCCAGGCCCACGAGCTGGCGCACCGTGAGCCGCGCCGTGAAGTGGTTCTCCTGGCGCAGCGTGGACACCACGGTGGCGAGCGTGCGCGGCGGGGTGGTGGTGACGTCGTGGCCGCCCACCACCACGGTCCCGGCGTCCGCGCCCAGCAGCCGGCCCATCATGGTCAGCAGGGTGGACTTGCCCGCCCCGTTGGGTCCCACGAGGGCCGTGATGCCGCCCTCGGGGATCTCCAGGTCCACCGGCCCGATGGCGGTGTCCGTCCCGTACTGCTTGCTCAGTCCGTCCAGCCGGATCACAGTCTGCCCTTTCTCAGGATCACCACGAGGAACACGGTTCCGCCCACCAGCTCGATGATGATGGACACCGCGCCCTCCGCGTAGAAGACGTTCTTGAGGATGAAGTAGGCCCCGGAGAGCACCGCGAAGCCCAGCAGCACCGCCATGGGGAACACGAAGCGGTGCTCGTGGGTGTCCGCGAACTGATAGGCCAGGGTGGCCACCAGGAACCCCAGGAACGTCATGGGCCCCACCAGGGAGGTGGACACCGCCATCAGCACCGAGACCCAGAACAGGGTGATCACCAGTTCCCTGCGGTGCTCCAGCCCCAGGTTCGTGGCCACGTCCCGCCCGGCGGCCATCACGTCCAGCCTCCGGGAGCGCAGCAGCAGCGCGGCGGTGCCCGCCGCGCACAGGGGCACCGCCAGCGGGAAGTAGGCGGGGTCCGCGTTGGACACAGAGCCGAAGAGCCGGGCGCTGAGCACGTCGAACTCGCTCGGTGACAGCAGCCGCTGCATGAACGTGGACAGTGACCCCAGCCCGCCGCCCAGCACGATGCCGATCAGCAGCATCACCTGCACGTTCGCATGCTTGCCGGACAGCAGCCGGCCATACAGCACCAGGGCGAAGAGGACCATGAGGGCCACCTGCAGGGCATACTGCGTGAGCCCCTGCACCGCGGAGACCCCCGCGACGCCCAGCGCGTACACCGCGGTGGTCTGCACCAGCACGTACAGGGACTCGAAGCCCATGATGGACGGGGTGACGATCCGGTTCTCGGCCGCGGTCTGGAAGGCCACGGTGGCCATGGCCTGGCACACGGCCACCACGGCGATCACCACCACGGCGCTCGCGCGGGTCCCGGCAATGCGCCAGAACCCCGCGGTGCCGAACGGCAGCGGGTTGGCCCAGGTGAGGATCCCGGCGCAGAACAGCGCACCAGCGAGGGCCAGGGCCACCATGACGAGCCAGTACCGGCGCCGGTGGGCGGCGAAGGTGAACGCACGGGAGCCCCCGGCGGCGGGCCGGTCCGCACGGCGCCCGCAGCGGGCTCCTACGGGAACGGAGGCCACGTGCCCGGGAGCGGGTGCGGCCCCGTCGGACGGCCGGGCGGCGTCACGCCCGCGGGCCGGAGTGGCCGGGGAACCGGCGGGGCGGCGGGAGCGCAGCTCAGACATGGCGGCGGCTCCTGAGCAGCAGCACGATGAACACGGCCGCTCCCACGACGCCCAGGATCAGCGAGACCGGGACCTCGAAGGGCATGATGACCGTGCGCCCGATCAGGTCGCACACCGTGACGAGCCCGATCCCCAGCAGGCACACCCACGGCAGGTTGGAGCGCAGGTCGTCCCCGCGGAACAGGGAGACCACGTTGGGCACGATCAGCCCCAGGAACGGCAGGTTGCCCACCACCACGGTGACCACGCCCGTGGCCACCGCCACGAGCGCGGTGCCCACCAGGATGATGCGCTCGTAGTTCAGACCCACGTTGGTGGCGACGTCCTCGCCGAGCCCCGCCACCGTGAGCCTGTCCGCGGCGAGGAACACCAGCACGGCCACGGCCGCGACGACCCACAGGGTCTCGTACTGGCCCTTGAGCACGGACGTGAAGCTGCCAGCGAACCACACCCCGAGGTTCTGCAGCCGGTCCGTGACGAGCGCCAGGTAGGTGGACACGGAGCCCACCACCGCGCCGAGCATGATGCCCACGATCGGCACGATCAGCGAGGAGCGCAGCGTGATCCGGCGCAGCACCGCGAAGAACACCATGGTCCCCGCGAACGCCGCGACCACGGAGCCCAGCATCCGTGCGCTCAGCCCGGCGTCCGGGGCCACGACCATCATGACCAGCAGCCCCAGCCCGGCCCACTCCGTGGTGCCCGTGGTGGTGGGCTCCACGAAGCGGTTCTGCGTGAGCAGCTGCATGACCAGTCCGGACATGGCCATGGCCGCGCCGGCGAGCACGAGGGCGAGGGTGCGCGGGATCCTCGTGAGGGTCAGGAACCGGCGGCCCTCCTCCGGGTCGGAGAGGTCCGCGACCCCCGTGAGCACCGAGGCGGCCAGCAGCCCCAGCACCAGGAGGGACGCCGCCCAGAACCAGGGGTCCCGCAGCACCCCGGTGGGTGCGGAGCGGGCCCTCGGTGCGGGGGCGGTGGCTGCGGCTGTCGCGGTCATGGGTACCTGTGTGCTTCCGTGTGCTCGTGCCGCGGCCCCGCGCGTGGCTGGCGCGGGGCCGCGGGATGGGGGCCTGGCGGCCCGGTCAGCTCTTGCCGTTGCGCTCCAGCTTGTCCGCGAGGTCGTTGAGGATCTCGGTGTAGGTCTGGATGCCCTCGTTGGTGTAGGTGTCTGCGGGCAGGTACACCACGTTGCCGTTCTTCACCGCCGGGACGTCCTTGAGCGCCTCGGACTTCTCGATGACCTCGGCGGCCGGGGTGGAGTCCTTCTGGGACTTCAGGGCGGCGTCCCGGTCCATCACGATCAGCAGCTCGGGCTTGGCCTTGGCGATGGCCTCCACGGAGATGTCGTCCCCCTGGTGGTCGTCCGAGCCCTTGGTCTCGAGGGCGGGCTTGAGCCCCACCATCTCGAACAGCGGGCCGATGGTGCGCCCGGTCTTCGGCACCACGTATCCCATGTTCCCGCCCGAGACGATCAGGCCCATGGTGGACTGGCCGCTGTAGGCGTCCTTGGCGCGCTGCTCGGCCTTGTCGAGGGCCTCGGCGAGCTTGCCGGCGTCCTCCTGCTTGCCGAAGACCTCTCCCAGTGCCGAGGTCTGGCGCTTGAGCTCGGAGTCGAGGGGCTGGTCCTCCCGCGGGTCGAGTTGGAGCACGGTGGCGTCCGGCACGAGCTTGTGGATGGCGTCGTAGTGCTGCGCGAAGCGCTGGCCGTTGATCACGAGGTCCGGGTCCACCCCGGCCACTGCTTCCAGGTTGGGCTCACGGTGCGAGCCGAGGTCCACCACGGAGTCGTCGTGGGAGTAAGAGATGGTGTCCGGGACCAGCCGCTTGGGGGCGGCCTTGAGCGGCACCTCCCAGTCCGCGAGGGTCTCGAACACGCGGTTGTCGGTGGCCACCACGGAGCGCGGCGGCACGGTGACCTTCTGCTCGCCCTTGTCGTCCTGGATGCTCACGGTGGACGAGGAGGCACTGGCCGAGGGATCGGCGGAGCCCCCGGAAGTGCCGCAGCCCGCGAGGGCGAGAACGGCGGCGGTGCACAGTGCCGCACCGGGCAGCAGGCGGTGGGAGGACATGGGTGTCTCGCATTCTGGTGGAGTCGTCAGGGAACGGGCGGCCGGCCACCAGGTAAGCCTAACCTAATTACGCATCATGTTTCCTTCGTAATTCGCATGCCCCGCCCGGAGCCCGTCCCGGCGCCGCCGCGGGGGCTGCGTGCCGCGCGTCCGGGTGCTCCGTGCACGGGCGGGCCCGCCCGTGGTCTGATGGAGCCGTGACCCCACCCACCGCACCCGACGACGCCGAGGCCCACGGCCTCGCCCGCCTGCTCACCCCCGAGGGCCGCGAGCTGCTGGACTCCCTGCCCCCGTACGACGCCGCGGCGTCCCTCGCGCTCAACGAGACCCTGCGCGCCCAGGGCCACGACCCCGAGCTGGTGGCCGCGGCCCTCACCCAGTCGCGGCTGCGCGAGAAGGCCCGGGCCAAGTTCGGCGAGTTCGCCCAGCACATGGTCTTCACCCGCGACGGCGTGGAGCAGGCCACCCGCTGGTCCGTGGCCGCGCTGCACGCCCAGCGCTTCGCGCAGGCCGGGATCGGGCACGTGGTGGACCTCGGCTGCGGGATCGGGGCGGACGCCATGGCGCTGGCCGCCCTGGACCGCACCGTCACCGCGGTGGAGCTCGATCCGCTCACGGCGGCGGCCGCCACCCTCAACCTCACCGGCTGGCCGCACGCTCGCGTGGTCTGCGCGGACGCCCGGTCCCTGGACCTGCGGTCCCTCGAGGCCGGCCCCGCCCAGGGCGTGTGGCTTGACCCGGCGCGGCGCGTCACGGGGGACGGACGCACCCGGCGGGTCTTCGACCCCGAGGCCTTCTCCCCTCCCCTGTCCTTCGTCGCGGGACTCGCGGAGGCGGGACTGGCCGTCGGGGCCAAGCTGGGGCCCGGCATCCCCCACGAGCACGTCCCGCCCGGCGCGGAGGCCCAGTGGATCTCCGACCGCGGGGACGTGGTGGAGGCCGTGCTGTGGTTCAACGCGGTGCGCCGCCCGGACGTGGCCCGTGCGGCACTCGTGCTGGGGCGCGGTGCCGGCCCCGCGGCGTCGTCGGCGGTGGAGCTGACCGCGCGGACCTGGCAGTCCCCGCCCGCCGACGGCGCCCTGCTGGGTCCCGTGGGCGAGTACCTCCACGAGCC
The DNA here is from genome assembly GCF_000010285.1 of Kocuria rhizophila DC2201. NCBI lineage: Bacteria > Bacillati > Actinomycetota > Actinomycetes > Micrococcales > Micrococcaceae > Kocuria > Kocuria rhizophila. Next base: position 726,562 of record NC_010617.1, on the reverse strand, counting down.
CGACGGCGCCGTGATCCGCGCGGGGCTCGTCACGGATCTCGCGCAGCGCCTGGACGCCCACCTGGTGCACCCGAGCATCGCCTACCTCTCCTCGGAGACCCCCGCGGACACACCCCTCGCCCGGTCGTACGCGGTGCGCGAGGTGCTGCCGCACACCGTGAAGGTGCTGCGGCGCTGGGTGCGCGAGCACGACGTGGGCACCTTGGACGTCAAGAAGCGCGGCACGGACGTGACCCCCGAGCAGCTGCGCCGCCAGCTGGCCCCCCGCGGCACGCGGCGCGCGACCTTCGTGATGACACGCGTGGTGGACTCCGGCAGGGAGCGGCGCGTGGTGCTGGTGGTCGACCCCCTAGACTGAGGTTCCCTGTTCCAGGGACCACGGCAGCGCGTAGCCCGGCCCGCACCGCGGTCCAGGGCACCGATGCCGTTCCCGGCGCACCCACGAGAGGACCACGCCGTGCACATTGATTTCGAGACCTCCGAGAACTCCACCCTGGGTGTGGAATGGGAGGTCGCGCTCGTGGACCGCGAATCCGGTGAGCTCGCCCCGCGCGCCCAGGAGGTCCTGGAGGCCGTGGTGGGCGAGTACCCCGAGCTCGGGGAGGAGGGCGACCACCCGCAGGTCACGGGCGAGTTCCTGCAGAACACCGTGGAAATGGTCACGGGCGTGTGCAGCGCCGTTCCCGAGGCGGTGGAGCACCTCGCGCAGACCCAGGACCGGATCCGGAAGATCACCGACCCCCGCTCCCTGGAAATCTTCGCCGCGGGCACCCACCCGTTCTCGGACTGGACCGAGCAGCCCGTGGTGGACGCGGAGCGCTACTACAAGGTCCTGGACCGGGCGCAGTACTGGGGCCGGCAGATGGTGATCTTCGGCATGCACGTGCACGTGGGCATCGACCACCGGGACAAGGCGCTGCCCGTGCTCGACGGGCTCATGAACTACTACCCCCACCTGCTGGCGCTGTCCGCGAACTCCCCCTACTGGTGCGGCCACGACACCGGCTACGCCTCCCACCGGGCGCTGATCTTCCAGCAGCTCTCCACCGCGGGGCTGCCCTTCCACTTCGACTCCTGGAGCGAGTACGAGGCCTACGTCTCGGACCTCATGGAGACCGGCGTGATCGAGGAGATCTCCGAGAACCGCTGGGACATCCGCCCCGTGCCGCGCTTCGGCACCGTGGAGATGCGCGTGTGCGACGGGCCCTCCAACCTCCGGGAGATCGGCGCCCTGGCCGCGCTGACGCAGTGCCTCGTGGAGTCCTTCTCCCGCACCCTGGACGAGGGGCGCAGCATTGCGGTGATGCCCCCGTGGCACCACCAGGAGAACAAGTGGCGGGCCGCCCGCTACGGGCTGGACGCCGTGGTGATCCGGGACGCCCAGAACCACGAGCGCCCCGTGGCGGAGGACCTCACCGAGGTGCTCAACCGGCTGGAGCCCCTCGCCGCCGAACTCGGCTGCGCTGACGAGCTGGGCTACGTGGAGACCATGATGACGGGCGAGACCGGCTACCAGCGCCAGCGGCGGATCGCGGAGGCCAACGGCGGGGACCTGCGCGCCGTGGTGCGGGACATCGTGGCGCAGAACCGCGAGATCCGCTGACCCCTGGGCCGGCACGGAGCGCGCTCCGCGCGGCCGGGTGCCCAGGGCGCGGCCCGCGCGTGCGGCGCGGTGCCCGCCCCGCCACGTTCCGACCGAGCGGGGCGGGGCTTTTCTGACGGGGCCGTGCGGGCCGGGCCGACTCAGGCCGGGACGGGCACCGACACCGTGGTCACGGGCAACCCCGGATCCGCGGTGAACCCGATCCCCGTGGGCGCCACACCCCGGCTCACCAGCCGCGCGCCGAGCGCCGCCACCATGGCCCCGTTGTCCGTGCACAGGGACAGCGGCGGCACCACCACACGGATGCCGTGCTGCGCGCAGCGCTGCGTGACGAGCTCCCGCAGCCGGGAGTTCGCAGCCACTCCCCCGCCCATCAGCAGCGTGGTGATCCCGTGCTCGGTGCACGCCAGCACGGTCTTGCGGGAAATCACGTCCACCACGGACTCCTGGAAGCTCGCGGCCACGTCCGCCACGGGCACGGGCTGACCGGCGGCCTCGAAGGCCTCGACCACCCGGGCCACTGCGGTCTTGAGCCCCGAGAAGGAGAGGTCGTAGCGGTGGGAGCCCGGGTGCTGCGCCGATCCCATGTACTTGCCCGCGGTCAGCCCGCGCGGGAAGCGGAACGCCTCGGGGTCCCCGTCCCGAGCGGCCCGGTCGATGGCGGGGCCTCCGGGGTAGGCCAGCCCGAGCAGCCGGGCGACCTTGTCGTAGGCCTCGCCCGCGGCGTCGTCGATCGTAGCGCCCAGCAGCCGGACGTCCCCCGTGATGTCCCCCACGGCGAGGATCTCCGTGTGCCCGCCGGAGACCAGCAGCGCGCCGAGGTGCTCGGGCAGCGCACCGTCCCCGTCCAGCAGCCCCACGCCCACGTGGGCCACGAGGTGGTTGACGGCGTACAGGGGCGTGCCCGTGGCCACCGCGAGCGCCTTGGCCGCTGCCACGCCCACCATGAGCGCCCCGGCGAGGCCCGGTCCTGAGGTCACCGCGATCGCGTCGAGCTCTCCGAGCGTGACCCCCGCCTCCGCGAGCGCCTGCTGCACCGTGGGCACGAAGGCCTCGAGGTGGGCGCGCGAGGCGATCTCCGGGATCACGCCGCCGAAGCGCACGTGCTGCTCCATGGAGGAGGACACGGTGTTGGTGAGCAGCTCGGTGCCCCGCACGATCCCCACACCGGTCTCGTCGCACGAGGACTCGATGCCGAGCACGAGGGGTTCAGCGGTGTTCATGAATGGTCCTTCCGTCCGCGCTGCGCTCCTGCGGCCCGGGCGGGACCAGTGCGCAGCGCATGATCAGGGCGTGGAGGCCGGGCCCGTAGTAGTGGGCGCGGCTGTGGATGTGCTCGTAGCCGAAGCGGCGGTACAACGCTTGCGCGCGAGGGTTGTCGGCCCGGACCTCGAGCATCATCTCGGTGGCGCCGCCGCGCACGGCGGCCTCGTGCAGCACGCGCAGCAGGGTGCTCCCGAGCCCCCGGCCCTCGTGGGCGGCGGCCACCGCGATGGTCTGGACGTCCGCGACCGGCGGGATGCACATCATCCCGGCGTACGCCACGATCTCCCCGTTCCGGGTGAGCACCCAGTACGCGCGCGTGGGGTGCGCCAGCTCCTCGTCGAACATGTGCCGCGGCCAGGCGTCCTCGGGGAACAGCACGGTCTCCAGCGCGTGCACGGCGTCCAGGTCCCTGGGCTGCATGGGCCGCAGCGCGTAGCCGCGCGGCAGGGACGACGCCGCCGCGCTCGCCGCACCGGGCGCGGACCCCTGCGGGCCCGTCACGCCGTGGTCCGCTTCGCGAACGCCGGCACCTTGGCGTCCGACTCCCGCAGGTACAGGGGCGAGGTGTCGGTGCTCAGGGGGGTGCCGCGGCTCGTGAGTGCCCACGCCGCGCGCGCAAGATCCGCCGCGGTGGGGTGCAGGTCCCCGGTGCCCGGCACGGGGTGCGCGAGCCGCTGCGGGTACAGCGCGGTGCCGGGACCGCAGCTCGGCAGGGCCGGGACGTCCTCGGGCGCGCCCACGCGGGGCTCACTGAGGCCCACGGCGGTTGCGGCGGTGTCCTCGAGCACGCGGTAGGGGCGCCAGTAGAGCTCCTTGCGGCGCGCGTCGATGACCACCGCGAACTCCTCGTGACCGGCCTCGGCGAGCCGGGGCGCGATCCGGTGGGCGGCGGCGTCGAGCGAGCAGAGCCCGTGCACGGGCAGCCCCCACGCGAAGCCCAGGGCACGGGCGGTCGCGAGTCCGGCGCGCAGCCCCGTGAACGGGCCGGGCCCGGTGCCCACGAGCACGGCGTCGAGGTCCGCGCCGGTGAGCCCCTCCGCGGACAGCACGTCGCGCACCGCGGGGGCCAGGGCCTCGGCGTGGGAGCGGGTGTCGGTGGTGGCGCTCTCCCGCAGCACCTCGCCGTCGCGGGCCAGGGCCACGGAGGCGATCGAGGAGGAATCGAGACTCAGCACAAGCACCCGCACAGTCTAAGCCCGCACGGAAAAGCCCCTCCGCGCACGCCCGGGACGGGAGCTGTGGAGGGGCCTTCTCGTCAGACCTGCGGAACTACTGCTGCGCGGTGAGGCGCGCGGCGGCCTTCGCGTTGTTGCGCTCGATCAGGCCGAACAGCACGCGGTACGCCACCAGACCCACCAGCGTGATGCCCACCAGGAACCACAGGATGGTGGAGAAGTAGTCGCCCTCGGCGGAGCCACCCACGCTCAGTGCGCCGAACCACGTGGGCTTGGCGGACATCAGCATGGCCGTGTAGGCCACGCCGATCGGGGAGGCCACGTTGATCACCAGGTTGTAGAAGCCCACGGCCACGCCGGACTTCGCGGCGGGCATCAGCAGCAGCGCGCTGGACATGAGCGGTGCGTACAGCAGGCCGAAGCCCACCGAGAACATGGCCATCGCGATCACCATGGCCACCACGGACACGTTGATGAACACCCCGGCCACCGCGAGAGCGAGCGCCAGCAGGCACAGCGCCAGGGTCACGGCCTGCTTGGAGTCCAGCCGCTTGCTCACGGCACCGGACATCGCCGCAGTGGAGGCACCCAGCACGTAGCCCGGGATGGTGAGCAGCGAGACCTTGTCCATGGCCATCCCGTGCACGCCGTGGATGGCGAACGGGAACAGGAACACGAACGCCAGATTCACCGAGTAGATGATGAACACGATCACCAGCGCGCTGATGTACGGGCGGTTGGTGAAGAAGGAGGCGTCCACGAGGGCGCGGGAGTTGGTGCGCACGTGGTGCACGAACAGCACGGTGGCCACCACCACGGGGATCCACCACCACCACGTGAAGTCCTGCATGAACATGATCAGCCCGGTGGCGATCACGCCCACCAGGAACAGCCCGTACACGTCCACGCCGGAGCTCGTGTGCTCGACGTCGTCCGACACGCGGGTCTTGATGAACGGCAGGGACAGCACGATCAGCAGCGGGATCAGGAACATCCACGTCCAGGACACGTAGGTGGCCAGGAACCCGGAGACCAGCGTGCCGATGAGCGAGGCCAGCTGGAAGGACATGTTGGAGAAGCCCAGGTACTTCTTGAGCTCCACGCCCTGGAAGTGCTTGGTCACGTAGACCACGTAGAGGGTCTCCGCCGCGGCGAGGCCGGCCGTCTGGACCACACGGCCCACGAGCACCACCCCGAAGGACGCGGAGCCCACGAAGCCGATCACCGAGCCCACCACGATCAGCCCGATGCTCAGGTACAGCAGCTTGCGGATGGCCACGGAATCCGCGAGCGCGGAGTACACCACGGCGCCGATGCCGATCAGCACGCCCGTGAGGGTGGCCTGCAGGCTCACGGTGGACTCGCTCAAGGACAGCGCCTCGGCCATGGGCTGGGACGTGAACTTGAAGCCCTGGTCGATCACCAGGCAGAAGATGAACAGGAACAGCAGCACGGGCACGGCCCGGCGCGGGTTCACGCCGCCCGCGGTGCGGGGGGCCTCGGCGGTGCCCGCATGGGTCGCGGGGACGGCCGCCGCGGGCGTCGAGGCGGCGCTGTCGGGGCCCGCGGTCTGGGCGAGGTCCGGGTTCTCGTCGGGGTGGTTCATGGGGTTCACAGCTCCGTCACCGTCGCGGCCAGCTCGATCATCTGCGCGAAGCCCGTCTGGCGCTGCTCCGGGGTCATCTGCGCGTGGGTGGCCAGGTTGTCCGAGACCGTGAACATGGCGAGCGCCTCCACGCCCGCGGCGGCCGCGTTGGCGTAGAGCCCCACGGTCTCCATCTCCACGGCGAGCACACCCATTTTCGCCCAGCGCTCGGTGGTGTCGTCCTGGGCGTGGTAGAAGGTGTCCGAGGAGACCACGTTGCCCGCGTGGGCGGTGATCCCCCGGCTCTCGGCGGCCCGGTACACATGGTCCAGCAGCCGGAAGGAACCGGTGGGGGCCCACGTGCCGGGCAGGTCGAACTGCGCGAGGTAGTTGGAGTCGGTGGACGCCGCCTGCGCGAGCACGAGGTCGTTGAGCGCGAGGCCCTCCGTGAGTCCCCCGCAGGAGCCGATGCGCACCAGCTTGGTGCAGCCGAACACGTTGATCAGCTCCCAGCTGTACAGCGCGATGGACGGGATCCCCATCCCGGTGCCCATCACGGACAGCTCACGGCCCTGGTACGTGCCGGTGTAGCCGAACATGTTGCGCACGGAGTTGAACTGCACGGCGTCCTCGAGGAACGTCTCGGCGATGAACTTGGCCCGCAGGGGGTCGCCGGGCAGCAGGATGGTCTCGGCGATCGGTGCGCCCTGGGGGTTGATGTGCGGTGTCGATGTCGGTGACAAACGATCCTCCTCGGGTCGGTCCGCGACGGAGGCGGCCGAGTCCTGCGGAACGACGACGCCGTCGGGTCCCCCGGGGGTCGCACCGTCTGCGGTGGACGTTGGTGCTGCCCCCATTGTGGCACGTCGGGGCCCCACTGACGGCGTGTCCCGCGGGGGATCCTGGCGTGTTCCCGACGGGGCGCGCGACGGGGTTCACGGCGGGGTGCGCGGGTCCTGGTGCGGGACCGCCCGGGGACGCCGGGCAGCCGCGGAAGCCCCTCGTGCGGCGTCGTCCCGGGGCGGTGCGCGGTGGTGCCGTCCGGGCGCAGGGGATCCCGCCCGCGGTGCGCGGTGACCCGTCGCGCGGCACGACGTTCACCGGACCCGCGCGCGGCGTGGCCTCACACGCGCGGCGGTTCGGTCCAGCGCGGGCCCACGCCCCGCAGGGTGATCTGCCGGACCTCCCCCGCCGAGGCGTCCTCCTCCCACTGCGCGCCGAGCTGCGCGAGAACGCCCGCCAGGTCCGCCTGCTCGGGGGCCGCCTGCGCGCCGCGGGCACGCTCGATGTCGACCACCAGCCGGGACGCACTCAGGTGCTCGACCTTGGAGGTGCCCCACTCCACCACCGTGACGCACGTGTCCAGGGTGTCCTCGAGGTCGATGCTCTCGACGTCCTCGGCCGAGCCCAGCCGGTACGCGTCCACGTGCACGAGGTCCGGGCCGCCCGGGCGCGGCCCGTCCGCCAGGTTGGGGTGGCGGCGGGCCAGCACGAACGTGGGCGAGATGATGCCCTCGCGCACCCCCAGCCCCGCGCCGAGGCCCTGCGTGAACGTGGTCTTGCCCGCGCCGAGCTCCCCGTTGAGCAGCACGAGGTCCCCCGCGCGCAGGTGCGGGGCGAGCGCCGCCGCGAGCGCCCGGGTCTCCTCCGCGCTCGCGAGCTCCCGCGTGATGCTCCAGTTCTCACCCGCGGCACCCGCCCCGGGACCGTCCTGCGCGCCGTCCCCGGGCACGACGCCGCCCGGCCCGGCACCCGCCCCGTGGTCGCGGTCCGCGCCGGGGCCATCCACGGGCTCCGCGCCGGGGTGCCCACCGTGCTCCACGCTCCGGCTCCGGTCGCTGTCGCGCTGCGGCTCCAGCCCCACGTGCTCGCGGGGAACGCGCGGGGAGAGGCGGGTGACCACCTCGTAGTTGATGGTGCCCGCCGCGTCCGCCCAGTCCGTCACGGACGGGTTCGAGCCCGCACCGAAGAGCACCGCCTCGTCCCCGATCCGCACGGTGGGCTCCCGAGCGGCACCGGGCTTCCCCGCGGCCTCCGTCACGGGCCGGCTCCGGGAGAGGTCCACGACGCACTGGTCCATGGCGATCCGGCCCACCACGGGGTGCAGCCGGTTCCCGATCCGCACCGGGGCGCCCGTGGCCACGCGCGGCACACCGTCCGCGTAGCCGAGCGGAATCAGTGCGAGCCGGGTGGGGCCCTCCGTGCGGTACGTGAGCCCGTAGGAGACCCCCGCTCCGGCGGGGACGTCCTTCACGTTGGCCACGCGGGTCCGCAGCGTCATGGCCGGAACCAGCCCGAAGTCCTCGGGGGTGCGGTCCGCGAAGGGGCTCAGCCCGTACAGTCCCAGGCCCACGCGCACGGCGTCCCGCAGTATCGCGTCGGGGTCCTCCCGGTCCGCGGCCGAGAGCAGCCCGGGGGTGTTGGCGGCGTGCACCATCGTGGGGCTCAGCCCGGCCTCCCGTGCCGTGCGCACCGCGGTGGTGAGGGTGGCGAGCTGCTCGGCCGTCTCGGGGCGGGCGGGTTCGTCCGCGACCGCGAGGTGCGTGAAGATCCCCTCCACCGAGAGCAGACCCTCCCCCTCGGCCTCCCGCACGCGCCGGACCAGGGCGGGCCACTGCTCGGGCGTGGCACCGTTGCGCCCCAGCCCCGAGTCGAGCTTGAGGTGGACCACCGCCGGGCGGCCGGCCTCACGGGCGGCGGCCAGCACGGCGTCGAGCTCTCCCCCGCTCACGCCCAGCCGCACGTCCTCCCGCACGGCCGCGGCGAAGTCGGTCGACGGGGTGTGCAGCCACGCGAGCACGGGGGCCGTGATCCCCTCCGCGCGCAGCGCGAGCGCCTCGGACACGTGGGCCGTGCCGAGCATGTGCGCACCCGCCTCGAGCGCCGCACGGGCCACCTGCGGGGCGCCGTGACCGTAGGCGTTCGCCTTGACCACCGCGATCAGGGTGCGCCCCCGCGCCAGCTCGAGCAGCCGCCCCACGTTGTGGCGCACCGCCGCGAGGTCCACCACCGCGCTGCGCTCGCTGGGCTGCCGGTTCTGCTCCGAGGTCATCTCACTCACGCCCCCCATTGTGCCCCGACTCCGCCGCGTGTCCCGAGGCCGTGGCCCGGCCTTCCCGACCGCGCGGTCTGCGCGGGGCGCCTCCGGTGCGGGAGGTGCCGCCCGGCCACGGCGAGTTCGCGGGCGGGGCGCGGAGGGCCTGTGGCTGACCACCCGAGGGGCCGGCAGGGCCGACCCGTGTGTGGCTCCGGGGCGCCGCCGGGGCTGAGGCGGGTCTGTTCGGGGCCCGCCCCCGCCGCCGTCCGCGCGCGCCGGTAGGCTGGGCCCGTGCCTCCCGCCTGCCCAGACCGCGTGCTGCTGCTCAGCATGCACACCTCCCCCGTGGACCAGCCGGGCTCCGGGGATGCCGGGGGGATGAACGTCTACGTGTGGCACCTCGCCCGCGCCCTGGCGCAGGCCGGGTGGCGCGTGGACATGGCCACGCTCGACCGCGATCCCTCCCGCACCGAGGGCGTGCACCCCACGGACCTGGCACCGGGCATCCGCCTGCTCGCCGTGTCCCTGCCCGGCGCGGGCGCAGCCCCCAAGCAGGATCTCCCGCGCTTCGCCGAGCCCTTCGGCCGCGCGCTCGCGCACTTCTACGACGGCGACGACGCCGCCCCGCGCGTGCTGCACGCCCACTACTGGCTGTCCGCGGTGGCAGGTGTGGAGCTCGCCGAGCACCTGCACGCCCCCCTGATGCTGACCCTGCACACGTCCGCGGCCGCCAAGAACCTGCGCGCCGGAGCGGACGAGGCCCCCGAGACCCGGGAGCGCGAGGAGGCCGAGCGTTTCGTGGTCTCCCGGGCGTGCCGCACCGTGGTCAACACCCCGGTGGAGAAGCACCAGCTCGTGGAGCTCTACGGCGCGGACCCGGAGCGCGTGGAGGTGATCCCGCCCGGGGTGGACCCCACCGTGTTCCGCCCCGTTCCCCGGGAACCGCTGCCGCGGTCCCCCCGGTCCGCAGCCGTGCCCCGCGCCGGGGACCACCCGGCCGCGCACCCCGACGACGCCCCGAGCGCCCCGAGCGGCGACCCCGGGGCGTCCCCGGACCATCAAGCACCCTTCACCGTGCTGTGCGCGGGTCGCATGCAGCCGCTCAAGGGCCAGCAGGTGCTCGTGCGGGCGCTCGGCCAGCTGCGCCGCACCCACCCGGAGACCCCCGTTCGGCTGGTCCTGGCCGGCGCGGGCTCCCCCGAGTTCCTGAACCACCTGCGGGAGCTGGCGCGCACGGAGGGGGTCGCGGGCGACGTCGTGCTGCGCGGCTCCCTGCCCCGCCCCGAGCTCGCCAGGCTCATGGGCTCGGTGGACGCGGTGGCCGTGCCGTCCTCCTCCGAGACTTTCGGGCTCGTGGCCGTGGAGGCCCAGGCGTGCGGGACCCCCGTGCTCGCCACGGACGTGGACGGGCTGCGCTACGCGGTGCGCGACGGCGAGACGGGCCGCCTGGTGCCCGGCCGGGACCCCGCCGTGTGGGCCGAGGCGCTGCACCGCGCGGCCGCGGACCCGAGCGCATGGAGAGCGATGTCACACGCCGCGACCCGGCGGGCCCGGGAACTGACCTGGGACGACGTCGCCGCGCGGCACGCGGGCGCGTACCTCGCCTGTGCGGGCGCCGCGGCCACCGCCTAAACTCCCCTGTGTGACCACCGCGTACCTGAGTCGAGACGCCCTCGCCCGATACCTGGACCGCTCCCGCATCACCGGAGCCGTCGCCACGCCGCGCGAGGCCAACCTGCGCAACGTCCAGGGGTTCCTGGACGGGGACCAGCACCAGCACATGGGGGTCGAGCGCACCCGCGAGTGGGACTTCGACTCCGTGTTCGGGCTCATGCGCGACCGCGTGGGCATCAACGACGACCCCTCCTACGTGAGCGGTCAGGACTCCATTTCCGCGCAGCTGTGCGTGGCCCGGCTGGACGAGTACGCGGAGATCTTCAGCCGCGCCGTCCAGGGCCGCAAGCGCCTGCTCTTCGCCACGGGCCACCCCTCGGGTCTGGCCCCCGTGTACGCCCGCCTGGCCCGTGTGGCCCGCGCCTCCGGGGCCCGGGTGATCCGCTTCGACGAGGCGCTGCCCTTCGAGGACGGGGACGTCCGCCAGATCGAGGACGTGGTGATGGTCGAGCAGTACGGCGGGCTGCGCCACACCCACTTCCCCGAGCCCATGCGGCTCGTGCTCGAGCATCTGCAGGAACAGGGTCGGCAGGCACCGGACCTCGTGATCGCCGACCACGGCATGGCCGGGTGGGCCGGTTCCCGCGCCGGGCTGCCCACCATTGCCATGGGCGACTGCAACGACCCCGGGATCTTCGTGGCCGAAGCGCAGGGCCAGGTGGAGGTGGTGGTGCCCCTGGACGACAACGTGGCCCCGCACCTCTACGACCCCCTGGTGGACTACATCATCTCCCGCGCGGGCCTGGCGGGGCAGGAGCGCCCCTGAGCCGCACCTCCCGCACGCGGGCGGACCCCGGAGGCACCACGGCGCCCGGCACCGGTTCTCCCGGTGCCGGGCGCCGTGGTCGGTGCCGGGTGCGTCAGCCGCTCAGCGCTCCACCTCGCCTCGGATGAACTTTTCCACGTTCTCGCGGGCGGTGTCGTCGTCGAACTGCTCGGGCGGGGACTTCATGAAGTAGGAGGACGCCGAGGTCAGCGGCCCGCCGATGCCGCGGTCCAGGCCGATCTTGGCGGCGCGGATCGCGTCGATGATGACGCCCGCTGAGTTCGGTGAGTCCCACACCTCGAGCTTGTACTCGAGGGAGATGGGCGCGTTGCCGAAGCCGTGGCCCTCCAGGCGCACGAACGCGAACTTGCGGTCGTCCAGCCAGCCCACGTAGTCGGACGGGCCGATGTGGACGTCCTTGGCGCGCATCTCGTGCGGCACGTTGGAGGTCACCGCCTGGGTCTTGGAGATCTTCTTGGACTCCAGCCGCGAGCGCTCCAGCATGTTCTTGAAGTCCATGTTGCCGCCCACGTTGAGCTGGTACGTGCGGTCCAGCACGTAGCCGCGGTCCTCCAGAAGCTTCGCCAGCACGCGGTGGGTGATGGTGGCGCCCACCTGGGACTTGATGTCGTCGCCCACGATCGGCAGGCCGGCGTCCGTGAACTTCTGCGCCCACTCGTCCGTGCCCGCAATGAACACGGGCAGGGCGTTGACGAAGGCCACCCCGGCGTCGATTGCGGCCTGCGCGTAGAAGCGGTCCGCCTCCTCCGAGCCCACCGGGAGGTAGGACACGAGCACGTCCACCTCGCGCTCGCGCAGCACCTGCGCCACGTCCACGGGCTCGGCGTCGGACTCCGTGATGGTCTCGCGGTAGTACTGCCCCAGCCCGTCCAGGGTGGGGCCGCGGTCCACGGTCACGTCCAGGGGCGGGACCTTGGCGATCTCCATCGTGTTGTTCTCGCCGGCCAGGATGGCCTGGGACAGGTCCAGGCCCACCTTGGCGGCGTCCACGTCGAACGCGGCGACGAACTGCACGTCCCGCACGTGGTAGTCACCGAACTGCACGTGCATGAGCCCGGGCACGGAGTCGGAGGGATCGGCGTCACGGTAGAAGTGCACGCCCTGGATGAGCGAAGTGGCGCAGTTGCCCACGCCAGCAATGGCCACGCGGATAGGATGTTCGGACACGGTTCTCCTCGACTGGGTTGCTGACGGTCCGCGCGGACACGCCACGCACGCCGGGGCGCGGGCGGGGTGTCGTCCCCCGCGACCGCGCGGCCGTCGACCGGTTTCCCAGTGTAACCAGGCTCACGCCGGGTTCCCTCCCGCTGCCGTTTCACGACGCCGCCCGGTCCCGTGCGCCCCGCGGCGTCCCCGCGAACGACGTCGCCGCTTCGCGTCCACGCCGCTCCGTGCGTTCCGCGGCCCGCCCCGGGGCTCACACCGTGAGCACGGCCTCCACGAACAGTCCCAGCGCCACGAGCACGAACACCACGCCCGAGACGATCTCGACCTCCGCGGAGCGGGCCCGGAAACGGCGGGCCAGTGCGGGCACGGATCCGAGCCACGCCACGGCCAGGAACCACGCGAGCCCCACCGCCACGAGCATCCCCAGGGCCGTGAGTCCCTCCCACCACTGCAGTCCCGCGGGCACCACGGAGCCGAACAGCGCCACGAAGAACACCACGGCCTTCGCGTTGGCCAGGTTGGTGACCGTGCCCTGCACCAGTGCGCGCAGCGGCGTCAGACCGCTCGCGCCCAGCAGCGTGGTGCGCCCGCCGGCCGCGATCTCCTCGGCCACGGCGGCGTCGTCCGCCATCAGGGGATCCGTGGGTGGCTGCGCCGCGGGCCCGGAGGTGAGGGAGGACGCGACCTCCCCGTGCCCGGAGCTCTGCGCCCCGAGCCGCTGCGAGGCGTGGGGCGCGCCCACGGCCGCCGCGACGTCGTCGTCCGCCCCCGAGGCACCCGGCTCCGTGCTGGCCACCACGCGGGAGTGTCCCACCGCGGCACCGGAGCGGGCGGCGAGACCGGCGCGGATGGCGCCGTAGCCCATGCGCACGAGGAACAGGGCCCCGCCGATCTGCACCACCAGTTTGAGCACGTGGTTCCCGCTGATGAACACCGTCACGCCCAGGAGAGAGAGGGTGATCCACGCGAGGTTGCCCACCATCACGCCCAGCGCCGTGAACACCGCGCTGCGCCGCGAGGACAGGAACGCGTTGCGCAGGATGATGAAGATGTCCGGGCCCGGGACCACGATCCCCGCGATCCACAGCCCCAGCAGAGCGGCGTACTGCGCCCCCGTCATGCGTGCTTGGAGTCGGTGGCCGCGCTCCAGATGTTCACGCCGGCGTCCGTGACGAGCCCGTCGATCCGGCGCAACTCCTCCGCGGAGAACTCCAGGTTGGCCACGGCGCGCGCGGAGTCCTCGATCTGCCGCGCGGAGGAGGCCCCCACCAGCGCGGAGGTGACCTGCCCCGAGTCCTGCGGGCGCAGGGTCCACGCGATCGCCATCTGCGCGAGGGTTTGCCCGCGCTCCTGCGCCATGGTGTTGAGCTCCCGGATCTGGTCCAGGGTCTGCTCGCTGAGCCAGGACGGGTCCAGGGACTTGTCCTCGGACGCGCGGGATCCCTCGGGCACCCCGTGCAGGTACTTGTCGGTGAGCATGCCCTGCGCGAGCGGGGTGAAGCAGATGGATCCCATGCCGGTCTCGGTCAGCGCGCCCAGCAGGTTCTTCCCTCCGGCCTGCTCGTTGGGCTGCTCGATCCAGCGGTTGAGCATCGAGTAGGAGGGCTGGTGGATCACCAGCGGCGTGCCGAGCTCGCGCATGATCCGCTGCGCCTCGAGCGTGAGGTCCGCACCGTAGGAGGAGACGCCCACGTAGGTGGCGCGACCGGAGCGCACGATGTGGTCCAGCGCCTGCATGGTCTCCTCGAGTGGCGTCTCGGGGTCCGGGCGGTGGTGGTAGAACACGTCCACGTGGTCCAGGCCCATGCGCTCGAGCGACTGGTCCAGGGAGGTCACCAGGTACTGGCGCGAACCACCCACGTCACCGTACGGGCCGGGCCACATGTCCCACCCGGCCTTGGTGGAGATCACCAGCTCGTGGCGGTGCCCCGCGAAGTCCTCCTTGAGGATCCGGCCGAAGTTGAGCTCCGCCGAGCCCGCGGGCGGGCCGTAGTTGTTGGCCAGGTCAAAGTGCGTGATGCCCAGGTCGAACGCGCGGCGCAGGGTCGCGCGCATGCCCGCCACGGGCTTGTCGTCCCCGAAGTTGTGCCACAGCCCCAGGGACACGGCGGGCAGCTTCAGCCCGGACTCCCCCACACGCCGGTACGGCATGGTCTCGTAGCGGTTCTCGGCAGGGGTCCACACGGTGTCGTCGCCATAGATCAGCATGAATCCCAGTCTGCCACCGCTCGACTCCGCACACCGCACCGCATGACGGCGCACGACGCCGCCCGGGCCCGTTCGCGCACGACGCCGCCGGGCTCGTTCGCGTGCCGGGCGGCATCGCGCGGGGTCGGCGGCGGCGGCGCACTGGCCCCGTGGGGTCCTGCGAGGCCAGCGGCGCCCTGCGGGACCGGTGGCTCGGTGGCAGGACCGAGATCGGCGGCAACGCTCTGGCCCCGTGGGGTCCTGCGACGCCGGCGGCGCCCTGCGGGACCGGCAGCTCGATGGCAGGACCGGCGTCCGCAGCGCCGTAACGGTTCGGTGGCGTCGCGCGGGGCAGGCCGCGCGGCGTCGTCGGGACCGGGGCCCGCGCACGGGCGCCGGTCCCGCGGGCGGTCTCAGACGCGCAGCACCACGGCGGTCTCCGGGGCCACGCGCACCGTGCCCTCGGCCCCGGGTTCGGGTCCGGTGCCGCTCGTGAACAGCAGCCGGGGCGCGTCCCCGCCCATCAGCGGCAGGTTGCGGGGCTCCCGCCCCAGGTTGATGGCGATCACCACGCCATGCTCGGACTCGGGCTCGGTCATGCGCTTGAGCACGAACCACTGCTCGGAGTCGCTGGCCTGGGTGGCCACGGTGTCCCAGCGCTGGTCCGTGAGCTCGGGGGTGTTCCGGCGCAGGGCGATGAGGTCCCGGTAGGCCCGGTAGATCCGCTCGTGGTCGCCCTCGTGGACCTCGGCCCAGTTCAGCTTGGAGCGCTCGAACGTCTGCGGGTCCTGCGGGTCCGGCACCGTGGCGTGGTCCCACGCCATCTGCGCGAACTCGGCCTTGCGGCCCTTCGCCACGGCCTCTCCCAGCTCCGGCTCGGGGTGCGCGGTGAAGAACTGCCAGGGGGTGCTCGCCCCGTACTCCTCCCCCATGAACAGCATGGGGGTGAAGGGCTGGGCCATGAGCCACGTGGCGGCGGCGATCGCGCGGTCCACGCTCATGGACTGGTTCATCCGGTCCCCGGCGGCCCGGTTGCCCACCTGGTCGTGGTTCTGCAGGAACGTGACGAACTGGTAGGGGCGCTGCTCCACGGGGTCGATCTCCCGGCCGTGGGAGCGGCCGCGGAACGTGGAGTACGTCCCGTTGTGGAAGTACGCGGTGTGCATGGTCTTCTCGAGGGCGTGCAGGGACGCGAAGTCCCCGTAGTAGCCCTGGGTCTCGCCCGTGAAGGCCGTGTGCGCGGCGTGGTGGACGTCGTCCAGCCACTGCGCGCCCATGCCCAGCCCGTGGCGGTGCGTGGCCGCGATCATGCGGGGGTCGTTGAGGTCCGACTCCGCAATGGTCACCAGGTCCTTGCCGGTGCGCTGCACCTCCTCGGCCACGCGCTCGGCGATCTCCTCGAGGATGTGTTTCGCGCTGGAGTCCGCGAGGGCGTGCACGGCGTCCAGACGGAAGCCGTCCACGTGGTACTCGCGCAACCACATGGTCACGTTGTCCAGGATGTACTCGCGCACCCCGTCCGCGCCCCAGCCGTCCAGGTTGATGAGGTCCCCCCAGCTGGAGGCACCCGGCTTGAAGTAGTCCGCGAACAGGGGCAGGTAGTTCCCGCTCGGGCCCAGGTGGTTGTAGACCACGTCCTGGATCACGGACAGGCCCCTGGCGTGGCACGCGTCCACGAACCGCTGGTAGGCCTCGGGCCCGCCGTAGGGCTCGGCCACGGTGTACCACGCGACGCCGTCGTAGCCCCAGTTGTGCTCGCCGTTGAAGCCGTTGACCGGCAGCAGCTCCACCGCGGTGACGCCCAGGTCCACCAGGTGGTCCAGCCTGCCGATGGCCGCGTCCAGCGTGCCCACGGGGGTGAACGTGCCGGGGTGCAGCTCGTAGAGCACGGAGTCCTGCAGCGGACGGGGGCGGAAGTCGGCGTCGTGCCACTCGAAGGCGTCCGCGTCGAACGTGCACGAGAGGTCGTGGACGCCCTGCGGTTGTCGGCGCGAGCGTGGGTCCGGCAGCACGTCCGAGACCTGCTCGCGCTCCTCGGGGGTGCCCTCGTCGAAGGTCTTGGTCAGGATGTAGCCGTAGCGCACGGTGCCCTGCGGGGCGGCGTCGTCGGCGGGCAGCGTCCACCAGCCGGGGCGGCCATCGAGACCCTCCATGGGGTGGTCCTCGCCCTCGATGCGCACGGTGACCTTGCGGGCGTGCGGGGCCCAGACGTCGAAGCGGTGGTCGGTGCTCATGGTTCAGCCGTCCTTCCGGCGCAGGATCGCCACGGGGTAGGTGTCGAGGAGTTCGGCGAGCGTGACGCGCGCATCCTGGGCGGCCGTGAACTCGCGGTGGGTCAGGACGTCCTGCCACAGGCCGGGGGCCAGCGCGACGGTCTCGTCCGTGAAACCGCCCTCGGCGGCGAGCGTGGCGGGGAAGCGCGTGACCACGGTGGCCGCGCCGCCGCGGTCGAAGCCCAAGGCGTGCTCCGCGAGCGCACCCGTGGTCTCCAGCGGCGTGTAGTCCGTGAAGAGCTCGGGGTGATCGCGGCGCAACCGCAGGGCGCGGGAGGTCAGCAGCATCCGCGCGGCGCCGGTCTCGTCCACGGCGGGCGTGGCTGCCGCAGAACCCGGCGCGGCGGCGTCGAGCTCGGTCAGCATCGCCTCTCGCGCCGTGAAGTCCACGGAGCGGCGGTTGTCCGGGTCCACGAGGGACGGCTCCCACAGCTCCTGGCCCTGGTAGATGTCCGGAACACCCGGCAGGGTCAGCTGCAGCGCCGTGGCGGCCAGGGCGTTGGCCCAGCCCGGGCCGCTCACGCGGGCCACGCAGCCCTCCACGACGCCGCGGGCGCGCGGGTTCGTGAACAGGAAGTCGATGAAGCGGGTGAGCTCCCGCTCGAAGTTCTCGTCCCCGTCCACCCACGCGGTGGACACGGACGCCTCGCGCACGGCCTTCATGGCGTAGTCGACGGCGCGGTCCCGCTCCAGGGGCCACGCGCCCACCACGGCCTGCAGCACGAGGTTCACGGCGGGACCGTCCGAGAGCGAGATCCCGGCGTCCTTCGCGCGGCCCACGAGGGTGGAGACGGTCTCGGACCACACGCGCGGCAGCTCGGAGAGCACCGTGATGCGCGCACGGACAGCGGCGGAGCGCTTGGTGTCGTGGGTGGTCAGCGCATTCATGGTGGCCGGGCACTCGCGCTGGCGCTTCGCGGCCTCCTCGTGGAACTGCTCCGGGGTCAGGGAGAAGATCGAGGGGTCGCCGCCCACCTCCGTGAGGGACGTGAGCTTGGTCCAGCGGTAGAACGCGGTGTCCTCCACGCCCTTGGCCATGATCATCCCGGAGGTCTGCTGGAAGCGCCGGGCCACCTCCGCCAGGTCCTCCTGCCGGGTGGCCCCCTGCCCCAGCACGCGGGCGAGATCCGTGAGCACGACGTCGAGGTCCGCGCGCCGCTCCCGTGCTGCGGCCACCGCCACGCGCAGGTGCTCCGCGCCCTCGGGGAGGTAGGTGCGATACACGGGGAAGTTGGCGGCGATCTCCGCCAGCCCGTCGTAGGACGCCTCCGCGCCGTGCGGGAAGTCCCCGGGCAGCTCGCGCACCAGGCGGTGGATCTCTGCGGACAGGCCCTCGTCCGCCATGCGGCGCTTGGTCTCGTGGATCAGCTCGTCCCAACGCACGGGGGTGCCGCCGCGCAGCTTCGTGTCCAGGGAGGCGAGCTCGTAGTGGCCCCGCGCATCGGTCAGCACACGGTCGATCCACCCCAGGGAGTCGTAGCCCGTGGTGCCGGCCGTGCGCCAGTCCTCGGGGAGGTACTCCCCCGGTTCCAGGATCTTCTCCACCACGGTCCATGCGCCATCCGTGACCCCGGCCAGCATCTCGAGGTAGCCGCGCGGGTCCCGCACGCCGTCCGGGTGGTCGATCCGCAGCCCGTCCACGAGACCCTTGCGGAACCAGCGGGAGACCTCCGCGTGGGACTCGTCGAAGACCGCCCGGTCCTCCACGCGCACACCGGCCAGCGTGGCCACGGTGAAGAAGCGGCGGTAGTTCAGCTCGGAGTCCCCCCGGCGCCAGTTGACCAGCTCGTAGTGCTGGCGCGAGTGCACCTCCGCGGGGTTGTCGCCCTCGGACCAGGTGCCCTCGGCGAGCGGGTAGACGCTGTCGTAGTAGCGCAGCGTGCCGTCCTGGAGGGTCAGCGCCGAGAGGTCCTCGTCGCCGTCACCCAGCACCGGGATCAGCACCTTGCCGTGCCCGGCCTCCCAGTCGACGTCGAACGCGTCCGCGTAGCGGCTCTCACGTCCCTCGGCGAGCAGGGACCACCACCACGGGTTCTGCTGCGGCTCGGCCACCCCCTGGTGGTTGGGGACGATGTCCACCACCACGCCCAGCCCCGCGGCGTGCGCGGCCTCGGAGAGGGCTCGGAGCCCCTCGGAGCCACCGCGCTCGGGGTCCACCTCGGTGGGGTCCACCACGTCGTAGCCGTGGTCGGAGCCGCTCGTGGCCCGCAGAATCGGTGAGAGGTACACCCAGTCCGCCCCGAGGCGCCGGATGTACAGGACCAGCTCCGCCGCGCGGTGGAGGTCCTGCTGGGACGTGATCTGGAGACGGTACGTGGAAGTGGGTGTCAGCACCCCTCCAGTCTCGCGGAGTGCGCGCGCTCGTGCCAGTCCATCCGCCCAGGGCGAGCACCCCGCACCGGACACGACGACCGCGCCACCCCCGGGAGGGTGGCGCGGTCGTCACGGGTGCTCAGCCGCGTGGTCCGGCCGCCGGGCAGTCGCGGTCGGTGCTCAGCCCTCGTCCGCGTACACCGCGACCGACGCCGCCACGGAGGCGTCCGGCTCTTCCTCGGGCTCCTCCCACGCGCGCAGCAGCACGGTGGACTTGCCGTCCATCTGCAGCACGCTGGAGTGCTCCCGCACGTCCCCGTCCGAGTGCCGGCCGGCGGTGTCCAGGATCTCCTCCCACTTCAAGCCGTACTCGGCCGGGGGCAGGGTCACGTCCACGGGCTCCGGATTCGAGTTGAAGTACACGATGAAGTTGTCGTCCGTGATCCGGCGGCCGCGCATGTCCACGCCCGCGATGCCCTCACCGTTGAGCCACATGCCCACCGCGCGGGCCAGGGGCTCGTCCCAGTCGGAGGGAACCATGGGCGTGCCGTCGGTGTTGAGCCACGCGATGTCCGGCATGGCATCTCCCTCGCCCAGCTCCCCCATGTCCACGGGGCGGCCGTCGAAGAACTGCGAGCGCCGGAACGTGGGGTGCTCGTGGCGCAGCCGGGTGATGGCCGCGGTGAATTCCACGAGGGGCGCGTCCACCTTCTCCCAGTTGATCCACGTGAGCTCGTTGTCCTGGCAGTACGTGTTGTTGTTGCCCTTCTGGGTGCGCCCCAGCTCGTCCCCGTGCAGCAGCATGGGGGTGCCCTGGGAGAGCATCAGGGTGGCCAGGAAGTTGCGCTGCTGGCGGGCGCGCAGGGCCAGCACCGCGGCGTCGTCCGTGGGGCCCTCCTCGCCGCAGTTCCACGAGCGGTTGTGGGACTCGCCGTCGTTGTTGTCCTCGCCGTTGGCCTCGTTGTGCTTCTCGTTGTAGGAGACCAGGTCCCGCAGGGTGAAGCCGTCGTGGGCGGTCACGAAGTTCACGGAGGCGAACGGGCGGCGGCCGCTGTTCTCGTAGAGGTCCGCGGAGCCGGTCACGCGGGACGCGAACTCCCCAAGCGTTGCGGGCTCCCCGCGCCAGAAGTCGCGCACGGTGTCCCGGTACTTGCCGTTCCACTCGGTCCACTGCGGCGGGAAGTTGCCCACCTGGTAGCCGCCGGGGCCGATGTCCCAGGGCTCCGCGATGAGCTTGACCTGCGAGACGATCGGGTCCTGCTGCACGAGCTCGAAGAACGTGGAGAGCTTGTCCACGTCGTAGAACTCCCGCGCGAGGGTGGCGGCGAGGTCGAAGCGGAAGCCGTCCACGCGCATCTCGGTGACCCAGTAGCGCAGCGAGTCCATGATCAGCTGCAGCGAGTGCGGGTGGCGCACGTTGAGCGAGTTCCCGGTGCCCGTGTAGTCCATGTAGAACTTGTGGTCGTCGTCCACGGTGCGGTAGTAGGCGTTGTTGTCGATGCCCTTCATGGACAGCGTGGGGCCCATGTGGTTGCCCTCGGCCGTGTGGTTGTACACCACGTCCAGGATGACCTCGATGTCCGCCTGGTGCAGGGCGCGGACCATGGCCTTGAACTCCTGCACCTGGCTGCCCAGGTGGGAGGCGGCGCTGTACTCGTTGTGCGGGGCGAAGAACGCGATGGTGTTGTAGCCCCAGTAGTTGCGCAGCCCCTTCTCCAGCAGCGTGGAGTCCTGCACGAACTGGTGCACGGGCATCAGCTCCACCGCGGTGACGCCGAGCTTCTTGAGGTGGGCGATCACCGCGGGGTGGGAGACGCCAGCGTAGGTGCCGCGCTGCTCCTCGGGAACCTCGGGGTGCTGCTCGGTGAGGCCCTTGACGTGCGCCTCGTAGATCACGGACTTGTGGTACGGGGTGTGGGGGGTGCGGTCGCCCTCCCAGTCGAAGAACGGGTTGATCACCACGCCCTTCATCATGTGCGCGGCGGAGTCCTGGTGGTTCTCGGAGTCCTCGTCGCCGAAGTTGTAGGAGAACAGGGACTCGTCCCAGTCGATCCCGCCCTCCACGGCCTTGGCGTAGGGGTCCAGCAGCAGCTTGTCGGGGTTGCAGCGCAGCCCCTGGGAGGGGTCCCACGGGCCGTGCACACGGTAGCCGTAGCGCTGACCGGGCTGGACGGCCGGGAGGTAGCAGTGCCACACGTAGCTGTCCACGGCGGTGACCTCCACGCGGGTCTCGGCGCCGTCCTCGTCGAACAGGCACAGCTCCACGCGGTCGGCGACCTCCGAGAAGATCGCGAAATTGGTCCCTGTGCCGTCGAACGTGGCGCCCAGTGGATACGGGTGTCCGGGCCAAACTTCCATGTGGTTCTCCTCAGGGTGTGGTGGGGCCGAGCACGGGTCCCCCGCTCTCGGCCAACGTCCAACCATAGCCGTTCCGGGTGGCGCTCACGGACGGGTGAGGACCGCGCGGACGTTCTCGGCGAGTACGGACGGGGGCACGGGGCCCTCCCCGTGGGCGCGCGATGCGAGCGCGTGCAGCCCGGCTCCCAGCGCCGCGGCCGCGGCCCACCGGCCGTCCCCGCACGCCCACGGGCCGAGGCCGGCGAGGGCGTCCAGGTGCTCGGCCACGTGGGCGAGCACGGTACCGAGGATCCCGGCGAGGGTGTCCCCGGACCCCGCGGTCGCAAGCCAGGCACTGGCACCGCCCACGCTGAGGCACAGGCACTCGTCCGGCGTGCTCGGGGACGCCTCGCGGTGCGCGGTGCTCGACGACGCCGCGGGGTCGGCTCCGCCGCCCTGCTCCCGGTCCGGGCGGGGCTCGGACGGGGCCGCTGCCGCGTACTCCGCCCGGTGCCCCGGTGCGGAGGCAACGGGTGAGGCGATCACGGTGGTGGCCCCCTTGAGCAGCACGGTGGCCCCGGTCAGCCGGGCGGCCTCGCGGGCCCAGTGCAGCGGGTTCGCCTCGATCTCCGTGCGCTCGACCCCCGCCTCGCACAGCCCGAAGCCGTGCAGCCAGTCGAAGATCTGTGACAGCTCTCCCGCGTGCGGGGTGAGGACCTTGTGCGGACCCAGCCGGGCGTCCGCGACCGAGCGCGCCGCGGCGTCGAGCGCCCCGGCGTCCAGCACCGCGGGCTCGGCGGCCTCGATCACGGCCTGCACGCGCGCGGCCTGGGACTCGTCCCCCACCACGCCGGGGCCCGCGAGCCAGGCCTGCACGTGGACGTCCCACGGCTGGTCGTCGGAGCACACCACCTCGGGGCTGCGCGTAAGCACCATGGCCCGTGCCGCGGCGTCCCCCAGGAAGCGGACCATCCCGGCTCCGGCGTTCACGGCGGCCTGCGTGCACATGATGGCCGCACCGGGATAGCTGGGGGCCCCGGCGACCACGCCGAGCACCCCGCGCGAGTACTTGGTGTCGGTGGCCGTGGGCCGCGGCCACGCCTCCAGGACGTCCCGGTGCTCCACACGGTGCACGGCCGCGGGGCCCAGCAGGTCCTCGATGCCGATCGACACCACGGTCAGCGCACCCGTGGCCTGCTCCCCCGGGGAGACGACGTGGCCGGTCTTCGCGCTGCCGAACGTCACGGTCGCGTCCGCCGTGAGCACGGGCCCGGGGCTCTGCCCGGTGTCCGCGGACACGCCCGAGACGATGTCGCACGCCACCACGCGAGGGCGGCGCTGCCCGGCGCGCGCGTCCCGGCCCCGGCGTTCCTCAAATTCCCGCACCAGGTCCGCGACCGGCCCCCTGAGCCCGCCGCTCGCGCCGGTGCCGAGCACAGCGTCCACCACGAGGTCCGCCGCCCACAGCAGCTCCGCCGCCCCGGCCACGTCGACGGGTTCCGCGGCGGCCACCGCCTCCGCCGGGGAATCCGCCGTGGCCGTCCGGTCTCCGGTCCTCCTGCTGCCATGACCTCCCGCGCCCGCTCCGTGGGTGGCCGCGCCGGTGCCGTCGGTGGCCGGGCCGTCCGAGCCCGCCCCATTGCCGGGGCTCGCACCCGCCGCGTCGCGAGCCGCCCCTCCCTGTTCTCCGGCCGCGCCGGGCCCGTGGCCGCGCACGGCGTCCTCGACCAGCCGCGTGACGACGCCGCCCGCCCGCCTGAACGCCTCCAGGCCCGCCTCGTGCGCGCGGGAACCCGTCAGCACGGCCACCACCGCCACGCCGCCGCGGCGCAGGAACGCCCCGGCCCAGAGGCCGTCGCCACCGTTGTTGCCCGGGCCCACGAGCACCACCGCCCGGGTGCCGCCGAGGGCACCGGAACCGGCGCGCAGCTGGGCCTCGCACTCGCGGGTGAGCCCACGGGCCGCCCGGTGCATGAGGGCGTCCCCCTGTCCCTCGTCGAGCAGGGGCTGCTCGGCTCGACGGATGCTCTCACCGGAGCGGGCGTCAATCATCGCGGGATCCTTCCTGTGCCTCGGCCACCACGAACGCCACGGCCATGCCGCCGTCGTGGGAGATGCTCACGTGCCACGTGTCCACACCGCGAGCCCGCTGCTGCCGGGCCACCGTCCCGGTGGTGTGCAGGTGGGGCGCGCCGTGCTCGTCGTTGCTGACCCAGCAGTCCTGCCAGATCATCCCCGGCGGCGCCAGCAGTGCTTTGGCCGCCGCCTCCTTGACCGCGAAGCGCGCGGCCAGCGACCGCGGGGCCAGCTCCCGCTCGTGCGGCACGAACAGCCGCTCCCGCAGCCGGGGGGTGCGCTCGAGCTGCCGCTCGAAACGCGCGATGTCCACGATGTCCACGCCGGTGCCCACGATCATGCCGTCAGCCTAGCGGCGCCCTCCGACCCCCAGAAGGCACCGCGCGACGTCGCCCGCGCACCCCGGCGCCGCGCGGCCCGCTCCCCCGCCGGGGCACCGCGGCGTCGTCGTCCCCGCGGCGGCCGCCCCGGCAACGACGACGGCGGGTGACACCCTGTGAGAGGGCACCACCCGCCGTGTGCGGGAACGAGCTGCGGCTACTCGACCGTGACGGACTTCGCGAGGTTGCGCGGCTGGTCCACGTCGTAGCCCTTGGCCCCGGCGAGCTCGCACGCGAAGATCTGCAGGGGCACCGTGGCCAGCAGGGGCTGCAGCAGCGTGGGGGCCTCGGGCACGTGGAACACGTGCGTGGCGAACTCGCGCACGGCGTCGTCGCCCTCCTCTGCGATCACGATCGTCTCCGCACCCCGAGCGCGGATCTCCTGGATGTTGGAGACCACCTTGGCGTGCAGCGAGTCCCGGCCGCGGGGAGAGGGCACGATCACGATCACGGGCTGACCCTGGTCGATCAGCGCGATGGGGCCGTGCTTGAGCTCACCCGCGGCGAAGCCCTCGGCGTGGATGTAGGCGATCTCCTTGAGCTTGAGGGCGCCCTCCATGGCCACGGGGTAGCCCACATGACGGCCCAGGAACAGCACGGACTCGGCGTCCTCCATGCTCGTGGCGAGCTCCTTGACCTGCGGCTCCACCTCGTCCAGCACGCGCTGGATCTTGGCGGGCATGGCCTCGAGCTCGGAGAGGATGCCGCCGATCTCGTCCTGGTACTTGTTGCCGCGCAGCTGCGCGAGGTACAGCCCCAGCAGGTACGCCGCGGTGATCTGCGCGAGGAACGCCTTGGTGGAGGCCACCGCGATCTCGGGGCCGGCGTGGGTGTACAGCACGGCGTCGGCCTCGCGCGGAATCGTGGAGCCGTTGGTGTTGCAGATGGCCACCACCTTGGCGCCCTGCTCCTGCGCGTGGCGCACGGCCATCAGCGTGTCCATGGTCTCGCCGGACTGGGAGACGGCCACCACCAGGGTCTTCTCGTTGACGATCGGGTCCCGGTAGCGGAACTCGTGGGCCAGCTCCACCTCGGTGGGGATCCGGCACCAGTGCTCAATGGCGTAGCGGGCCACCTGCCCGGCGTAGGCCGCGGTGCCGCACGCGATGACCACGATCTTGTCGATCGAGCGCAGCACGGACTCGTCGATCTTGATCTCGTCCAGCGTGAGCCGGCCGTTCTCGTCCAGGCGGCCGAGCAGGGTGTCCCCCACCGCGGCGGGCTGGTCGTGGATCTCCTTCTCCATGAAGGAGGGGTAGCCGTCCTTCTCGGCGGCGGCGGCGTCCCACTCGATGTCGAAGGGCTTGCCCTCGGCGGGGCTGCCGTGGAAGTCCACGATCGAGTAGTCGTCCGCGGTGATGGTCACGATCTGGTCCTGGCCCATCTCCACGGCCCGCTTGGTGTAGTCGATGAAGCCGGAGACGTCCGAGCCCAGGAAGTTCTCGCCCTCGCCCAGCCCGATCACGAGCGGGGAGTTGCGGCGGGCGGCCACCACGCGGTCCGGGACGTCGGCGTGCACGGCCAGCAGCGTGAACGCACCCTCGAGGCGGCGGCACGTGTCCTGCATGGCCACCGTGAGGTCCTTGTGACCGTCGTCCTGAGCGTTGTAGGTGCGGGCCAGCAGCACGGCGGCCACCTCGGTGTCCGTCTCGGACACGAAGGTCTCGCCCTGCGCGACCAGTTCGCGCTTGATCTCGCTGAAGTTCTCGATGATGCCGTTGTGGATCATGGCGAGCTTGCCGCCGTCCACCACGTGCGGGTGGGCGTTGACGTCCGAGGGCCCGCCGTGCGTGGCCCACCGGGTGTGCCCGATGCCGATCGTGGAGTCGGGCAGGGGGTGGGCCTCCAGCTCCGCCACGAGATTGCTGAGCTTGCCGGCCTTCTTGCGGTACTCGACCTCGCCGTCCGCGATCACGGCGACCCCGGCGGAGTCGTAGCCGCGGTACTCGAGGCGGCGCAACCCTTCGAGGATCACGTCGAGCGCGGTGTGCGTCCGACCGTCAGCACCCTTGGAGCCCACATATCCCACAATTCCACACATGAGAGTGGATTCTACCGGAAACGGGTCCCCTCGTGCGCCGGTGCGGTACGGGCGGGCCTACACTGGTCCGAGCATGAGCACACAGCCCACCACCCAGCGCGTCTCCCCGTTCGTGGAGCTGGATCGTCAGACGTGGTCCAGACTCTCCCACGAGATCGACGTCCCTCTCACCGCGCAGGAGATCGAGAACCTGCGCGGTCTCGGTGACCGCCTGGACGTGGACGAGGTGCGCGAGGTCTACCTCCCGCTGTCCCGGCTGCTGACCCTCTACGACATGTCCTCCACGCAGCTCAACGCCGCGACCAACTCGTTCCTGGGCGAGCACCACGCGCGCACCCCCTTCGTGATCGGGATCGCCGGCTCCGTGGCTGCGGGCAAGTCCACCACCGCCCGCCTGCTGCGGGAGATGCTCTCCCGCTGGCCCTCCACCCCGAACGTCCAGCTGGTCACCACGGACGGCTTCCTCCACCCCAACGCGGAGCTGCGGCGCCGCGGGCTCATGGACCGCAAGGGCTTCCCGGAGTCCTACGACCGCCGCGCCCTGCTGCGCTTCGTGGCCGAGATCAAGTCCGGGGCCGCCGAGGTGCGGGCCCCCAAGTACTCCCACGTGACCTACGACATCCTCCCGGACGAGGAGGTGGTGGTCACCCGCCCGGACGTCGTGATCGTGGAGGGACTCAACGTGCTGGCGCCCGCCAAGCTGGAGAGCGGCAACCGCACGGCCCTGGCCCTGAGCGACTTCTTCGACTTCAGCATCTACGTGGACGCGCGCACCGCGGACATCGAGCGCTGGTACGTGGAACGGTTCCAGGCGCTGCGCTCCTCGGCCTTCGCGGACCCCCACTCCTACTTCCACCGCTACGCCAACCTCACCGACACCGAGGCCCGGGACGTGGCCACCGACATCTGGCACCGGATCAACGAGCCCAACCTGGAGCAGAACGTCCGGCCCACCCGGGGACGGGCCCGCCTGATCCTCTCCAAGGACCACGACCACAAGATCCGCCGGGTGCTGCTGCGCAAGAACTGACGGGGGCACGGCGGGTGATCACTGCGCTGCGCCGCCCCCGCGTCACGACACGCGCCCAGGCCCTCAGAATTTCCTGAATGATCGTGCGTCTCTGTACTGTGAGCGCCATGCTTAGTGGTTTCAAGGAATTCATCATGAAGGGCAACGTGATGGATCTCGCGGTTGCCGTCATCATCGGTGCCGCGTTCTCCAAGATCGTCAACGCCCTCGTGGAGAGCGTGCTCATGCCCGCCATCTCCGCCGTCGTCGGGTCCCCCAACTTCGACACCTTCGCCGTGGTCACCCTGCGCGGCAACGAGCTGAAGTTCGGCGTGCTGCTCACCGCGGTCGTCAACTTCCTGCTCATTGCGGCCGCGGTGTACTTCTGCATCGTGCTCCCCATGAACAAGATGATCGAGCGTCGCAACCGCCGCATGGGCATCGAGCCCACCGCGGAGCCCGCCGATCCCAACACGGTGCTGCTCACCGAGATCCGTGACGCCCTCGCCGGCAACCCCGCCGCGCCGGGCGCCGAGGGTCGCCACTCCGGCCCTGCCGTCTGACCGCCCGTCCCTTCCGACCACGAGGGCCCCGCATCCACCAGGATGCGGGGCCCTCGTCCGTCCGTGGTTCAGCTCTGCAGGCTGAGGTGCTCCTCCACGGCGGAGACGAGCTGCTCCGCCTCCCGGCGGGCGTCCTCGTGCGTGGCGGCCTCGACCATCACGCGCACCACCGGCTCGGTACCGGACGGGCGCAGCAGCACACGCCCCTCCGCCCCGAGCCGCTCCTCGGTACGGGCCACGGCCTCGAGGACCGGTTCGCTGGTCTTGGCCGCGGCCTTGTCCACGTTCTTCACATTGATCATCACCTGCGGCATCCGCGTCATGGTGCGGGCGAGCTCCTGCAGGGGCATGCCCGTCTGGGCCACGCGGGAGGCCAGCATCAGCCCGGTCAGCAGACCGTCCCCCGTGGTGGCGTAGTCCGCCATGATCACGTGTCCGGACTGCTCCCCGCCCAGGTTGTAGCCGTTGGCCACCATGGACTCCAGGACGTAGCGGTCCCCCACGGAGGCGCGCACCAGGGTGATCCCGGCCTCGTCGAGGGCGAGCTGCAGACCCAGGTTGCTCATCACCGTGGCCACCAGGGTGTCCTGGTTCAGCCGCCCGGCCTCCTTCATGGCAACGGCCAGGATGCACATGATCTGGTCCCCGTCCACCTCCGTGCCGGTGTGGTCCACCGCGAGGCAGCGGTCGGCGTCGCCGTCGTGCGCGATCCCGAGGTCCGCGCCCAGCTCCCGGACCGCCTGCTTGAGCGGGCCCAGGTGCGTGGAGCCCACGCCGTCGTTGATGTTCAGGCCGTCGGGCTCCGCACCGATCACGTGCACGGTGGCGCCCGCGTCCCGGAAGGCGTCCGGGGAGGCTCCCGAGGCCGCGCCGTTGGCGCAGTCCAGCACGATGGACAGTCCGTCCAGGCGGTGCGGGATGGCGCCCACCAGGTGCAGGATGTAGCGGTCCTCGGCGTCGGACAGGCGGGTCACACGGCCCACCTCGGCGCCCGTGGGGCGCACGAAGTCCTTGGCCTCGTAGACCTGCTGGATGGTGTCCTCCACGGCGTCGGGCAGCTTCTTGCCGCCGTGGGCCAGGAACTTGATCCCGTTGTCCGGCGCGGGGTTGTGCGAGGCGGAGATCATCACGCCGAAGTCGGCGTCGATGTCCCCCACCAGGTACGCCGCGGCCGGGGTGGGGAGCACGCCGGCGTCGTAGACGTCCACGCCGGAGCTCGCGAGACCCGCGGTGACGGCGGCGCCGATGAACTCACCGCTCGCCCGGCCGTCCCGCGCCACCACGGCCGTGGGGCGCTGTCCCTCCGGTGCGTGGCGGTGGCCCAGGACGATCGCCGCGGCCTGCGACAGCTCCATGGCCAGTTCTGCTGTGAGGAGGCCGTTCGCGAGACCGCGGACGCCGTCCGTTCCAAAGATTCTAGACATCGCAGATCATCCTACGACCATCCTCTGGGCGTTGGCGGCGCACCCGGCTCAGTCCTTGCCGGGGCGGACCACCGGGAAGCCGTCCGGGTTGGCGCCGTTGTCGTCCGTGAAGTCCGTGGCGCCGCCCACGATCTTGGAGTCCACCGAACCCACCAGGGAGTGGTCCTTGTTGGGGTAGTCGAACTGCGTGAGCACGTAGCGCATGGCCTCCAGCCGGGCGCGCTTCTTGTCGTTGGACTTGATCACGGTCCAGGGCGCGTCTCCGGTGTCCGTGTAGAAGAACATCGCCTCCTTGGCCTCGGTGTAGTCGTCCCACTTGTCCAGGGACGCCACGTCCGTGGGCGAGAGCTTCCACTGGCGCACGGGGTCCGTGCGGCGCGACTGGAAGCGCGCCAGCTGCTCGGCACGCGTGACCGAGAACCAGAACTTGATCAGGTGGGTGTCCGAGTTCACCAGCATCCGCTCGAACTCCGGGGCCTGGCGCATGAACTCGTAGTACTGCTGGGAGGTGCAGTAGCCCATCACGCGCTCCACGCCGGCCCTGTTGTACCACGAGCGGTCCATGAGCACGATCTCGCCGCCCGAGGGCAGGTGCTGCACGTAGCGCTGGAAGTACCACTGCGTCTGCTCGATGTCGGTGGGCTTCTCGAGGGCCACCACGCGCGCGCCACGGGGGTTCAGGTGCTCCGTGAAGCGCTTGATCGCTCCACCCTTGCCCGCCGCGTCACGACCCTCGAAGATGATGAGCAGCTTCTGGCCGGTCTCCTTGATCCACAGCTGCAGCTTGAGCAGCTCGATCTGCAGGGCACGCTTGGTGCGCTCGTAGTCCTTGCGGGAGAGCTTCTCATCGTAGGGGTAGCCGATCTTCCAGGCCTGCGAGTCCTCCGCGCCGCGCTTCTTGTGCAGCTTCCTGTCCAGCTCG
Organism: Kocuria rhizophila DC2201; assembly: GCF_000010285.1. NCBI lineage: Bacteria > Bacillati > Actinomycetota > Actinomycetes > Micrococcales > Micrococcaceae > Kocuria > Kocuria rhizophila. The sequence goes on along the minus strand of NC_010617.1, from coordinate 696,743 downwards.
CCGATCTCGTCGAGCTCCGCCGCGTAGTCCTCGACCACCGACACCCGGTGCTGCTCCTTCTTGAGGGCCTCGTCCACCGCGCTGTCCTGACGGGCGTGCTGCGCCGCCTCGTCCTCGGCCTTCGCGATGATGGCGTTCTCCTGCTGCTGGTCCGGCTGCTTGCTCATACGGGCCCTCTCGTGACGGTGCGGTGGGGGCTGCGGTGCCCCACCTCGCACTTTACGCCCGCGTCACGTTGCGGATACCCGCGCAACACCGGTCACGACGACGCCGCGTGCGGCTCCCCCGCTCGTCCCACCCACCGCGCGGCGAACCCGGGCGCGAAACGAGGCAGGGCCCCGGGCCTCGGCCGAAGCCAGGGTACGGGACCCTGCGAGACGAAACCCGGCCGAGGCCTGGGTGGCGTCGGCCAGCGCGAGGGGAGCCAAGCGCCAAACGACGCAGGGCCCCGGCCCCCGGCCGAAGCCGAGGAACGGGACCCTGCAAGACGCAGTCCGGCCGGGGGCCGGGTGGCGTCGTTTAGCGCTTGGAGTACTGCGGAGCCTTGCGCGCCTTCTTGAGGCCGGCCTTCTTGCGCTCGATGACGCGGGCGTCACGGGTGAGGAAGCCGGCCTTCTTCAGCGCCGGGCGGTTGTGCTCGGCGTCGATCTCGTTGAGGGCACGGGCCACGCCAAGGCGCAGCGCACCGGCCTGGCCGGAGGGGCCGCCGCCGCTGATGCGGGCGATGACGTCGTAGCCGCCCTGCAGCTCCAGCAGCGTGAAGGGGTCGTTGACCTCCTGCTGGTGCAGCTTGTTGGGGAAGTACTCCTCCAGGCTGCGGCCGTTGACGGTCCACTTGCCGGAACCGGGAACCAGGCGCACGCGGGCGATGGCCTGCTTGCGGCGGCCCACGGCCTGGCCGGGGACGGTCAGCGCGGGGCGCTCGGACATGGCGGCGGAGCCGGCCACGGACTCGGTGGACTCGGAGGTGTAGCTGGTCAGCTCCACGTCCTCGGTGATCTGCTCTTCAGTGTTCTGAGCCACGATTCTCCTTGTGTGTTCTTCGTTGGCCCGAATTACTGGGCGACCTGCGTGAATTCGTAGGGCTTGGGCTGCTGGGCCTGGTGCGGGTGCTCGGCACCGGCGTAGACCTTGAGCTTGGACAGCTGCTGGGCGGCCAGCTTGTTCTTGGGCAGCATGCCCTTGATGGCCTTCTCCACGGCACGCGTGGGGTTCTTCTCGAGCAGCTCGGCGTAGCTGGTGGACTTGAGTCCGCCCGGGTAGCCGGAGTGCCGATAGGCGCGCTTCTTCTGGAGCTTGGAGCCGGTGAGGGCCACCTTCTCCGCGTTGATGATGATGACGAAGTCGCCGGTGTCCACGTGGGGAGCGAAGGTCGGCTTGTGCTTCCCGCGCAGCAGCGTTGCGGTCTGGCTGGCAAGACGACCCAGGACGACGTCGGTGGCGTCGATGACGTGCCACTGACGCTGGACGTCACCGGGCTTCGGAGTGTACGTACGCACGTTGATCTGCCTTCGTTTGTCTGGTGAAGACACGATTACTCGTGTCGATCGGTTCCGCTGTGCTTCGGGGCCCGGGTGAGATCCGGGCGGCATCCGTGCGTCCGCAACCCGGTGCACCGCACGGCCTTGCGCTCTGCAACATGAGCGACCGCTGCGGGTACACGTGAACCGGGGCAGAACACGCACAACAGCGTTCGATGATACCCGATCCCCGCGGACCCCGCCAGTGCCGGGCCGTGTGCCCGGGGGTGGGCCCGCCGATGCCGCTCAGTCGCCGCCGCGCCGCGCGCGGGTGACGCGGGCACGCTCGGCGAGCAGGGCGTCGTCGGGATAGGCCACGGCGTCGAGCACCAGACCGTGCGCCGGGGCCATCACGATGGCCGCGTCCCGCGTGCGGGCCCGCAGCCGTTCCCCCGGCCAGGAGGGCCCGTGGCGGCCCTCCCCCACGCGCACCAGGGCCCCCACCACGGAACGGACCATGTGGTGGCAGAAGGCGTCCGCGGTGAGGGCCACGGTGATCATGCCGTGCTCGTCACGGTCCACGGTGGCGCGCTGCAGCTCGCGCACGGTGGTGGCCCCCGCCCGTGGCTTGCAGTAGCTCAGGAAGTCGTGCAGCCCCAGCAGCTCGCGGACCGCGCCGTCCATGGCCGCGACGTCCAGTTGCGGGTCGACCCACCACGAGAACGTGCGGGTCAGCGGGTCGTGGCCCGTCCGGGCGTCCGCCACGCGGTACCGGTACGCGCGGGAGAGCGCCGAGAACCGCGCGTCGAAGCCCGGCGGCGCCTGCGCCACGCTCTGCACGACCACCGCGCCCACCACGGGCTCCCAGCCCCGGTCGGCGCGGTCCTTGCCGAGCACGCGGTTCAGGGCGCCGTTGAGCCGCCGGGCCAGCACCGGGTCCACGGGCCCCCGTGCGTCGGACGCCGCAACCGTTCCTGTCGTGGCTGCCGGGGCGGAAGCGTGCGCGGGGTCCGGGGACGCCGGCAGCGCTCCGGCGACGCGGCCCGTTCCCCTGCTCCGCGTCACCCGTTCCCATGCCTCGCGGGGCACGTCCACGTGCACGGTCTGGCTCCGGGCGTGGACGCCCGTGTCGGTCCGCCCGGCCACCACGGTGGGGCAGCGCACCCGGAAGACCAGGCAGAGCGCGTCCTCCACGGCCTCCTGGACGCTGGGCAGCCCGGGCTGGCGGGCCCAGCCGCGGAACGGCGCGCCGTCGTAGGCCAGGTCGATCCGCAGCCGCACGCACGGGTCCTGCTCGGGCATCCTCACTCCTCCTCGGATACGACGACGCCGCCGCAGGCAACCTGCGGCGGCGTCGTTCCGGCCGTCCCCTCGCGGGGAGATCCCTCGACTACTCGGAGATCTTCTGGGCGGCGGCTCCACCGGCCGGCTGGAAGCCGGCGGCCTCGGCGTTGGCCGGGGAGTCGAACCAGATCTCGGCGGTGGTACCGGAGTACCAGCGCGAACCGGGCACGTGGTACTTCATGGAGTTGCGGTTGCCCTTGACGGCGAAGCCCTCGGGGGCCTCACCGGACTCGAGCGGTGCGTGCGAACCCGGGAACTCGGCGTCCTGGTTCTCCGCGGCGACCTCGGCGGCCTCCTCGGAGCCCACGGCGGGAGCCTGCTCGTCGGCCGGGATCTCCTTCTCCTGCACGTCCGCGGTGGTGGAACCGGCGGGGGTGTCCACGGGAGCGACGGGAGCCGGGGCGGCCTTGGCGGTGGCGCGCTCGGCCTCGGACACGGTGGCCTTGGAGGCGACCGGCTCCATGACCAGCTCGATCACGGCCATGGGGGCGTTGTCGCCCTTGCGGTTGCCGATCTTGGTGATGCGGGTGTAGCCACCCTCGCGGCCGTCCATGGCCGGTGCGATGCTCGTGAAGAGCTCGTGCACCACGGACTTGTCGGTCAGCTGGCGCATCACGCGGCGACGGGAGGCCAGGTCACCGCGCTTGGCGAAGGTGATCAGGCGCTCGGCCACGGGACGCAGGCGCTTGGCCTTGGTCACGGTGGTGGTGATGCGCTTGTGCTCGAACAGCTGCTGGGACATGTTCGAGAGGATCATGCGCTCGTGGGTCGGCCCGGCGCCGAGACGGGGTCCCTTGGTAGGGGTAGGCATATCAGGTCTCCTGGTGATCGGGCCCGCGCGGTAGGCTCAGCCGCCGCGGGGCACGGAAAGTGGTGTGGGCGTCAGTCGAGGTCGACGTCGAACGGGTTGTTGTTGTCGTCCTCGTCCTCGAGGGACGCCGCGTGGGCGGCGAGGTCGTAGCCCGGAGGGGAATCCTTCAGGGCCAGACCGAGCTCGCCGAGCTTGTCCTTGACCTCGTCGATGGACTTCGCACCGAAGTTGCGGATGTCCATGAGGTCCGCCTCGGAACGGCCCACGAGCTCACCCACGCTGTGGATGCCCTCGCGCTTGAGGCAGTTGTAGGACCGCACCGACAGCTCGAGATCCTCGATGGGCAGCGCCATGTCTGCGGCGGCGGCCGCGTCCGTGGGCGACGGCCCGATCTCGATGCCCTCGGCGGAGGAGTTCAGCTCGCGGGCGAGCCCGAACAGCTCCACCAGGGTGGTGCCGGCAGAGGCCACCGCGTCACGCGGGGAGATGGCCTCCTTGGTCTCCACGTCCAGGATGAGCTTGTCGAAGTCGGTGCGCTGCTCGACACGGGTGGCCTCCACGCGGAAGGTCACCTTGAGCACCGGGGAGTAGATCGAGTCCACGGGGATCCGACCGACCTCCGCGTCACCGGACTTGTTCTGGGACGCCGAGACGTAGCCGCGGCCGCGCTCGATGGTCAGCTCGATCTCGAGCTGGCCCTTCGAGTTCAGCGTGGCGATGTGCAGCTCGGGGTTGTGGACCTCCACCCCGGCCGGGGCCGAGATGTCAGCCGCGGTGACCTCACCCGGGCCCTGCTTGCGCAGCCACGCCGTGACGGGCTCGTCCTCCTCGGAGGACAGGGAGAGCTTCTTGATGTTCAGGATGAGCTCGGTGACGTCCTCCTTGACGCCCTCCACGGTGGAGAACTCGTGCAGCACGCCGTCGATGCGGATGCTGGTCACGGAGGCCCCGGGGATGGAGGACAGGAGCGTGCGACGCAGGGAGTTACCGAGGGTGTACCCGAAACCCGGCTCGAGGGGTTCGATCACGAACCGGGAGCGGTTCTCGGCCACAGCCTCTTCCGTGAGGGTGGGGCGCTGTGCGATGAGCACTGATGTTTCCTTTCAGCGTGCCTCCGCCATATGACGCACGCAGGTGGTGGAAAACAAAATGGGTGGATGCCGCGGTGAGCAGGCGAGGTCACCGCGTCGATGCGTGGTCACCGGGCTCGTGAGAGCCCGGTGACCACGCGACACGAGTCAGACGCGGCGGCGCTTCGGGGGACGGCAGCCGTTGTGCGCGGACGGGGTCACGTCCTGGATGGAGCCGACCTCCAGCCCGGTGGCCTGCAGGGCGCGGATCGCGGTCTCGCGCCCCGAGCCCGGTCCCTTGACGAACACATCCACCTTGCGCATTCCGTGCTCCTGGGCGCCCTTGGCTGCGGCCTCTGCGGCCTGCTGCGCGGCGAACGGAGTGGACTTGCGCGAGCCCTTGAAGCCCATGCCGCCGGCCGAGGCCCACGACAGGACCGCACCCGAGGGGTCGGTGATGGACACGATGGTGTTGTTGAACGTGGACTTGATGTGAGCCTGTCCCTGGGTCACATTCTTGTTCACCTTGCGACGCGGCTTGCGAGCGGCCGTCGCGCGAGTTTTCTGGGCCATGGATTCTCCTACAAAGATCTTCGACGTCGGTCAGCCGCCCACCGGACGGCGGCCGCGATTACTTCTTCTTACCGGCGACCGTGCGCTTGGGACCCTTGCGGGTGCGGGCGTTGGTCTTGGTGCGCTGGCCGTGGACGGGCAGACCCCGACGGTGACGCAGGCCCTGGTAGCTGCCGATCTCGACCTTGCGGCGGATGTCGGCGGCCACCTCACGGCGAAGATCGCCTTCGACCTTGTAGTTGCCTTCGATGTAGTCGCGCAGCTCCACGAGCTGCGGATCGGTGAGATCCTTGACGCGCACGTCCCCGGAGATGCCCGTGGCTTCCAGGGTTTCGAGTGCGCGGGTACGGCCCACGCCGTAGATGTAGGTCAGCGCAACTTCCAGCCGCTTTTCACGGGGAAGGTCGACGCCTGCGAGACGAGCCATAGTGGCGGTTCTCCTTGATGTTCCGGAGGTCTTGAACACCGCGTCCCGATCGGTTCACGATCGGTCTCCGGCCTCCGTGCCGGGGGTTGCCGCGCCCTGGGGCGGCGGCTGCGGTGTCCGTTCTTGTCAATCCACTTGCGTGGGCGGGAGCGTTCCCGTCAGCCCTGGCGCTGCTTGTGCCGGGGGTTCTCGCAGATCACCATGACCCGGCCGTTGCGGCGGATCACCTTGCACTTGTCGCAGATCTGCTTGACGCTCGGTTGGACCTTCATCGCATTCCTTCGCGTACTAGTAATGGCGTATGCACTGTGGCCCCGGAGCGCGCAGGTGTCCCTGGCGCGGCGGTGGCCGCGGATGCTACTTGTAGCGGTAGACGATCCGGCCTCGGGAGAGGTCATAGGGGCTGAGCTCCACCACAACGCGGTCCTCGGGGAGGATCCGGATGTAGTGCTGGCGCATCTTGCCCGAGATGTGGGCGAGCACCTTGTGACCGTTGGTCAGCTCAACACGGAACGACGCATTGGGCAGTGCCTCGACCACAGTGCCTTCAATCTCGATGACTCCGTCTTTCTTGGCCATATCCTCCGCTAACTTCTCGAGGGGTCCGGGTGTCTATCCGGACGGCGGTGCTCCGATCCAGCCCACCAGATGAACAACCCCGCACTGCACGCGGCAGCGGGGGTCGGGGTTCTGGGCACGGCTCGACCTGCGAGCACAAACAACCAACGGACGACACTACGCCTTTCCGGTGGTTTCCGCAAGGCACGACGCCGCCGCGCCCGGCTCCAGGCGGCGCGCCGCTCCCGCGCGGTGGACCGCTCAGGCCTCCGTGGCCAGCTGGCCGCAGGCGCCGTCGATGTCCGAGCCCCGGGTGTCCCGCACCGTGGTGGGGATGCCGTGGGCGCGCAGCCGCTCCACGAAGTTCTGCTCCACCCCGGGCCGCGAGGCGGTCCACTTGGAGCCGGGCGTGGGGTTGAGCGGGATGGGGTTCACGTGCACCCATCCCCCACCCCGCTTGTTGAGCTTCTCCCCCAGCAGGTCCGCGCGCCAGCCCTGGTCGTTGATGTCGCGGATCAGCGCGTACTCGATGGACACGCGGCGGCCCGTGGCGTCGTAGTAGTCGCGGGCGGCGTCGAGCGCCTCGTCCACCTTCCACCGGGTGTTGATGGGGATCAGCTCGTCCCGCAGCTCGTCGTCGGGGGCGTGCAGGGACAGCGCGAGCGTGATGGGCAGCTTCTCGAGGGTGAACTTGCGGATGCCGGGCACCAGGCCCACCGTGGACATCGTGAGCCCGCGGGCGGAGATGCCCAGGCCCTCGGGCGACGGGTCGATGATCCGGTGCACCGCACCCATGGTGGCCTTGTAGTTCGCGAGCGCCTCGCCCATGCCCATGAACACGATGTTGGACACCCGCTGCGGCGCCTCCTCCGGGTCCCCCACCGCACCGTCACGCAGTGCGCGCACGCCCTGCACCACCTGGTCCACGATCTCCGCCGCGGACAGGTTGCGGGTGAGCCCCGACTGGCCGGTCGCGCAGAAGGGGCAGTTCATGCCGCAGCCGGCCTGCGAGGAGATGCACATGGTCACGCGCTTGTCGTAGCGCATCAGCACGGACTCCACCATGGCGTTGTCGAAGAGCCGGTGCACGGACTTGACGGTCATCCCCTCGTCCGCGCGCAGCTGCCGGACGGTCTTGAGCAGCGGCGGCATGGCCTTGGCCACGAGCTCCTCCCGCTGCCCCGCGGGAAGGTCCGTCATGGCGGCGGGATCGGCCTCGAAGCGCTCGAAGTAGTGCTTGGACAGCTGCGACGCCCGGAACGCCGGGTAGCCGGCCGCCCGCAGGAACTCCTTGCGCCCGGCCATGTCGAAGTCCGCCAGGTGCAGCGGCGGCTTGCCCCGGCGGGCGGGCTTGAACACCAGCTGGCCGGTCTCGGGCCTCGGTGTGATCTCCACGGGTGTCGTGGTCATGGCTGTCCTCTTCCGTGTCGGTGTCCGGGTGTCCGGGTGTCCGGGTGTCCGGGTGTCCGGGTGTCCGGGTGTCCGGGTGTCCGGGGTCAGGATCCCGGGATCGGGACCGGGTGGATCCCGAGCGGCTCGAGTCCGGAGGCTCCGCCGTCCTCGGCCGTGAGCACCCACACGCCCCGGCTGTGCAGGCACACGCTGTGCTCCCACTGGCTCGCCCGGGAGCCGTCCACGGTCACGACCGTCCAGTCGTCGGCGAGCACGCTGGTCTCGATGCCGCCGCGCACGAGCATGGGCTCGACGGCCAGTGCCGTGCCGGGAACCAGCTTGGGACCGCGGTGCTTGATCGCGAAGTTTGGCACGTCCGGGGCCATGTGCATCTCGGTGCCGATGCCGTGGCCCACGTAGTCCTCGAGGATCCCGAGGCGCCCGCCCACGGTCCCGCGCACGTGGTTCTCCACCGCGAGACCGATGTCGCCCACGTGCGTGCCCGTGGCCATGGCGGCGATGCCGCGCCACATGGCGGCCCGTGTGACGTCCGAGAGCTCCTGGTCCGCGGGGTCCTGGGACTCGCCCACGAGCACCGTGCGGGCGGAGTCCCCGTGCCAGCCGGCCACCACGGCCCCGCCGTCGATCGAGACGATGTCCCCGTCGCGCAGCTCCCGCTCCCCCGGGATGCCGTGGACCACCTCCTCGTTGACGGAGGTGCACACCGTGGCCGGGTAGCCGTAGTAGCCCAGGAAGTTGGACTCCGCCCCGTACTCGTCCAGCACCGCGCGGAAGGCGCGGTCGAGGTCCGCGGTGGTGGCCCCGGGCACGGCCGCGGCCACCGCGGCGTCGAGCGCGCGGGACGTCACGACGCCCGCCCGGGCCATGGCGGCCAGCTCGGCGTCGGACTTGAGTTGGATCTTGCGGCGTCCCAGCACGGTGCTCGGGTCCTCCCTGGATGCGTCCCGCTCGCTGCGGGTGTCGATGGTGGAGCCCCCGGGCCCGTGCTGTGCACCGGCCCGGGGGCCCTCTCGTGGTCTCGTGCCGCCCTGACGGTCCCGTGCGGGAGCCGTCGCAGCGGCGGGCGGGCTCAGCGCTCGAGCGCCGCCATGATGCGTTCGGTGACGTGGTCGATGCTGCCCAGCCCGTCCACGCGCACCACGATGCCGCGGTCCTCGTAGACGCCCACCACCGGGGCGGTCTGCTCGTCGTAGACGTCCAGACGGTGGCGGATCACGTCCTCGGTGTCGTCCGTGCGGCCCTGCTCCTGGGCCCGGCCCAGCAGCCGGGACACGAGCTCGTCGTTGTCCGCGGTCAGCAGCAGCACCACGTCGAGGCCCACGCCGTTCGCCTCGAGGATCCGGTCGAGCTCCTCGACCTGCGCCACGGTGCGGGGGTAGCCGTCGAGCAGGAACCCTCCGGAGACGTCCTCGTGCGAGAGCCGGTCCCGCACCATCTCGTTGGTCACGGAGTCCGGCACGAGGTTGCCCGCGTCCGTGTAGCGCTGCGCCTCACGGCCCAGTTCGGTCTGGTCCTTGATGTTCGCTCGGAAGATGTCCCCGGTGGAGATGGCGGGCACGCCCAGTCGCTCGGAGATCCGGGCGGCTTGCGTGCCCTTGCCTGCACCTGGCGGTCCGATGATCAACATGCGGGTCATGATCTCTCCTTGCGTGAGCGGGTACGTGCTGCCACTCTACCGGGGCGCCCGGACGCGCTCGACGTGACCGGGCGGCGTCGTCACCCGCCAGAGGCACCCTGACGACGACGCCGCGGCGCGGCTCAGGCGCGCAGCAGGCCCTCGTAGTGGCGCTGCTGCAGCTGGGCGTCGATCTGCTTGACCGTGTCCAGGCCCACGCCCACCATGATCAGCAGGGACGGACCGCCGAACGGGAAGTTCTGGTTCGCGCCGAAGGCCACGAGCGCGATCAGCGGGATCATGGACAGGATGCCCAGGTACAGCGCGCCCGGCAGGGTGATGCGCGAGAGCACGTAGCGCAGGTAGTTCTCTGTGGGACGGCCCGCGCGGACCCCCGGGATGAAGCCGCCGTAGCGCTTCATGTTGTTGGAGACCTCCTCCGGGTTGAACGTGATGGACACGTAGAAGTACGTGAACGCCACGATCAGCAGGAAGTAGACCGTCATGTACACGGGGTGGTCGCCGCGGGCCAGGTACGTGTTGATCCAGTTGACCCACCCGGGCACGGGGCTGCCGTCGTCGGGCATGGCGAACTGGGCCAGCATGGTGGGCAGCATGAGCATGGAGGACGCGAAGATGATGGGGATCACGCCGGCCATGTTGACCTTCAGCGGGATGTAGGTGCTGGTGCCGCCGATCGTGCGGCGCCCCACCATGCGCTTGGCGTACTGCACCGGGATCCGGCGCTGGGACTGTTCCACGAACACCACGCACGTGATGACCACCAGCCCGATCGCGCACACGCCCAGGAAGATCCCCCAGCCGCGGGTGCGCAGGATCTCACCGAGCGCGGACGGGAAGGTCGCGGCGATCGAGGTGAAGATCAGCAGGGACATGCCGTTGCCCACGCCGCGGTCCGTGATGCGCTCACCGAGCCACATGATCACGGTGGTGCCGGCCGTCATGGTGATGATCATGACCACCAGCACGAACAGGGAGTCGTCCGGGATCACCGGTAGCGGGCAGTTGCCCAGCAGGTTCCCGGAGCGCGCCAGCGAGATCACCGTGGTGGCGTTGAGCGCGGCCAGGCCGATGGTGAGGTAGCGGGTGTACTGCGTGAGCTTGGTCTGCCCCTGGGCGCCCTCCTCGTGCAGCTCCTGGAAGCGCGGGATGACCACGCGCAGCAGTTGCACGATGATGCTCGCCGTGATGTAGGGCATCACGCCGAGGGCGAAGACCGACAGCTGCAGCAGGGCGCCGCCGCTGAACAGGTTGACCAGGTCGTACGCGCCGCCCGTGGTGTTGCCCATCGCCAGGCACTGCTGGACGTTGCCGTAGTCCACCCCCGGCGCGGGGATGAAAGTCCCCAGCCGGTAGATCACGATGATCCCGAGCGTGAACAGCAGCTTGTTGCGCAGCTCCGGCGTGGTGAACGCCCGCGCGAAAGCACTGAGCACTGGTCCTCCTCCAAAAATGTGGTGGCCCGGGAGGTCCCGGCCCCGGGCAAGTCTAGCGAAGGATGCGCGGCAGCCCTGTGGCCCGCCGCAGAGGCATCCCGGGAAAGCAGTGGGCCCCGCGCCGTCGAGACGGCACGGGGCCCACTCCAGTTCAGGGACTCACCCTACAACCGGATGCTGGAAACGGGTCACGCGTTCTGCGTGGAACCGCCGGCCGCGGAGATCTTCTCGGCCGCGGAGGCCGAGAACTTGTCCGCGGTGATGTTCAGGGCCACGGAGATCTCCCCGCTGCCCAGCACCTTCACCGGCTGGTTCTTGCGTACTGCGCCCTTGGACACGAGGTCCGCGACGGTGACGGTGCCACCCTCGGGGAACAGCTCCGCGAGACGGTCCAGGTTGACCACCTGGTACTCCACGCGGAACGGGTTCTTGAACCCGCGCAGCTTCGGCAGACGCATGTGCAGCGGCAGCTGCCCGCCCGCGAAGCCGGCCTTGACCTGGTAGCGCGCCTTGGTGCCCTTGGTACCGCGACCCGCCGTCTTGCCCTTGGAGGCCTCACCGCGGCCAAGACGGGTCTTGGCCTGGTGCGATCCGGGGGCCGGACGCAGGTGGTGAACCTTCAGAGCGTGGCGCTTGTTCTGGGTGTTCTCAGCCATGCTCAAGCCTCCTCAACCTCAACGAGATGGGTCACCGTGTTGATCATGCCCACGGTGGCCGCATCGGCCTTGCGCTCCACGACCTGGCCGGGGCGCTTGAGACCCAGCGAACGCAGCGTGTCGCGCATGTTCTGCTTCTGACCGACCACGGAACGGACCTGCTTGACACGCAGGGTCGCGCCGGTGGCCTGGATGCGCTTTCCGTTCATCAGGCACCTGCCTTCTGGATGTCACGCAGCAACGGCGCCGGGACGACCTCGTCCATGGGCAGGCCACGGCGGGCCGCCACGGACGCGGGCTCCTCGAGCTCACGCAGCGCCTGGATGGTCGCGTGCACGATGTTGATCTGGTTGGACGAGCCGAGCGACTTGGACAGCACGTCGTGGATGCCGGCGCACTCGAGCACCGCACGCACCGGACCGCCGGCGATCACACCGGTACCCGGGGTGGCGGGACGGAGCATGACGACGCCGGCCGCGGCCTCACCCTGCACGCGGTGCGGGATGGTGCGGTCCTCCACACGCGGGACGCGGAAGAAGTTCTTCTTCGCCTCCTCGACGCCCTTGGAGATGGCCGCGGGAACTTCCTTGGCCTTGCCGTAGCCCACGCCCACCATGCCGTTGCCGTCGCCGACGACCACGAGAGCGGTGAAGCTGAAGCGACGACCGCCCTTCACGACCTTCGACACGCGGTTGATGGTGACGACGCGCTCGAGGAACTTGTCCTTCTCCTCGTCACGCCCGCCACGACCACCACGGCCGCCGCGGTCGTTGCGCGAACCGCGCTCGTTGCGGCCACCGCGCTCGTTGCGACCGCCGCGGGCACCGCGGTTGTCGTCGGAACCACGCTGCGAGGCGTTCGCCCCGGCAGTCTCGTTGGAACCGTTGGTGGCTTCGCTCACCTGAGTTTCCTTCTCGTTCTTCTGCTCGCTCACAGCGCCAGACCTCCTTCACGGGCACCCTCGGCCACCGCGGCCACACGGCCGTGGTACTTGTTGCCGCCGCGGTCGAACACGACGGTCTCGATCCCCGCGGCCTTGGCGCGCTCGGCGATCAGCTCACCGATGCGCTTGGCCTTGGCGGTCTTGTCGTCGGACGACGCACGCAGGTCGTTCTCCATGGTGGACGCGGAGACCAGGGTGAAGCCCTTGTCGTCGTCGATCACCTGGGCGACCATGTGGCGGGTGGAACGCGTGACCACCAGACGGGGGCGCAGCGCGGTTCCGGCGATGTGCTTGCGAACGCGACGGTGACGCCGCGCGCGCTGGGCAGCCTTCGACTTTCCCTTGATTACGAGAGCCATGATTACTTACCAGCCTTTCCGGCCTTGCGGCGGATCTGCTCGCCCGCGTAGCGGACACCCTTGCCCTTGTAGGGATCGGGCAGACGCAGGGAGCGGATCTTCGCGGCGACCTGGCCAACCTGCTGCTTGTCGATACCGGAAACGGTGACCTTGTTGTTCCCCTCGACGGACAGCGTGATGCCGTCCGGCGCGGAGAAGGGAACCGGGTGGCTGTAGCCCAGAGCGAACTCCAGGTCGGCCCCCTTGGCCTGCACGCGGTAACCCGTGCCCACGATCTCCAGCTGCTTGGTGTATCCCTCGGACACACCCTGGATCATGTTGGCGATCAGGGAACGCGTGAGACCGTGCAAGGAGCGGGACTCGCGCTCGTCGTTGGGGCGGGACACCTGAACGGTGCCGTCCTCCACGACCACCGTGATGGGTGCCGAGACAGTGTGGGTCAGCGTGCCCTTGGGGCCCTTGACCGACACCGCGGAACCGTCCACGGAAACCTCCACACCGGCGGGCACAGAGATCGGGAGACGTCCAATACGTGACATGTCTTCTTCCTTTCTTCTTCTGTGCTACCGGTTACCAGACGTACGCGAGGACTTCCCCGCCCACGCCCTTCTTGCCGGCCTGCTTGTCAGTGAGCAGTCCGGAGGACGTGGAGAGGATCGCGATGCCGAGGCCGCCGAACACCCGGGGGAGGTTCGTGGACTTCGCGTACACGCGCAGGCCCGGCTTGGAGATGCGGCGCACACCAGCAATCGAGCGCTCACGGTTGGACCCGAACTTCAGCGACAGGGTCAGCGTCTTGCCGACCCGCGCGGGCTCCTCGGACCAGTCCGCGATGTAGCCCTCGGCCTTGAGGATCTCCGCGATCCGAGCCTTCAGCTTGGAGTACGGCATGCTCACGGTGTCGTGGTAGGCGGAGTTCGCGTTGCGCAGACGCGTCAGCATGTCTGCGACGGGATCTGTCATTGTCATGTGGGCTTCAGCCCTTCCTCGCCACGGTTTCCCTGCCGGTTGCAGCCCGCAGGGACCTTCTGGCGTCGATGGAATTAGTTGGTCTTGAACGGGAAGCCGAGCGCCTTGAGCAGCGCACGACCCTCGTCGTCGGTCTTGGCGGACGTGACCACGGTGATGTCCATGCCACGCACGCGGTCGATCTTGTCCTGATCGATCTCGTGGAACATGGACTGCTCCGTCAGACCGAAGGTGTAGTTGCCGTTGCCGTCGAAGTGACGGTCGGACAGCCCACGGAAGTCACGGATGCGCGGCAGCGCGAGCGTGACCAGGCGGTCCAGGAACTCCCACATGCGGTCGCCGCGCATGGTGACGTGCGCGCCGATCGGCATGCCCTCACGCAGCTTGAACTGCGCGATGGACTTCTTGGCACGGTTGATCACGGGCTTCTGGCCGGTGATGGCGGTGAGGTCCTTGATGGCGTTGTCCACCAGCTTGGAGTCCTTGGCCGCCTCGCCCAGTCCCATGTTGACCACGACCTTGACCACGCGCGGCATCTCCATGACGTTCGCGTAGCCGAACTGCTCCTGAAGCGCCGGAGCAACGGTCTCCTGGTACTTGGTCTTGAACCGGGGGGTGAACTTGGTTTCGGTCGTTTCGCTCATCACAGATCCTTGCCGGTGCTCTTGGACACGCGAACGCGGACGGTCTTCTGCTTGCCGTCGCGCTCCACGGTCTCGGTGCGGTAGCCCACACGGGTCGGCTTGCCGGTCTCCGGGTCCCCGAGCATCACGTTGGAGATGTGGATGGGAGCCTCGGACTTGACGAGGCCGCCGGCTTCGCCCTGGGCGTTGGCGCGCTTGTGCTTGGTCACGACGTTCACACCCTCGACCACCACGCGGGAGGTCTCGGTGATCACGCGCAGGACCTTGCCCTGCTCGCCCTTGTTCTTGCCGGTGATGACCTGCACGAGGTCGCCGGTCTTGATCTTGAATTTAGCCATGTCAGAGCACCTCCGGAGCCAGCGAGACGATCTTCATGAACTTCTTGTCGCGCAGCTCGCGGCCCACGGGGCCGAAGATGCGCGTGCCGCGGGGGTCCCCGTCGTTCTTCAAGATCACTGCGGCGTTCTCGTCGAAACGGATGTAGGAACCGTCGGGACGGCGCCTCTGCTTCTTGGTACGGACCACAACCGCCTTGACAACGTCGCCCTTCTTGACGTTGCCGCCGGGGATGGCGTCCTTGACGGTGGCGACGATGACGTCACCAATGCCTGCGTAACGGCGTCCGGATCCACCGAGCACACGGATGGTGAGAATTTCCTTCGCACCCGTGTTGTCGGCAACCCGCAGCCGCGATTCCTGCTGAATCACTGAATACTCCTGTCGTCGCGCCGGTTCTCATCCAAACCTGCTGAATGTCGAGCCTTGCGGAACGGTGGTCGTGTGAACGCTCCCCGCCACGGTGTCCCCCGAGGCCGTAGGAGGGGCCCGGGGCGCTGCGCGGAGTTTGCACGCGGTGATCGCACATGTGGGCGAGGGATCTCGCCGAGCTGCCCTGCCCGGATCCGGTGCTGAGCGCAGAATCAACGGGCAAGTTCTCGCAGCGTTCGCACCGAGCGGGTGCGGCGCCTTCCGCGGCGGACCGCGGGACTTGCCGCCAACGGGCACGCACCTCGAGGGCGCGGCGTTGGTCGTGGATTCTGACTCAGCAGGGTCGAAGCCAGAAGGGCACACGTGTGACGACACGCGTACCGGCCTAATCTACCGCATGCAGGGGGCGAACTCCAATCAGCCGGGGCCCTCCCCCGGAACGGGCTCAGCCCCCGCCCGGCAGTGCCGGACGGGGGCTGAGACACGATCTCGCGGAAAGGACCTACTTGGCCTTCTCGACGATCTCCACGACCCGCCAGTTCTTGTTGGCGGACAGCGGACGGGTCTCGACGATGCGTACGAGGTCCCCCACGCCGCAGGAGTTCTCCTCGTCGTGGGCCTTCACGCGCTTGGACTTGCGCAGGACCTTGCCGTAGAGCGCGTGCTTGACGCGGTCCTCGACCTGGACCACCACGGTCTTGTCCATCTTGTCGGAGACCACGTAGCCCTGGCGGGACTTGCGGTCACCGCGCTCGGCCGCGGCCGTTTCGTTGTTGACCTGCTCGCTCACTTGGCATCATCCTCAGACTTGGCAGCCTTCTTCGAGGCCTTCTTCTCGGTCTTCGCGGCAGCCGGCGCCACGTCCTCGCGGATGCCGAGCTCGCGCTCGCGCAGGACGGTGTAGATCCGGGCGATGTCGCGCTTGACGGACTTCAGCCGGGTGTTGCTCTCGAGCTGACCGGTCGCAGCCTGGAAGCGCAGGTTGAACAGCTCTTCCTTGGACTTGCGCAGCTGGTCGGTGAGGGCACCGGTGTCAAGAGCCGCAAGGTTGTCCATGTTCAGATCCTTGGATCCAATAGCCATTGATCATTCACCGCCTTCGCGACGCACGATGCGTGCCTTCATCGGGAGCTTGTGGATTGCCAGGCGCAGGGCCTCACGGGCCACGTCCTCGCTCACGCCCGAGATCTCGAACATGACGCGTCCGGGCTTGACGTTGGCGATCCACCACTCGGGGGAACCCTTACCGGAACCCATGCGGGTCTCGGCGGGCTTCTTGGTCAGGGGACGGTCCGGGTAGATGTTGATCCAGACCTTGCCGCCACGCTTGATGTGGCGGGTCATGGCGATACGCGCGGCCTCGATCTGACGGTTCGTGACGTACGCCGGGCTCATCGCCTGGATGCCCCACTCGCCGAACGTGACCTGGGTTCCGCCCTTGGCCTGACCGCGACGACGCGGGTGGTGCTGCTTGCGGAACTTCACACGACGTGGGATAAGCATTACTTACCACCCTCTGCGTTGTTGGCCTCCGCAGCGCTGTTCTGCTGGGGGGCGGCGGCGGAGTCGCGCTCACGGCGCCCGCCACGATCGTTACGGTCATTCGGGCGACGACGACGCTCGCCACCGCCACCGCCGCGACGGTCGTTGCGACCCCGCGAGGAGGGAGCAGCGGCCTGCTGGGCAGCGAGTTCCTTGTCGGTCAGGTCGCCCTTGTAGATCCAGACCTTCACGCCGATGCGGCCGAAGGTGGTCTTCGCCTCGAAGAAGCCGTAGTCGATGTTCGCGCGCAGGGTGTGCAGGGGCACACGGCCTTCGCGGTAGAACTCCGAGCGGGACATCTCGGCGCCGCCCAGACGGCCGGCGCACTGGATGCGGATGCCCTTGGCGCCCGCGCGCTGCGCGGACTGGATGGCCTTCTTCATGGCGCGGCGGAACGCGACACGGGAGGCCAGCTGCTCGGCCACGCCCTGCGCGACGAGCTGGGCGTCGATCTCCGGGTTCTTGACCTCGAGGATGTTGAGCTGGATCTGCTTGCCGGTGAGCTTCTCGAGCTCGCCGCGGATGCGGTCCGCCTCGGCACCGCGGCGGCCGATCACGATGCCCGGACGTGCCGTGTGGATGTCCACGCGGACGCGGTCACGGGTGCGCTCGATCTCGACCTTGGAGATCCCGGCGCGGTCCATGCCCTTGGACATGAGCTCGCGGATCTTGACGTCCTCGCGGATGTAGTCCTTGTAGCGCTGACCCGGCTGGTTGGAGTCGGCGTACCAGTGCGAGACGTGGTCGGTGGTGATGCCCAGACGGAATCCGTTGGGGTTGATTTTCTGTCCCACTTAGCGGACCTCCTCCTTCTCCGGGGTCGCCACGACCACGGTCACGTGGCTCGTGCGCTTGTTGATGCGGAACGCACGGCCCTGGGCACGCGGCTGGAACCGCTTCATGGTGGGTCCCTCGTCCACGAAGGCCGCGGAGACCACGAGGTCTTCCGGCTTGAACGCGAGTCCCTCGCGGTCGGCCTTCTGCCGGGCGTTGGCCACGGCGGATTCGAGAACCTTGAACACCGGCTCGGAAGCTGCCTGGGGGGCAAACTTCAGAATCGCCAATGCCTCATTCGCCTGCTGGCCACGAATCAGGTTGACGACGCGCCGGGCCTTCATAGGCGTCACGCGGATGTAGCGCGCAGATGCCTTGGCTTCCATTGCTTTCCTTCTCTCGTCTTGTCGAAGAAGTGCAGCGTTGCGACCGCGAGGGTCAGCGACGCTTGCCCTTCTTGTCGTCCTTCACATGGCCGCGGAACGTGCGGGTGGGCGCGAACTCGCCGAGCTTGTGCCCGACCATCGACTCCGTGATGAAGACCGGAACGTGCTTGCGTCCGTCGTGCACGGCGATCGTGTGGCCGAGCATGTCGGGGATGATCATCGAGCGGCGGGACCACGTCTTGATGACGTTCTTGGTGCCCTTCTCGTTCTCCTTGGCGACCTTCACGAAGAGGTGCTGATCAACGAAAGGGCCCTTTTTGAGACTGCGTGGCATGGTTCAGGCTCCTTAGCGCTTGTTCTTGCCGGTACGACGGCGACGCACGATGAGCTTGTCGCTTTCCTTGTTGGGGCGACGGGTGCGTCCCTCGGGCTTGCCGTTGGGGTTGACCGGGTGGCGACCACCGGAGGTCTTGCCCTCGCCACCGCCGTGGGGGTGGTCCACGGGGTTCATGACGACGCCGCGCACGGTCGGGCGGACGCCCTTCCAGCGGTTGCGGCCGGCCTTGCCCCAGTTGATGTTCGACTGCTCGGCGTTGCCGACCTCGCCGATGGTCGCGCGGCAGCGCACGTCCACGTTGCGGATCTCACCGGAGGGCAGGCGCAGCTGGCCGTACTTGCCCTCACGGGCGACGAGCTGCACGGAGGCACCTGCGGAGCGGGCGAGCTTGGCTCCCCCACCCGGACGCAGCTCCACCGCGTGCAGGACGGTGCCCACCGGGATGTTGCGCAGCGGCAGGTTGTTGCCGGGCTTGATGTCCGCGTTGGGGCCGGACTCCACCACGTCACCCTGCTGGAGACGGTTCGGCGCGATGATGTAACGCTTGGTGCCGTCCACGTAGTGCAGCAGGGCGATGCGGGCGGTGCGGTTGGGGTCGTACTCGATGTGAGCGACCTTCGCGTCCACGCCGTCCTTGTCGTGACGACGGAAGTCGATCACGCGGTACTGGCGCTTGTGCCCACCGCCCTTGTGGCGGGTGGTGATGCGGCCGGTGTTGTTGCGGCCGCCCTTCTTGGGCAGGGGACGCACCAGCGACTTCTCGGGCGTGGTGCGCGTGATTTCTACGAAGTCCGCAACCGACGAGCCACGACGGCCCGGGGTTGTCGGCTTGTGCTTACGGATAGCCATGATTTGAGTTCCTCGTTAAAGTGGTCTCCGCTCAGGAGAGCGGACCGCCGAAGATGTCGATGGAGCCTTCCCGGAGGGACACGACGGCACGCTTGGTTGCCTTCCGCTGTCCCCAGCCGAAGCGAGTGCGCTTGCGCTTGCCGGGACGGTTGAGGGTGTTCACGGACGCGACCTTGACACCGAAGATGTGCTCGATCGCGTACTTGATCTCGGTCTTGTTCGCGGAGGGGTCCACCTGGAAGGTGTACTTGCCCTCGTCGATCAGGCCGTAGGACTTCTCGGAGACCACGGGACGGATGATGACGTCGCGCGGGTCCTTGTTGTAGATAACGCTCACTTGGCGTCCTCCTGCTTGCTACCGGACGCGGCTGCGACGAACGACTCGTAGGCGGCCTTGGTGAAGACCACGTCGTCCGAGACGAGCACGTCGTACGTGTTGAGCTGGTCCGCGTACACCGCGTGCACGTTCACCAGGTTGCGCACGGACAGCGCGGCGTTGTCCTCGCCGCGGCCCAGCACGACCAGCAGGTTCTTGCGCTCGGAGATGGAGCGCAGCGCCTGCTTGGCGGCCTTGGTGGACGGCTCGGCGCCGCCCAGCTCGGCGACCACGTGGATGCGGCCGTTGCGGGCCCGGTCGGAGAGGGCACCGCGCAGTGCGGCGGCCTTCATCTTCTTGGGGGTCCGCTGCGAGTAGTCGCGCGGCGTGGGGCCGTGCACCACGCCACCACCGGTCATGTGCGGGGCGCGGATGGAGCCCTGACGAGCCCGGCCGGTGCCCTTCTGCTTGAACGGCTTGCGGCCGGCGCCGGAGACCTCTGCGCGGGTCTTGGTCTTGTGCGTGCCCTGACGGGCAGCGGCCAGCTGGGCGACGACGACCTGGTGCAGCAGCGCCACGTTGGTCTGTGCGTCGAAGATCTCAGCGGGCAGCTCGACGTTGACGGTTTCAGTTGCCATGGGTATCAAGCTCCCTTCACGGTGGAACGGACGAGGACGACCGATCCCTTGGGGCCCGGCAGGGCGCCCTTGATGAGCAGCAGGGAGTTCTCGGCGTCAACGGCGTGCACGGTCAGGTTCATGGTGGTGTGACGGGCGTTGCCCATCCGGCCAGCCATGCGCATGCCCTTGAACACGCGTGCGGGGTACGACGCGCCGCCGATGGAGCCCGGCTTGCGGTGGTTCTTGTGCGCACCGTGGGAAGCACCCACGCCGGAGAAGCCGTGACGCTTCATCACACCGGCGGTGCCCTTGCCCTTGGTGGTGCCGACCACGTCGACCTTGGCGCCGGCCTCGAAGAGCTCGACGGACAGTTCCTGTCCCAGCTCGTACTCGGCGGCATCGGAAGTACGGAGTTCGACGACGTGGCGGCGGGGCGTCACGCCTGCAGCGGCGAAGTGGCCGGCCAGGGGCTTGGTCACCTTGCGGGGATCGATCGCACCGAAGCCGATCTGGACGGCGTTGTAGCCGTCCTTGTCCGTGTTGCGCAGCTGCGTCACGACGTTGGAGTCGGCCTTGACCACGGTCACCGGCACGAACTTCCCGTTCTCGTCCCAGACCTGGGTCATGCCGAGCTTGGTGCCCAGCAGGCCCTTCACCTGGCGTTCGAAAGTGGTAGTCATTGGGATGCGATCCTTTTTACAGCTTGATTTCGATGTTCACGTCAGCCGGCAGGTCGAGACGCATGAGCGAGTCGACAGCCTTGGGCGTGGGGTCGATGATGTCGATCAGCCGCTTGTGTGTGCGCATCTCGAAGTGCTCACGGCTGTCCTTGTACTTGTGCGGCGAGCGGATCACGCAGTACACATTCTTCTCGGTGGGCAGCGGGACGGGTCCCACCACCGTGGCGCCTGCGCGCGTCACCGTCTCAACGATCTTCCGGGCCGAGACGTCGATGACCTCGTGGTCATAGGACTTCAGCCGGATGCGGATTTTTTGTCCCGCCATGGCGTCGTGACTCTCTTTCTTCAAGTACTTCCCTGTATGGGGTCCTGGGACCCCTTGTGTCCGGCGGCCTCTGCCGCCACCCCGCACAGACTGAATCCGGGTTCTCCCGGGTTCCTCACCCTGCCGAGGCTCCGGCACCCGAACTCGGGCGTGTCGCGCTGGGCGACGAGGCCGAGTCCACACAGTGATGCGGTGCCGGTGAAGTGCTGCTGTTCGCGGCGCGGTCGCGCGGAGCTGCGTGCATCGCGGTTGCTTCGGCTGCACACGTGCTCTGCACCCGGTTCTCGCGATGGACGTTGCGTTCATGACGAGCGCGCGTGGAACTCGCGCCGCTGAGCGAACAACAGCGACCATTCTGCCAGAGATCAGCGGGTGGGCGCAAACGCGGTCTCCCCCGCCGGCCCCACCACTCTTGCAAGCCCGATGGGGCAGGCTCGCTGGACGCGTGCCGCAGCTTCCCGGCATCAGCGCGGGCCCCGGGCACGCGAAAGCCCCGCGGTTCGTGAGAACCACGGGGCTTTCGGGAGGACCGGCTCAGCGCACGGTCCCGATCATCGGGAGGTCTTACTTGATGATCTTGGTCACGCGGCCGGAGCCCACGGTGCGGCCACCCTCACGGATGGCGAAGCCGAGGCCCTCCTCCATGGCGATCGGCTGGATCAGCTCGACCGTCATCTCGGTGTTGTCGCCGGGCATGACCATCTCGGTGCCCTCGGGCAGGGTGATGACGCCGGTCACGTCCGTGGTGCGGAAGTAGAACTGCGGACGGTAGTTCGAGTAGAACGGGTTGTGACGCCCGCCCTCTTCCTTGGACAGGATGTAGACGTTGGCCTCGAAGTCGGTGTGCGGGGTGATGGAACCCGGCTTGCACACGACCTGGCCGCGCTCGACGTCGTCACGCTTGAGACCGCGCAGCAGCAGGCCGCAGTTCTCGCCCGCCATGGCCTCGTCCATCTGCTTGTGGAACATCTCGATGCCGGTGACCGTGGTCTTCTGCACGGGGCGGATGCCCACGATCTCGACCTCGGAGTTGATCGGCAGGGTGCCGCGCTCGGCGCGACCCGTCACCACGGTGCCACGACCGGTGATGGTGAAGACGTCCTCGATGGGCATGAGGAAGGGCTTGTCGGTGTCGCGGACGGGGTCCGGCACGTTCTCGTCCACGGCCTCCATGAGGTCCTCGACGGACTTGACCCACTGGGCGTCGCCCTCGAGGGCCTTCAGAGCGGAGACGCGCACCACGGGGGCGTTGTCGCCGTCAAAGCCCTGGTCCGACAGCAGCTCGCGGACCTCCATCTCGACGAGGTCGAGCAGCTCTTCGTCGTCCACCATGTCGGACTTGTTCAGCGCCACCAGCAGGTAGGGCACGCCCACCTGGCGGGCGAGCAGCACGTGCTCGCGGGTCTGCGCCATGGGGCCGTCGGTGGCGGCGACCACGAGGATCGCGCCGTCCATCTGAGCGGCACCGGTGATCATGTTCTTCACGTAGTCGGCGTGGCCCGGGGCGTCGACGTGCGCGTAG